>NZ_JBKFBC010000023.1:0-8021 GCF_053345995.1 Comamonas sp. C24C | reverse complement strand
ACAGTTCTTTGCTAACGGGTCGTCTTGCCATGAGGGCTGCAAGCATAACTGCTCTGCGAGGGGCTATGACGAAGTGATGTTAGCCACTCTAAGCCTTCGTCAATTGAGTGTTCAACCTGACATGGGCGTCATGGCTATAGCGATCGCGTCGGCTTACGCAGCCACTCTCGCGCAATACGAGAGTGCCAGATCTTCATTCGGCTGACCGCCGCACCATGCACCACTCCAGTGCATTCCCCAACAACCAGCTACAGATCTCATAGGCATTTTCCCTTGCTACACCCAAAATGGGCAACCAGGAATCATTTTGTTGCATCTGATCCACCTATATTGTTACCAGTCCAGACCCCAATTACTCAAGCAAGTGAGTATCTCAACATAGAAAGTCTAATCCCACTAAGTATGGGCATTGCTATTGATGAAGCTAACAGTGACCTTGCCGATCACTTGAACAATGATTACTGCTTACCGGAAACCCATGACAACAAAGAGCGCGTGCAGTTGCTATGTATTGGCTAATTCCCAGCTTAGCTGGTTTTTTCTTGATGATCATCTGCGCTGCAAGCCTAAACTTAAAGGATTTCTGCTACAGGAGACGTCCTGCATCTACGGGGCCTTGCTCCCTATAAGAGAAAGGCTGGCGGCACCCAAGAGCCAACTCAAATCAACCCTGGTGAGACCACCTGACAGGACATGTGTTGCCTCCTTGGCTGCTTTTCACATTATCTCAATCTTAGCCTTTGATCATCGACCTAATTCTTTCCTCTAGTGATATCAAGACATCGCCCCCGGATGCTTAGCGCAGCCTCAAGACAGAATGCCCACCTGCAAATGTTAATTTTCATTAAAGTTGAGAGCATAGGCGTCAGCCATCCTCATTATGGTGGTTAGAATCGGGCTGCATTGATACTTTTTTAACAAATAGAAATAAATATTATAAATTTATTAGTTTATTACGAAAAATCGCGAATAACACTCATGCCCATCAATTAATTTTGAATAAAAATATGAACCATCGTTTAAAGATTGCACTTTTGGAAGATGATCTCGTGCAGGCAGACTTGGTGTCAAGATGGCTTGGGGAAGCAGGACATGAAGTTATTGTGTTTCAATCTTCCCGTGAAATCATTAAAAATCTAATGATTTCGAAATACGATCTTCTACTACTTGACTGGGAATTACCAGATTTCTCCGGCATTGATGTGCTGGCGTGGGCACGGCTAAAGCATCACAGGGACACGCCAGCGATTATCTTGACTATGCGTAGCAGCGGTCACCATGCTGCTGAGGCACTCAACGCGGGTGCCAATGACTTTGTCAGGAAACCGGCAGATCGGGAGGAGCTGTTGGCTCGTATTGAAGCAGCCACAGCCCGTAAGGAAAATTCAAAGCGATTGGCGATCACAATTGGCCTGTTTAAGCTTGATCGAAACGGCAGCACAGCCTACCGGGATGGTGTGGAAATTCAATTAACATCCATCCAATTCTCACTGGCCTGGCACCTCTTTCAAAATGTAGGGCATGTCGTGTCCCGTGAACAACTTCGCATTGCAGTATGGGGGCGAGCGGAAGGTGCGGATTCCCGCACAATGGACACGCACATCAGCAATCTTCGATCGCGGCTTGGCTTACGCCCGGATCATGGTTTGAAGGTTTCCGCGCTTTACAACTACGGCTATCGACTTGAAATCTGCCAGTTGAGAAAACATGTCTGAACGCAAAAAATGCAATCTGAAACCGGAGTATTTTCTCGGTTGCATAGCCTTGGCAATTATATTGGTGCTCCCTATTTCGCGACTCTCGTTCGTTCAGTATCAGACATATCGATCAATCCAGAACACCGAGGCAGGGCTTTTACTAATTCAGGACGGGCTACGGGCTTACGAGGCAGTGTCGGCAGAGCGCGGCCCTGCGAATTCTTTTCTTGGGTCTTTTCCCGAGCAAGAGCACTTAGCCCGACAGAACAAGCTCTCTGATGCGAGGGCCAGGACCGACCGGGAGTTAAATGGCTTGGAGCAGCGCCTTGTTTCCTTGGATTGCTTGGTTTGCAGCTCCATGCGGGCTGATATACGGCGCGTAAGAACAGAGTTGACGCAGGGTCGCGCCTCATTCGACGCCATTTATGCATTGCATCCGGCCCAATTAGAGCCAGGACGTATTAGGGCAGCTACAGAAAAAATGTTCCAGGCGACATCACCATTTGTCTTTTTTCTGGATAAGGCCACGCAATTTTCGAACTCAGGCGCCCCCAAACTGATGCCGAGCATCATACTAGCACGTTTATCTGGTGAATTTCGAGAGTATGCGGGTCGCTACGGTTCATATTTCACAGAAGGATTAGTGCGCAGTCAGAAGTTCACAGAATCAGATCTTCACGATGCATTAATCGTTGAGGGGAGAATTTATCAGTTGCGAGATTCAGTGCTCGCACAAGCGCAATCCATTGAAGAAAATACGCGTATCAATGAGGCAACAACAAGAGTCCAGCGCGAGTATTTTGAAAATTCACTGACAAGGGCCCAAGAGATCATGAAATTATGGCCATGGCAGGTCGGAGAGGCCATGACGCCGGCGCAATTTGCGGACGTTTATGTACCTGGTATGGCATCAATCATTGAACTCCGAAACAGTGCTATGGCAGACGCCATGCAGCACTGGAAATGCTATCGCTCGCAAGTGACTCGCACCTCAATCATCCTTATCACTATAGCAGTGATAGTGGAGATTCTACTGATATGGTTTTTCTTCAAGCTTTGGATCGGGTTTATATCACCGCTAGCCGGATTTTCAAGAACATTGTCTATACTTTACACGAATTACGCACAGACAAGCAAGAAAGACAAGATGCTTTCAGAGCTCTCACATGATATGAAGTCTCCGCAAGCGGGAATCATTGCCTTGCTCGATTTGGCGAAAACGACTCATGCTTATGAAGCTGAGCCAGAGCTTTTTGGAAAGATTGAGAGTTACTCACGTAGAACATTGACATTGATTGATGATTTTGTGAGCATCAGCCGCATGCGCACGATTGCCTATGAGCCGGAAGAGATAGACTTGCGCGGCGTGCTGCTGGATGCTTACGATCACTTGGCAGTTTTTTTTCATAGTAAAAATATCCAGGCAAATATCACGGAAACGGATGATGAAGCTTTCTTTGTATATGCGGAGCGAGGCCTCTTGCTAAGAGGCATTATCAATGTCGTTGAAAATGCAGTAAAATTCAGCCCCGAAAAATCACGCGTGGACTGTAGGTTGTCAAGAGAGAATAATGATATTGTTCTCGAGATATCTGATAATGGTTATGGAATCAGCCCAGAAAATATCCCCAATTTATTCAAACAATATCGGCGGTTTCACACTCCCGGGCAGCCGCATGTGCCAGGAACCGGCCTGGGCTTGTCCTTCGTGAAAGCTCTGATGGACAGAACACACGGCAAAATTTCTTGTCAGTCCGCACTTGGAAAAGGGACCAAATTTACGCTGAAATTCCCAAACCGCCCCCCCCTACTTTTTCGAGTCTTAACGCGTTTTAATATAAGAGTCCGAAAGTGAGAAATGGTAAGCATCAGCCAACGACGTAGATGTGAATCTACTTTTACCGACATACAATTTTCGGGATGCGGCAAGATGCGTAGATTTTCGCAAGCGCTGGCTAGCGGATTTGTCTCTCCTGAACCTCATGCACCAATTGCAAGCAAGGCATCAAGCCTGCATCCTACCCTAACCACTGGGCATAGCACCGCCTTACCTACGGCTCATTAGCATCCCTATTTTTTCTTCCAACTCAGTATTTGTCTCGCGAGACAATGGCACCTTTTATGCACACGACTCAGCACCCTATTATACGCTGCACGGTTTTGACATATCTCACCTAATCGTCGAATATATAAAACCAGGTTGCGACAGTTATCGCATAGCTTTCAAAAGATAAATCATCCATTGAAATGTTAATATTTATTGAAATCGTTAATATTCAATAATAAATCATTGGGGCGATGATTAGTCAGTCGATGATTTATCGATGCAACATGCTAAATAAAGTTTGGAAATATTATTCGATTGATTCAAAATATATTACTTAGCGGGCTCGGATATGTTTAATCTTAGTCTCGGGCAATGAATTCAATTCACAGATACAAAATAATAATAAAATTGAGTAATTTTTAGATCGATCAAACGCTCATCATCTGCCTGCTGACACTTCCAGACTAACGACCTCTTGGAAGCACGTTTAATCAAACGCCTATCAGAATTGCACCCAAAGATTGCGACCATGAACAAACTCAAAGCTAGGTTGGACGTACCGCTTCCGACTATCGAATCCCTTGCGGCACGAGCTGTGCCGAAAATCCTGGGCGCAATAGAGCTTGTGAAGAATATGTTTGATGCCAACCATTCCTTCTCTGGTTATCGGGAAGCACGAGCAGCCGTTGACGGTAACGAAACGGCAACAGTCCTACGCTTACTTTATGAAAAGAATGTGAGACCTGGATGGCGCTGCTTTGGACCTCCAGCCAGCGAGTTTACCAATTACATAGCGAGTTTCACTGATATAAACGTGATTGCCGCAGTCATCGCCCAGGCCCAGCTAACAAGCCTGCAGATCCAGCGCAGCATGAATCAAGCGATTTATGACAACTACGTTCCTAGACAGTCATATCTGACAGCGCGGACTTCAGTTGATGCAAACTGTGTCGGAAGTATTGTCAAGACAGGTTCTGGCTCTTTGGCATTAGCGGGTGACAACAGTTACTCCGGTGGTACGCAATTGAAAGAGGGGATGCTTGGTGTGGGGCAACCCAATGCTCTGGGAACTGGAGTCCTGACCATGTCAGACATGACCATAATGCAGGCTTTGATTGACGGCCTAAGCCTTCGCAACGATATCCGGATACGAGGAATTGGCAGCATCGACACTCAGGACTTTGGTCTGACCCTATCGGGAAATATCCGCGATGACGTTCCCACCTCTGGTGGTCTGGTTAAGCTAGGCGCCGGTATGCTCACGATTTCTGGAGTCAACACTTATTCAGGCCCCACTCAGGTGATGTCTGGGACTTTGCAGGCAGGCTCAGCCAGGAGCTTTTCGCCAAATAGCGCCTTTTTTATAAATTCTGGCGCGCGACTCGATCTGGGCGGCTTCGACCAGACAATCGGCTCGCTGACTGGCGATGGTGTGATCTCGCAAGGCAATGCCAAGTTGACTACGGTCGGGTGACATCGCTGCTGCCTTCTCCGGTCTTATCGGTGGTGGAGATGCGCTTGGCAAGATCAGGGGAAGCGCGCAAATGCTCTTGGACGTAAGCTTCTAGATAGCGGACAACACGCTCCATTTTTCCCGACAGATTGAAGAATGTTCTGGTTCGCGTGAGCTGGTGCGCATCGCTCGATGACTTAGATGTTCAGTCCCTGAGTGAGATGGTACGGAAGAAGTCTAAAGCGGCTTGGATCTTTTTCCCATGCGTCGCAAATCGCCCGGAATGGTGTCTTCCACTTGAGCGCACTTCAAGTGCTTGCCGAAGTTATAGCTTTGAACGAAGGCCTGGACATGCTCCCGTAGCTGCTCCAGCCTCTCGTACTTGTACACCTTGATTGTGGATTCCATGATGGTCCGGTTCATGCGTTCTACCATGCCGTTCGTCCAGGGGTGGTATGGCTTCGTATGCCTTTTCTCGACGCCATTTAACTTGCCGATGCGCTCGAAGAAGTGACCGATGCATGTGTCGGTGACGCCGCCTCTGAAGCGTTCTTGTCCCGTAAAGGCCATGCCGTTGTCCGTCATAACGGTATGTATGCGGTACGGGAAGGCAACAATCACCTGCCGAGGGAACTACGCTGCATTGGCTTTCGTGGCCCTGTCCAAGAACGCGACATGCGTGAATTATGTGACGCGGCCTATAAGCGACAAACATGTGCTGTTTGCCGCAGGAGATCTTCATTTTAGTGCTGTCGATGTAAACGAAGTCCAGCGTCGTTTCTTCAAACTTTCCGTGCCTTCCTGGTACCTGCGTTGAGGGTTGTCGACTGATTCCGTGACGCTGCAGGCATCGATGCAATGCGCTACGGCTGAGCTTGGGTGCTGTCTCCAGGAGTTGCCACATGAGATCGTCCAGCGACAGATGCCCTTGTTTGCGCAATGCAATCGCCACGTGTTCTTGCTCGAGGGAAAGATGCTGGCTTGCTTTCTCGCGACGACCCATGGTCACATCGAGCACCGAGGTGCGTGCACGCAACTGACCACTGTCTTGGGGTTGATGCCGTGGAGCCTGGCCAAGTGCCGATGGGAGCCGATCGCTAGCTGGAGTTCTGCGCGGATACGCGGCGTCATGCGGGCACTGCCATGCAGGCGGATTGCCATAGTGCTTTCTCCTTTTCAAAGCATGAAGAATGCACTATGATTTCCTGGGGCCCGCATCTTAGATGCTACAAAGCACTGAAGAGCCAACGTGGATCGAATTTAACGCTGACAATAAGCTCAACGTAATCCCTTCGTCTAAAAAACCATATATCTTCTCTTAAAATGCCTTATAATATATTCTGTCATTTTAACGGAGCATACTAATGCCTACCTCGGCAGTGTCGTACAAAGATCTACTGGCCCAGCGCGCAACACTCGAAGCCAAAATTGAAGCTGCTCGTAAGAGCGAAATCGGCGCTGCCGTGCAACAGATTAAAAGCTTGATATCCACATATGGATTGACTCAAGACGACATATTCCCGCAGGGGAAAACGAAGGCAACGCGCGCAACTGTTGATCCTAAGTATCGTGACCCTGCGACAGGTCAAACATGGACAGGTCGTGGAAAGCCTCCTACCTGGATAAAGGATCAGGATCGCTCGCAGTTTGAGATCAAATGATTACAGCAGAGTTGAGATTAAATGGCCACTGAGTGGCCATTTTTATGGGTCCTTAAAATAAATTAGGCATATTCAAGTGCCCTGCACTTCCTCGGGAGCTTCATCTGGCACAGTTTCTATAGCCGCTCGTTGTTGGCTGGGCAATGCCCTCTTCGCAGTTTCCACGACTTCAACTTCCAAGGTGTGCTTGTTCTCCTGCAGCTGCAGTACGCCCTCATCGATGGTGCTCTGAATGATGGGCACCAGGACCAAGACATCGCGGATCTGGCCAAGCGATAGGCCCGGTCCTCTGCCTGGCGCATCAGTGCCGGTTTCGTTTCCACGGCATGGAAGCAAATGCCACGATGTTGGCTGCCGTGAGCGTAATGCCCACGCCCGCGGCCATTGTGGTGCCGATGAATACCATGATACTTGCATTCGTCTGGAACGCATCTACAGCTGCTTGCCGACGCCTTAAGCTGTCCGAGCCAACCAGTGAGACGCAGCCCAGCCCCATGCTGGCCAGGGCTTGTTGAGCGCCTCGACCGCACTCATGTACTCGCAGAAGATGATGAGCTTGTCGTCCTCTCCCATGGCCTGCACTGTTTCAACCAGGTATGAGACCTTGAGAACCTCAAGACACTTGCGCAGTCGAACGATCTTTGGCATCGCCTGCAAGGTCATGTCGCCGCATATCTCCTTGTAAACATCAAGACCTTCCGGCGACAAGTGCACGAACTGGCGGGCCTTGTCACCCAGATCCTTGAGCACGTCTTTGCTTCGACGGATCATCCAGCCCTGGATTGCCGCAGCCAGAGCCAAGCGCTTTTCCGGCTTGCCCGCGTAGCTCTTGCGGAACTCTGCAAGCGTGAGGCCTCCGCGCCCATGGGCAGTGATACGCAACAGCGTATGCATCTCGATCTCGCGATTCAGCAACGGCGTACCGGTGACTACGAAGCATCACTCTATCCGGGATACCAGCAGGAACACATTGCGGGTGTGGCCACTTTTGTATGTGGATTCAACTGGTCAATGCAACACAATGACCGCCTCTGGCGCAAGGAGTGTTGGCATGAAGCAAAGACCGCGGATTTAGAGTGGCTAACATCACTTCGTCATAGCCCCTCGCAGAGCAGTTATGCTTGCAGCCCTCATGGCAAGACGACCCGTTAGCAAAGAACTGT
>NZ_JBKFBC010000022.1:0-12285 GCF_053345995.1 Comamonas sp. C24C | reverse complement strand
AGCCAACGGCTGGGTAAGCACCGCTGGGTGGTGGAGAGGACGCACAGCTGGTTTGCAGGCTTTGGCAAGCTGCGAATCCGCTTTGAACGACGGCTGGATATCCACGAAGCGCTGTTGAAGTTGGCGGCAGCGATCATCTGCGCACGCTTCGTGGATAGGTGGTGTTAGCCAGTCTTACTACACCGAAGCACAGAAGGCCCTGATGTGGGATCGCTGGAAGGCTGGGGATACCCTGCACGAGATCGGCAAGCTGTTTGACCGAGCACACTCGTCCATTCACACCATCTTGAGTGCGACGGGTGGCAGCCGGCCACCAGCGAGGCGTCGGTCTCGCTGGGCATTGACCATTTCTGAGCGAGAAGAAATCTCCAGGGCGTTGGCCGCAGGTGAATCCATCCGCTGCGTTGCCAGGCGCTTGAAGCGAGCAGCATCCACCATCAGCCGAGAACTCCTACGCAATGGCGGCAAGACTTGCTATCGAGCAGCCAAAGCGGATGAGGCAGCCTGGCAGCGAGCGCACCGCCCCAAGACATGCAAGTTGGCCTGCAATCCTGCTTTGACGCAGATCGTGGCGGGTAAATTACAAAGTCAATGGTCGCCCGAGCAAATAGCAGGGTGGCTCAAACGAACTTACCCGGGTGCAAAGGATATGCAGGTGTCTCACGAAGCCATCTATCGCATGCTCTTCGTCCAAACACGCGGAGCCTTGAAGAAAGAGCTTCCGGAGCATTTGCGGCGTACCCGGGGGATGCGTCGCTCACGCCACTACACCCAGAAGACCCCCATCCATGGACGGATCGTCGATGCAGTGCCCATTAGCGAGCGCCCAGCCTGCATAGAGGATCGAGCAGTGCCGGGCCATTGGGAGGGCGATCTGTTGTTTGGCGATGCCTACAGCCAGGTGGCAACGCTAGTAGAGCGCCACACCCGCTACGTAATGTTGGTCAAGCTAGTGGACAACCGTCGCTGCGGCGCTGGCCAGGCATGCACAGACCTTGCAACAAGAGCTCTATCGCTCCTTGACCTGGGATCAAGGATCGAAAATGGCGAGGCACAAACGACTCACTGCGGCCACCGACATCCAGGTCTACTTCTGCGATCCACAAAACCCATGGCAGCGCGGAACGAACGAGAACACCAATGGGCTACTCAGACAGTACCTGCCCAGGGGCATCGACATCTCTGGCTACTCGCAAGATGAATTGGATGCGATTGCAAGAAAATTAAACGAGCGACCCAGGAAGACCTTGGGGTACAGAACCCCGACTGAGATGTTTAACGAATGTGTTGCATCCATCGGTTGAATCCACAATGACAAAAAACTGTTTGTGGCTTGGGAGGCTATGCCGTCGATCAAGACAGAACGTCCCGCCAAGTCAGAAGAGATGAGCTCCAGCCCTCGCAAAGTGCCAGCGAAGTCCAAAAAAGCAGCTAAAGCGTCCTGAGTTCTCTGGTGAGAAATGTGGCAGGAAGTCTTGCCACACAGCGAACCATGAACGCCTGCTTTCGTTAATGCAAGTGGTACTGAATCCAGCCGCAAAGCAGGCTTTGGAGTTTAGCCAGAGGCACATCGTGCGATGGGGCAGCGAAGGCGAACTCTTCGAGTTGATGCAAAGCCATTGCGCGATTGACGCGCAGTTGTTTGGGGAGATGTTCCCCTCGATCCAACAGCCTATTGATCTCGAACTGGTTGTGCTTGCGCAAGGCATGGACTATCTCATCCAGTCGCTGCGTGTACAGGTTGCTCTTCTGCCTGCCATGCAGTGCCATGTCATGGACCGCGCGGCACAATTCCAGCAGCTCAATATGCTGTGCATCGAGCGCAGGATCGCGCACGCTCATCCGGTGCGTCCATTGTGGGATGACCTTCATCGGCACACTCTATTCCCAGCTGACTTCATAATCCTGGAATTTTTATCGCCCGTGGACTACCGGGACCTGGGGTCCAGATTTCAATTTTATCGCTCTCGCTGAGACGAGAGGCAATAGCCGAATACCATAAGTTGTCGTTATGTTGAACCTCAATTGGCAAACCTGGCACTGCAGGCTCCATCTCGTTTGACAATGTCCTAATTTGGATAGCATTTGACAGCCCCTCCTCCCAAACGTAAACCATACCTTGCATAGATGGAGGTGAGTCACCCACGATAGGTTGCGTTGTATCCCAATGCTTTATCACGGTTTCAATGTTATAGACCGCCGAGCTTTGAGATATTGGCTCCGGCTTAGGAAATACAAGTGCTGGTTGCCCTGATTTTTGCGCCAACGCAGATTTAACTGGCTGCGCTTTTTGCCAGTACCTCCAAACTTTAGAGATGGAGTAGTCTGAGAAGAAAGTACCTTCGCAATACCCCATCACATCTTTGGTTTCTCCCGTAACTTCTGCACCCTGAGATAAATCGAAGGGCTGACGATATGTAGCCTGTACTAGAGCAGAAATATCTCCATTTGGATAGGGATAACTAGTATCTACACCTGAAACACCTCCGCAAGGAGAATGCCGCAGCGATAGATTATGACCAATCTCATGTGTCATGGTACGCCCCCACTCCTCAGGGGCATCCCAACCTATTGCGGACTGTCCAGGTTGATAACCCATACCAGAAATCATTGTTTTCGCAACTGATGAACTGAACATCCCATACCAAAAGGTGTCCCCTGCCTTAGCCCCAACTTGATTGGAAAAATTACGTAGTAAATTAGAGTACGATTGAGCGCTATCCAGTAAATTAAAATTTTTCATCTCAAGTACATCATTGACTTTGACAGAGCCAATTGGCAATGGAACACGAGCCCCGACAGTTGATGCAATCTGAAAAATATTTGGCAAAGTTTTAGGCGCAACGCCACCAATGCTCAATGGCACCAGCACAATATTAATTGCACTACCTTCAAAATATTGACGTATCACTGATGTGTGATCGTAGATTTTTTTGAAGCCAACTCCATTGGCATTACCGCCTCCATGTAACTGGAGAAGCCATCCATATTTAGGAAGATTAAATTTTCCTGGCACTTTGATCCGATGCAATACCTTTCCTTTATGGATTACTTTTTCGCTAACTAAATGCACTGCGGAATCATCGTTCACATGATCTGACCAGCAGTCACGATCGCATGAAACATCATGCGTCGGAACCCGCCAAGACTTCGTATCGGCTGGTGTTATTTGGAGTATTACTGAATCTATTGAGGCATCCAATTCAATATCAAAAATTGCGTCTTTATTTGCCACCAGGCGACAGTAAGCATCATATTCATCACATTTACCGACATCAGACAAGGTATACATGCTTGACAATCTTTGATTGTATAACCAAGCACTTGGATATACGCCCGCATTTTCTGGCACATCAGAATTACTTCCTACCACACTATTTATAATTGGATCTTTTTCCCCTGAATTATCTTTATTGATCCCTGGAACTACCCCGCCTCCATTGGCTGAATCCCCTCCCTCTCCCCCTCCGCATGCACTCAAAATTAAAGCTGTACTGGTAATAAAAATAAGTCGGAACTCATAAAAATTGGAATATTTCATAAAACTAGTCTTGTGTTCTAAATGATAGAAAATATATTCTTATTAGATTATAAATGTGAAAATTTTCATATTGAAATCAAGAGTATATATCCCGAAATTAACCCAGCCTGGAATTATTTTTTCAGGGTGAATTAAAAACAGCAAATCACACAATCTTGAAAGAAAATTTATATAATGAATTTCGAATATACACTCTTTTAAGATTAAAATTCGTATAAAAATGAAACGTATTGCAACAGAAATAAGCTACATTACTTTAATGTTCAAAAATTAATATCGAATTTCGCTATGCAAGAGAACGCAAAACGTCTAGCTGTGGACACGGTATTGATGGTACTGCACCTGCAGCTTGAGAACCGGCGGTACGAGCGTCGTCTTGGAAGAACAGCATCGATCCCGTGTGATGCGAGATCCGCCGGAATAGAAAATCCAAATCTTGCCCAAAATGAGCAAGAAGGTGTTCCATTTTGTTGTTCACCTGTTTAGAGTCTTGTGCGAGCGTATAAATTTTTGTGCAATATCGCACACACGCCTTCCCAGGAGCTTTTTGCAGTTGGCGAGATGGTCATCTGCCTTTTGTAAACGAGCAACCGCCAATAACAGCATGTCAACAACGAAGAAAGCGGTTCGCTGTTATTCAATGACCACTGATAGCCGCAAGCATGGTGTACCACAAGATCTAGCGCGTTGCCTTCCGCCGCCTTCTTCACGCATTAAGAGTTGCCCCATAAGTGCATGCTTCTCGGTCCTGTGCCAACCCCAGAGCGACGATCTCCACTTGTCCACGGACTTAACGCTGAACATTCTTCCCTCGCCGTCAACAACGGACACCAAATCTAGCTACCAACAAATAAGATGAAGACTTAGGACTATGCGCGATAACCAACCTGTGACGCAGCGTGAATTTGATTTCCCAGACGACGCCACGCTACTATCTACTACAGATACGCAAAGCCGTATCACTTATGCAAATGCGGCCTTTACTGCTGTGAGCGGATATGATATCGAAGAGCTCATAGGTGAACCTCACAACATGGTGCGCCACCCAGACATGCCATCAGAGGCTTTTTCAGACATGTGGTCCACACTAAAAAGCGGACGTTCTTGGACGGCCCTAGTAAAGAACCGCCGTAAAGATGGTGATCATTATTGGGTACGTGCCAACGCCACACCGGTGGTGCGCGATGGTCAAGTTGCAGGCTATATGTCAGTTCGTACAAAGCCTTCACATAAAGAAATTGAAAGCGCAGAGCAGCTGTATCGAGCATTTCGAACTGGTCGCTCAGGTAGCCGTATATTTTACCAGGGACTAGTGTTACGCAGAGGACTCATGGGATGGACATCGTGGCCGCAGACAATGTCAGTTCGTTGGCGACTGCGCTGGTGCGTGTTAGCACTCTGTGGCTTTGCTGTGGCCGGTGCAGCCCTATTTGGAGTGATGGGTACTGCCCTTGCGGGATTTGCCGCAGGTAGCACATTACTGATGCTCACAACTTGGCAGATTTTGGACGCACAAATATCACGTCCATTAGAGCACGTACTTCAGCAAGCATTAAGTGTAGCCTCAGGCCAGCCTGGTCAGAACATTAATCTTAATCGAGTTGACGAAATTGGAATGCTTTTGCGAGCCGTAAACCAATCTGGGTTGAACCTACGATCATTGGTCGATGATGTGGCTGAACAGGTTAATGGTGTGCTGTCAATCAGTTTGGAGATTTCTCAGGGCAACAACGATCTTAATCTGCGCACCGAGCAGGCAGCATCAAACCTGGTGGAAACTGCTGCTGCAATGGAGCAAATGACAGCCACAGTGCAGAACAACGCCGACATCACACGCGAAGCAGCCTCGCTCGCTGCTGGAGCATGCGAGGCTGCAAAAAAAGGTGGCGCTATTGTCGGACAAGTTGTAGATACGATGAAAGACATTACAGACGCGAGCAAAAAAATTGCAGACATCACTGGCGTGATTGATAGCATAGCCTTTCAAACCAATATCTTGGCTTTAAATGCAGCTGTTGAAGCAGCACGAGCTGGAGAACAAGGACGTGGCTTCGCAGTCGTTGCTAGCGAAGTCCGAAGTCTCGCTAGACGCAGCGCCAACGCAGCAAAGGAAATTAAGGCCTTAATAGATGATAGCGCTCAAAAAGTGGAAAGTGGGGCCAAGGAAGTAGATGATGCAGGTAGAGCCATGGACGAGATCGTCTATCAGGTTAGTCATGTAAATGGCCTGATTGCAGAGATTAGTAATGCCACTACAGAGCAGTCTAGTGGTATTAGCCAAGTGAATGTAGCAGTTTTAATGCTAGATCAAGTGACACAGCAAAACGCATCGCTAGTGGTACATTCATCTAGTGCGGCTTCAGATATGAATGGGCAGGCCCATCGGCTAGCGGAGGCTGTGAGCGTATTCAAACGCTAAGATACCCAATTTAGAAGCACCAGAACCATTAATTTCTCGGCAATTTCATGGGCACGATCGGGGCTAATTCACCGACATCCGATTTTTAATTAATGATCGGATGTCGGTGATGATTGCGTTAAAATTTTACTCGGACAGAGAGCTCAGGCGGTTTACACGCTGTGATGGCGATTCATCCAGCAACTGCTGCTTTACAGCCTGACGGGTCAAAGCAGAATTGGAGTGAGTAACAGAGGAGGCTGGATATTTGTTGTCTGTAAACTTGGAAGAGCTACCTCGGGCCACAGCGTCAGCGGCTTGGGAGATTACATCTGCCCGTGCCAAATCGCTGCGAGAATGATCAGGGTTCACCTTGTAGCCCTGCTCAATGTTTGAGTAATGGAAGTAATTACCAGCCACGGCCGGAGCTGCCATCAGTGTCATTGCTAGACCAGAGATGGTGACGGCGAAACCTTGGCGGATAGAAAACATGATTGACTTTTCTACGAGTAGATTATCTCGCTTCGAAATGAATAGAGATAAGTCATTCTCACCTACCCTGCAGGAAATTCAAACATAAATAAGACAATGGCATCTAATATACATGTTATTTCAACTTGAAATGCTGCCATTTGAAACAAATACGTGATTCATACGGAGTTGGCGTAGAGCATCAAGCCGCCCCTTTAGAGCATGAGAAAGACCCTCTAGGGTAGCTGCCACCTCAATATTGGCATACCTCACTAGTCAACCTTACCAAGCTCAATTTTCGACGGTCACCCCAAGGTATGCCCAAAATGAGCACAAGGCTATTTCTTATATCCTTTGAGCGATCTACACTACCGACATGCACTGTTAAGCCAATCAAAAGTTTTGAAGAATCTATTTCCATACATAAATATGGATATTAGCCTAACAGGCAGCCTTATTGGGTATCATCTGGAAATTGAGCTCAATCCGAACAAACCCTTAATAAATTCAGAATATCCTTAACTATAATGTAGGGACTGATCATCATACTATGCATTTTTGGCGTTATAGGAGCTGGAGTGATGATCGTAAGCGCTGTGGGTATTTATTTTCTATAACCTTGGGAGATTTATTTAATTAGTACCATAACGAAGGGTTTTCGCCGGCCTATGGCACCCGCCTACTCCCTCCTAACCAATTCCATAGGCATCTCAAAAGAGGAACGGCTTTTTTATGCCAAACCTACCGCAGTCGCGTGTGGCTTTTTTATCTGAAGCGCACTCTATAGACTCGACCTTCGATCACCAGTGAACACCGTTTCGTCACATGCACCGCCGCTAGCCAGGAAATCCTATGTTGCCAAGCCCACATAAATGTTCCGGCCCAAAAATAATCAAGAGAATTGACGCAGATCGCTTCACCCAGATGACACACATACACTAAACCCTTCCCAATGAACAGTTGAGGCTGTGGTTTCAACCGATCCATGCAACGCCTTTGTTAAACATCTCAGCAGGGGCTCCTTGGGCCGCTCGCTTAATTTTCTTTCAATCGCATCCAGTTCATCCTGCGAGCAGTCGGAGATGTCGATGCCCTTCGGTAGGTACTTCCTGAGCGGGTCGTTGGTGTTCTCGTTTGTTCCGCGCTGCCTTGGGTTTCGCGGGTCGCAGAAGCAGACCTGGATGCCAAGCCCACAGTGGTGCTTGTATTCCGCCATTTCCGCCATCCTTGATCCCAGGTCAAGAAGCGATAGACCTCTTTCGACAAAGTCTTGGCCAGCGCTGGTCCCTCGGTGTACAAGTCCCTAACCAGCATTACCTGGCGAGTGCGCAGCTCTACTAGTGTTGCCACCTGACTGTAGGCATCGCCGAACAGCCGCTCACCTTTCCTGTGCCCTGGAACTGCTCGATCCTCGATGCAGGCTGGTGGCTCGCTGACGGTTACGGCATTGACGTTCCATCGATGTATTAGGGTCTTCTGGGTGTAGTGGCCCCCCTGCTATTTGCGCAGGTGACCATTGACTTTGTAATTTACCCACCACGATCTGTGCCAGCGCAGAATTGCAACGTCTTTGGGCGACGTGCCCTCCCCAGGCAGCCTCGTCTGCCTCTGTAGCTCGGCAGCAAGTCTCGCCGCCATTACTTAGGAGTTCACGGCTGATGGTGAACGCTGCGAGTTTCAAACGCCTAGCTACACAGCGGATGGACTCACCTGCGGCTGGGCTGCGCGATATCTCCTCGCGCTCGACCAGAGACAATGCCAACGGAGGTTGGCGTCTTGCAGGAGGCCGGTTGCCGCCCGTTGCACTTAGGATGGTATGAACGGAGGTGTGCAGCTTGCCGATCTCGTGCTGGGTATCGCCAGCTCTCCAGCGATCCCACATCAGGGCATTCTGAGCTTCGGTGTGGTAAATCCGCGGTGTTTGCTTCAGCCAACACCCCATCTGCCAGATGGCGGTTATCGTGTTGCATTGACCAGTTGAATCCACACATGCTAATGGACACGAGAATCGGCGATGCGACCCCTAAATCAACAGCCCCTCCTGCTGGACCCCGAAAATCAGACCTCGCATGAAAATGCTTGGAAATCTTGAGGAACTCCAAGGTTAAAGCACGCAGGTGGTCGATACAAATAACGACTGCCATGCAAACGCAAGAAAAAGATGCCCCGGTTTCAAGACATTCGAGCGCTAAGCGTGCATCCGTACTTTCGCTGTAAAATGTAGCGAGCTTGCTCCAATAAATTTCATCCTACGGTTAGAGAACTCGCTGGTCCGGGACGCCCATAATGCCAACCCTGGCCAATTGATTTTGGGGCCAAGCTCAAAACATGATCATGCTGTTCAATTGTCTCCACCCCTTCAATGACAATTTGCACTCCAATTTTCTCGGTCATTGCAACGACGCTCTCGAAAATGTTGTTGCTTTTTGATTTAAAGTCAATAGATCTAATAAAGACCCTGTCCAACTTGATTCCATCAATACCACCTTCTATTATACGACTGATATTTGAATACCCCACTCCAAAATCGTCTATGTATATTCTAATCCCCGATGCTCGATATAATTGAAATATTTCCGAAGGATTCTCTACACTAAATTGACTTCCTTCTGTCACTTCTAAGACTATCTTCTTTGCGGGAATACTTATTCTTTCAAGCTCTAAAAGCAAAAACTCGAAGAAATCGTTATCTTCAAGATCATCTGGAAAGACATTAATTCCTACATAAAAATCAGCTTCTGATTTAAGATTTTTTTGTAACTCATCTAGAGCCATCCTCACAACATACCTCGTAAAATCTCGGCCGAGTCCCAATTTTTGGATCAAAGGAATGAAAGTATCGGGAGAAATTTGGCCGACTTCGCTATGCCGCCAACGGGCTAGCGCCTCTGCACCTACGACCCTACCGCCATCTACAGCAACCAGCGGTTGATACTCTAAAAATATCTGCTTGGATCTCATCGCTTCAATAAGCCTGTAGCGCAATCCGTGCCTGGCTCTCCAACGCATTCCAATGGCTAACGCCAAAAGAATGCCAATCATAAGCCCTAATAATGCCAGTATCAATGTGTTGAGCCTACAGGAAACTCTAAACTCAGACGTAACACAAATTTCATTAAGACAACTGGTTTTTCTATGACCCGGCCATAATAATCTATAATAAATCCCTTCTTGCTTTGTCCTGTAATTATCCAATGCTTTAGAGTGCCAATATATTATTTCTTTATCCTCTGCATTAACCTGGATAACTGAACCAACTCCTTCCGTTGCCAAATCATCATACAAATCATCATTTGCAAAAATGACTACACTACCATTCATAAAAAGTAAGCCATGCTCTTTGTTAGCTGAAGACAATTCCACCCCCGAAATTACAGCTGAACCATCTGCTCTGTACCTCCTTTCGGCATAAGGAATATTAGAGCCACTCGTTAAGCCAGATATCGCAGTGCATAATATTTTCCCATCAACTATAAGTCCAATATCTGCAATGAATTTAGCCTGATAAAGTGATTTTTTCAGGTCGTTAATATCTTGTGCACTACAAGAATTGTTTTTGTAGTTGAGGTTAGTAAATATTTTTGCTATTTCTGCTTTTTCTCTAATTGCTCTTTTTAATATAAATAAATGCTGAAGTTCAACTTGCTTGTTAAAATACTGATAATCAAAATTATTACCCAGCAAACATCCAAAAAACAGCATGACAATAGGTAAAAAATAATTTACTAGACGTACTTTTATCGGGATTTTATTAATTTCAGGAGAATTAATCATTTATCTATTTCACTAGTCTCTTAAATTTTTACTTTTGTTGATAATGATGCGCTTCTATTTTCCTACGCTAACAATGTTCTTTTGAGCATTGGAGATATTTATGTAGAAAAGAAATTCTGAATTCCCAGACATCGAAGATTCTAAACCTCCGCCTGAATTGGCGGGTTATTTTGACAAAATAAATTCGACTGTGAACTCAAAACAACCATTATTTTATGAAACTCGTTCAATTTGGAATTCCACCGACTTCTGCCGCCAAAGTAGTCATTGTGACGAAACCAGTACAAAATTTTACTCAACTCCATAGAATTTGCACTGAAGTCTCACTTGTTCAATTTCATCTATTTCTCATTAATTTAGTCGATCGTATTAATCTAACAATTAATTTAAAGCTTGGACTTTGTTATATGGGAATGATTTGTGTCAATGCTATTCATGAGCAAATTGCCATCAGATTACCTGTTATAGATTGTAAAAATATTTATTTACAATCTTTGAATATGTACTCCATCAGTCATTTCAAGAGTCGATATAATTTCATCGCATACGGAAATTAATCGCATGACAGTCGCTTTCGTAAAATCTCTTAGATCAGGCTCTGCCCGGTCGCCAATTACAATCCATCCACTTGGTGTTCGACGTGCAAATCCCTTATTCGCCATAGCCCCTAATTTACGGCGTACGGTTTCTCTAGGGATTCCTGTAATGGAAGATACGTCACGTAAACGTAGTGGTCTTAAATTCTCCTCATTCTCAAGCCGCCCCCTTTGCGAAAGAACTGAATAAGGCCTTGTTCCTGGAGGCATAAGATGCGCTACATTTTGATGAGCTAGTACACCCCAGATTACCATGGTTTCAAAGTCATTATTAGCAAAAAGGCGCGCCGAGCGTAGCATATGGTCTAAGAGGAATCGGTTCGCGATATAAGCCACAAGGACGAAAGAGCGATCATATGCAACATCGATATTCTGAAAATTTCTGAGAGACTTAGTTCGGCTGTAATCTTTAAAATTAATATTGAGCTTCTCATTAGAATAAACCATCACTAATCCCCTGTAAAATTTTTCAAGAAAAGCTGATACTACCTGATTTTTATTTGTAAATCTTAGCAATGAATTTTTTTACATTTCAGAGTAGTACTTCCTCCAAGAGGGATATCCCTGCATCCTATTTTTGATAAAAAGAAAAAGTCAGAAAGTTTCTCAAATTTTGTTAATTTATGCATCTTGCCCATTTTGGGCGAAAACTCATTGACGATGCATAAGTGTCTGGTTTAGTTTCGAGCATGAATATCTAATCGCTTTTGCTTTATTTATGCGCTCATTCAATTAGAAGCACAAGAACTTCATTGGCTTGGCGTCTCGATGCGGATGAGTCAAATCACCTCGGTCCATTTGCAGAAGGGCCTGAATTAATGGTGCGATATACGCCAGCTTTGCTATAGCTAGGCGTGACTGAATACTGCCGATGCAGCCTCTACGATGCATTTAGCAAATCGAGTTTGTGAACTTGCCGCGAAGGGTAAGTCTTTGGTACTGATCTCAATTCTGAGAACGGCCAGGCTACGCAGCAACCCCAATGTGTCGGCCGCCGAACTGGATGTGCAGCGGGGGCCGACAGGTGGCGTAGTGGTGCAGGTGAATGTGGAGCTGGCTACCCACGCCGCCCCCGATCGCTCCCAGCCTGCTGGTGCCCTGGTCAAGGACTCATCACAAGGCTTTCCGTTGCTGTATCAGGACAGCCGGAGTTTTCTGCGTGTCAAGCTGGAGGCGCTTGGTCTGTATTACGGCAACAGAAATGCCTGGTATGGCCGACCCGATCGTTTTCTGGCCGGCAACCCTATGGTGCAGGGGCGACCTTCGGGGGCTGGCTACCAAGGGTGGATGGAGGGCTATGTCCATGCCGGGCTCTATGGCCTGACTCCGCTTAGCCCCCATACCTATCTGTACGGCAGCGGCAGCGGCAGCGTGATGCTGACTGGCTCAAAAGGCAGGGAACTGTTTACCGATCGGACGCGTAGCAATGCGGATATCGAGGAGGCTTATGCGGGCCTGGTGACTGGCAGGACGACAGCGCAAGGAGATCGCTGGGTGTTGCATGT
>NZ_JBKFBC010000021.1:0-14519 GCF_053345995.1 Comamonas sp. C24C | reverse complement strand
GGCCTTGGCCAGTCTGGCCTTGACATCCGCCGGCAAACCCTTGGGAGCGGCCATGCCTTGCCAGGAGTAGACCTCTGCACCCTTGACGCCTGACTCGGCCAGTGTGGGAACGTCGGGCAGCACGGGCGAACGCTGGCTGCCGGTCACGGCAATGGCACGCAGCTTGCCGCTACGCAGATGGGGCAGCACGGCATTGACGTTCTGGAAGGAAAAATCCACCTGTCCACCCAGCAGATCGGTGATGGCCGGTGCTCCGCCCTTGTAGGGCACATGCACGGCTTCGGTGCCCGTTTGCTGCCAGAACAGTTCGGCCGACAGATGGTCCGAAGAACCATTGCCGGAGCTTGCAAAACTGATCTTGCCGGGATTGGCCTTGAGCGCGGCAATCACCTCGCTCACGCTGCGGGCCTTTTGCGTCGGGCTGGCAACGAGCACATTGGGCGCCTGCACGGGAATGGTGATGTAGTCGAAATCCTTGCTGGCGTCATAGGGCACGTTCTTGACCATATGAGGGGTCACCACAAAAGGGCCCAGCGAGGCCACCAGCAAGGTGTAGCCATCGGCCGCTGCACGCTTGACGGCTCCCGCACCGATGGTGCCCGTGGCACCAGGACGGTTTTCCACGACAAAGGGCTTGCCCAGTTGTTCGGCCATGCTCAGGGCCACCGCACGCGCCACGGTGTCGGTGGAGCCGCCGGCCGGGAACGGCACGATGATGTTGACGGGCCGGTCGGGAAAGTTGCCGGCCGCCTGGGCAGCCAGGGCCAGGGTGGCACCCAGCGTGATCAGTATCTTTTTCATGCGTTGTCTCCTGAAGACGCGGGGCCCGGTTCTTGGCCTGGCCCCTGCATCGGGTCTTACTGGGGGCCGAGCTTGTCGATCAGGACCTTGAGTTCCTCCATCTCGGAAGGCTTGAGGTCGGTCAGGGGAGCGCGCACGGGACCGGCATCGTGGCCGACCAGCTTGGCGCCGGCCTTGATGATGCTCACGCCGTAGCCTTCAACACGGTTGCGGATCTTCAGGTAAGGCATGAAGAATTCCTTGAGCAGCTTGTGCTGCGTGGCCATGTCGTCGGTGCGCACGGCTTCGTAGAACGCCATGGCCGTCTTGGGGATGAAGTTGAAGACGGCAGAGGAATACACGGGCGTGCCCAGAGCCTTGTAGGCGGCTGCATAGACTTCGGCCGTGGGCAGGCCGCCCAGGTAGGCGAAGCGGTCGCCCATCTTCATGAAGATGGAGGACATGGTCTCGATATTGCCCATGCCGTCCTTGAAGCCCACCAGATTGGGGCAGCGCTCGGCCAGAATGGCCAGCGATTCGGGCGTGAAGCGTGTGCGGTCGCGGTTGTAGACGATGACGCCGAACTTCACGCTCTTGCAGACCTGCTCCACATGGGCGATCAGGCCTTCCTGGCCGGCTTCGGTCAGGTAGTGGGGCAGCAGCAGGATGCCGTGGGCGCCCAGGCGCTCTGCTTCCTGGGCGTGGGCAATGGCAGTGCGGGTGGGGCCGCCGGCGCCGGCAATGATGGGCACCTTGCCGCGGCAGGTATCCACGGCGGTCTTGATGATCTGACCGTATTCCTCGCCATACAACGAGAAGTATTCGCCTGTGCCGCCCGCAGCGAACAGGGCACTGGCGCCGTAGGGGGCCAGCCATTCAAGGCGTGCGGCATAGCCCTTGGCATTGAAGTTGCCCTGGGCATCGAAGTCCGTCACGGGGAAGGACAGCAGGCCGGAACTCATCACGTCTTTGAGGTCTTGGGGAGTCATGGTAATCCTTGAAAAGAGGAGAGCAAAAAAGATCTGGCAGCTCAATCCAGCTGCAGTTGGGCGGCTTGCACCACGGCGCGCCAGCGCGCGCGCTCGGCGTTGAAGAATTTGTCGGTTTCGGCGGGCGTCATCGTGACGACCTCGGCACCCTGGCCGGTCAGCCGGGAGCGGACCTCGGTGGAGCGGATGGCACCGAGCAGCACCTGGTTCACACGCTGCACCACGGCTTCAGGCGTCTTGGCGGGCAGCACCACGCCTTGCCAGGTACCCGAGGCAAAACCCTGTGCGCCCTGCTCCGCCAGCGTCGGCACATCGGCAATCAGGGGCATGCGGGTGTTCTTGGAAATGCCCAGCAGCTTGAGCTTGCCGCTTTGCACATGTGGATAGGTGGCCAGCATGCCGTTCATCAGCACCTGGGTCTGGCCTGCCACCGTGTCCTGCACCGACTGCACGCCGCCCTTGTAGGGCACATACACCCATTTGGCGCCGGTGATCCGGGCCAGCTCCACGCCGGCCAGATGGGGTGCACTTCCCGATGCGGTAACGGCAAAGTTCAGGTCCTGTTTCTTGGACAGCTCCACCAGCTCCTTGAGATTGCTGGCCTGAACGGAGGGGTGCACCACCAGCATGTGGGGCGAATAAGCCAGCATGGCCGCACCGCGCAGCGCCTTGGACGGATCGAAGCTGAGCTTGGTATAGATCGAGGGAGAGATGGCCAGTGCGCCGAGATCGCAGAGCAGCCAGGTATAGCCGTCGGCCGGTGCGCGGGCGACGAACTCAGCGCCCAGATTGCCATTGGCGCCGGGCTTGTTGTCGATCACCACGGTCTGCTTGAGCTCCTGGGAGATCAGTTGCCCGATGGAGCGCGCAATGATGTCGGAGCTGCCGCCGGGCGGATAGGGAACGACCAGACGGATGGGCTTGCTGGGCCAGGCATCGGCAGCCAGCAATGTGGACGACAGCAAACCGCCGGCCGCCAGGGCCAGCAGAGAGCGCAGAAAGTGCGAGCGTCGGACCATGGTGAAATGTCTCCTTGTTGTGGTCAGTCATCATACAACTAGGTTTTTTTGAACACCAAGAGATTTTTTCTAAGGGTAAGCACGGATCGCAGCCGTCTACCAGGCTTTGGTCTTCGTCACTTTCATCCAAGAAAAATGCGTCAGACTCAATCCTGAATACCGATTGAAGCTATGAATTTGGAAGCACTTTCAGGTGCTCGACGCAGCGGGACACTGCCTCCGCAGCATGCCGCGGGCAGTCCGCCGCGCTTTGCTGCGGTCAGCCTCTTCCATCAGGCGCCCGCCCAGGCCAGGGTTTCGGAATCAGGACTCTGCGCTCAGGCTCAGACGCTGCGCCAGGCGCAAACGCTCCCGCGAGTTGGTCAGATGGATGCGCATGGCGGCGCGGGCCGAATCGGCATCCTGGCGCACGATGGCGGCATAGATCTCCTCGTGCTCGCGGTTCACACGACGCAGATAGTCGGGATCGCGTGCCGGCGTATGCATGGAGGCGATGCGATTGCGCGGAATCAGCAGCGTTCCGAAATGCTGCAGGATGTCCTGAAAATACCGGTTGCCTGTGGCCTGCGCGATGCTCAGGTGAAAGGCCAGATCATGCTCGACAGTGTCGTGCCCCAGTGCGAAATGATGCTCGAACTCCTGCAGAGCCTCGCTCATGGCCTGCAGATGGGCTTCGCTGCGGCGCTGGGCAGCCAGACCGGCTGCCTCGGTCTCCAGACTGATGCGCAGCTCCAGCACGGCCAGCACATCGACGGACTCGCTGAGCTCGCGCGCGCTGAGCATGGGGCTTGCACTCTGGCGCGCGGGCAGCACAAACGTGCCTATGCCATGACGGGTCTCGACCAGCCCTGCAGCCTGCAACTTGGACAACGCCTCGCGCACCACGGTGCGGCTGACGTCATAGCTGCGCACGAGTTCGGACTCGGTGGGCAGCTTGTCCCCCTCATGCAGCAGGCCCTGGCGGATCTTGTGCTCGAACTCCTCGGACAACAGATTCGCCAGACTGCGGCTGCCCTTGCTGGTTTTGCTGCGCAGCGCGTACCCCTCCGTCAGCGGCAAAGACGGGGTTGATTGGGGTAATTCCGATGTCTGAGTACTCATGAGCCTGATGATAATGGCTTTCAGTTGTACGACAACATACCACAAAGCCTCCTTATTTCAACTCCGGCCCGGAGCTCCTGCGCCGCACCAGTCATCTCAAGATGAGCACCTCTCACCAGATCCGCCACATCCGCATCACGCCGATTGCCTTCCGTGATCCGCCGCTGCTCAACGCCGCCGGCATTCACGAGCCCTGGGCGCTGCGCTCCATCATCGAGATCGAGACCGCCTCCGGCCTGGTCGGCATCAACGAGAGCTATGGCGACCAACCCATGCTGGATGCTCTGGCCAAGGCCGCACCGGCCCTGGTCGGGCTCTCGCCCTGGGCCCTCAATGAAATGGAGGCCCGTGTTGCCGCCCTGGTCACTCCACCCAAACTCACAGCCTCGGAATTTCTGGGTCAGCAGGTCTCGCTGGCCCCTGGCACCCATGTCTCCAAGACCGTGGCCAAGGTGGTCAGCGCCTTCGAGGTCGCCATGCTGGACCTGCAGGGCCAGATGGCCCAGGCCCCCATCGTTGACCTGCTGGGCGGACCCGCACGCGACCGCGTGCCCTACTCAGCCTATCTGTTCTACAAATACGCCGAGCATGTGGGCCAGCCCTATGCACCCGACGCCTGGGGCGAAGCCCTGACGCCGGCCCAGCTCGTGGCCCAGGCCCGACGCATGATCGACCAATACGGCTTCCAGAGCATCAAGCTCAAGGCCGGCACGCTGCCACCCGAGCAGGAAGCTGCCGGCATCCTGGCGCTGGCCGAAGCCTTTCCCGGCACACCGCTGCGCATCGACCCGAATGGCAACTGGACCGTGGAAACCAGCCTGAAGATCGTGCAGCAGTTGCGCGGCGTGCTCGAGTACTACGAGGACCCGGCCCCGGGCCTGGACGGCATGGCCGCCGTGGCACGCGAGTGCGATGTGCCATTGGCCACGAATATGGTGGTGACGGACTTTGCCGAGTTCCGCCGCAACGCCGACATGGGCTGCCCCGTGAAGATCGTGCTCAGCGACCACCATTACTGGGGCGGCCTGCGTGCCACACAGCGCCTGTCCACGCTGTGCCGCACCTTCGATCTGGGCCTGTCCATGCACAGCAACTCCCATCTGGGCGTGAGCCTGGTGGCCATGACTCATCTGTGCGCCAGCGTGCCCCTGCTGACCTATGCCTGCGACACCCACTATCCGTGGCAGGACGAAGAGGTCGTCGAAGGCGGCCGCCTGCAGTTCGAGGAAGGCAGCCTGCGCGTGCCCACCACGCCCGGCCTGGGCGTGACCCTGGACCGCGAGGCCCTGGCCCGCCTGCACGACAACTATCTGCATTGCGGCATCCGCAACCGCGACGACCTGGGCCAAATGCGCAAATACGACCCGGAATTCACCGGCAAGCAACCGCGCTTCTGAACTCCAGCCCCTGCACAGAAAAGACCGCAAAGAGCAAACATCCAGCCCAAGCCAAGCTGGTTCAATCACACCCCTTTCCACAGCGCGAAAAGACGCTTTTCAACCGGAGACAACCATCATGCAACGCCGCACCCTGCTTCAATCTACCCTCGCCGCCAGCGCCCTGCTGCTGGGCACATCCCTTGTCGCCGCACCGGCCCTGGCACAGGGCAACTGGCCCACGGGCAAGCCCATCACCTATCTGGTGCCGTTCCCCCCCGGCGGCAATACAGACACCCTGGCGCGCGTGATTGCGCAGCCGCTGAGCAAGGCCCTGGGCACGCCCGTGGTCATCGAGAACAAGGGCGGCGCCGGCGGCAGCGTGGGTTCGGCCCTGGCGGCACGTGCCCCGGCCGACGGCTACACCATTCTGGGGGGCACCATCAGCTCGCACGCCATCAATGTCAGCCTGTACTCCAAGCTGGACTATGACCCCGTCAAGTCCTTCACGCCCGTCGCGATGCTCGGCTCCGGCCCTCTGGTGCTGGTAGTGCCGGCCTCCAGTCCCTACAAGACCCTGGCTGACGTGCTGGCCGGCAGCAAAGCCAAGGCCTCGTCGGGCGGTCTGACCTCAGCCTCCCCGGGCAACGGCACCTCCAACCACATGGCGCTGGAACTGCTGGCCTACCAGACCGGCGTGAAGTTCACCCATGTGCCCTACAAGGGCAGCGGTCCCGCCGTGCAGGATGTCATGGGCGGACAGGTGGACATGATGTTCGACACTGCCCTGGTTGTCGGCCCGCACATCCAGTCCGGCAAGCTGCGCCCCATCGCCGTGAGCAGCTCCAAGCGCCTGGAATCGCTGCCCGATGTACCGACGATTGCCGAAGCCGGCGAGAAGGGTTTCGACATGGGCTCCTGGCAGGCCGTTTTCGCCCCTGCGGGCACGCCCAAGCCCATCGTGGACCGCCTGCATGCCGAAATCCTGAAGATCGTCGCCACTCCCGAAGTCCAGGCCCGCCTCAAGAACTTCGGCATGCTGCCGTCGAACATGACGACCGTCGAGCTGGCCGACTACCAGAAGGCCGAGGTGAGCAAGTGGGCCAAGGTGATCAAGTCTGCTGGAATAAAGGCTGAATAAGTAAAGCCCCCCTGAGGCGCTTCGCGCCGTCCCCGTTGCACGGCGCCCCTTCTCACTTCGTGGAGGGGGACAACGCCTTCGCCGCGAAGCGGCTCTTGCTCGGCGTTCCTGAGTTGGGAACCTGAAGTCTGGGAGGGCTGCACTCCGATTGCGACAGGCACCTAGAAAATTGAGACATTGCCATGAGTACCCCACTTCCGCTTTCCATCAGCATGCATCCTGCCGACAACGTGGCCATTGTTGCCAACGACGGCGGCCTGCCTGCGGGCACCGTGCTGCCGTCCGGCCTCACACTGCTCGACAAGGTGCCGCAGGCGCACAAGGTGGCGCTGGTGGACATTCCCGAAGGCGGTGAGGTGCGCCGCTACAACGTGATCATCGGCTATGCGCTCAAGCCCATTGCCGCCGGCAGCTGGGTGCATGAGCGCTTGCTGCAGATGCCCGAGGCACGCTCGCTGCAGGGCCTGCCCATCGCCACCGTCAAGCCACCCGTGCTGGAGCCGTTGGCAGGCTATACCTTCGAGGGCTACCGCAATGCGGACGGTACGGTCGGCACGCGCAACATCCTGGCCATCACCACCACGGTGCAGTGCGTGGCCGGGGTGCTCGACTTTGCGGTGCGCCGCATCAAGTCCGAGCTGCTGCCTCGATACCCCCATGTTGACGACGTGGTGGGCCTGGAACACAGCTATGGCTGCGGCGTGGCCATCGATGCCGTGGGAGCCGAGATCCCGCAGCGCACGCTGCGCAACATCAGCCGCAACCCGAACTTCGGCGGCGAGGTCATGGTGGTCAGCCTGGGCTGCGAAAAGCTGCAGCCCGAGCGCCTGCTGCCGCCGGGCAGCTTTCCCATCGTCGACGAGCGCGAACCAGCACTTGATGTGGTCTGCCTGCAGGACGAGGCCCATGTGGGTTTCATGTCCATGATCGACTCCATCATGCGCCAGGCCGAGCAGCATCTGCGCCGCCTCGACGCCCGCCGCCGCGAGACCGTGCCCGCCAGCGCCCTGGTGGTGGGCGTGCAATGCGGGGGCAGCGACGCCTTCAGCGGCGTCACTGCCAACCCCGCAGTGGGCTTCTGTACCGACCTGCTGGTGCGTGCGGGCGCCACCGTGATGTTCAGCGAGGTGACCGAGGTGCGCGACGGCATCGACCAGCTCACCTCGCGCGCCGCAAGCCCCGAAGTGGCCGAAGCCATGATCGAGGAAATGGCCTGGTACGACGCCTATCTCGACAAGGGCCGCGTGGACCGCAGCGCCAACACCACGCCGGGCAATAAAAAAGGCGGATTGTCGAACATCGTCGAAAAGGCCATGGGCTCCATCATCAAGAGCGGCACGGCCCCCATCACCGGCGTGCTGTCGCCGGGTCAGCGGCTGGCAGATCGCGACATCAGCCAGGGTCTGGTCTATGCGGCCACGCCGGCCAGCGACTTCATCTGCGGCACGCTGCAGCTGGCGGCCGGCATGAACCTGCATGTCTTCACCACGGGCCGCGGCACGCCTTACGGTCTGGCACAGGTTCCGGTGATCAAGGTGGCCACGCGCAGCGACCTTGCGCGACGCTGGCACGATCTGATGGATATCAACGCCGGACGCATTGCCGACGGCGAGGCCACGATCGAAGACATAGGCTGGGAGATGTTCAGGCTGATGCTCGATGTCGCCAGCGGTCGCAAAAAGACCTGGGCCGAGCATTGGCAGTTGCATAACGCGCTGGTGCTCTTCAATCCGGCTCCAGTGACCTGAAGCCGTACCGCGCGCCGGAACAGCTTGCAAATCCAGAGCGCTTTGCGAAGCCGCCATCCGGGTTGCAGACAGCATCACCAAAAAACGCTGCCATGGCAGCGTTTCTGGTTTGCGCATGTACCCTCAGGCCCGCATGGAGCCCGTCTTCAGATAGCGCTGGTGCCAGGCATAGGCTTCATCCAGCAGATGCGGCGTGTGCTTGCCCGGTGCATCGCGCAGCGCGCGCTCCAGATACTCTCTCATCGCCGCCTTGTAGTCGGGGTGCACGCATTTCTCGATGATCAAACGTGCGCGCCGCACCGGCGCCAGGCCTCGCAGATCAGCAAGACCCTGCTCGGTCACGATGACCTGGACGTCATGCTCGGTGTGATCGACATGAGAGACCATGGGCACGATGCAGCTGATCTTGCCGTCCTTGGCCGTGGATGGCGTCATGAAGATGGACAGATAGGCGTTGCGCGCAAAGTCGCCGCTGCCGCCAATGCCGTTCATGATGGACGAGCCCATGACATGCGTGCTGTTGACGTTGCCGTACATATCGGCCTCGATCAGCGCGTTCATCGAAATCAGGCCCATGCGGCGGATCAGCTCGGGGTGGTTCGATATCTCCTGCGGGCGCAGCATGATGCGCTGGCGGTAATAGTCGATATTGGCCAGAAAGCGCTCCATGGCCGCAGGGCTCAACGCCAGCGAGGTGGTCGATGCGGTATCGAGCTTGCCCGACTCCAGCATGTCGAGCATGCCGTCCTGCAGCACCTCGGTATAGGCGTTCAGATGGTCGAACGGGCCGTTGTTCAGCCCCGCCAGCACGGCGTTGGCGATATTGCCAACGCCCGACTGCAGCGGCAGCAACTCGGGCGGCAGGCGGCCCGCTTTCACCTCGTGCTGCAGAAAGTCGATGATGTTCTCGGCAATGCGCATGGAGCCCTCATCGGGCGCCGTGAATGCGGCCAGCCTGTCGCGCTGCGCCGTGGGCACTACGGCAATCACTTTGTTCGGATCGCAATGCAGATAGGGCTCGCCAATCCGATCGAACGGATGCTCCATGGGAATGGGCTTGCGCCTGGGCGGCACGGCGGCGCCGTAGTAGATATCGTGCATGCCCTCCAGCTCGGCGGGCTGGGCGCTGTTGACTTCGAGAATGATCTTGTCGGCTTGCTCCAGCCAGGTCTTGTTGTTGCCCACCGAGGTCGACGGAATCAGGCGACCATCAGGCAAAACACCCGCCACCTCGATCACCGCCACGTCAAGATGACCGAGGAAGCCGAACCACACGTGCTGCGCCACATGCGAGAGGTGGATGTCCACATACTGCATGCGGCCCTCGTTGATCTCCTTGCGCACCGTGGGGTCCGACTGATAGGGCAGACGACGTTCGATGCCATGCACCTTGGCCAGAGCTCCGTCCAACTCGGCCGAGGTCGAAGCTCCCGTCCACAGGCTGATGCGGAAATTGCCGCCATTGGCGTTCTGCGCTTCGATCCGGCGTGCCAATGCCTGTGGCACAGCCTTGGGGGCACCTGCGGGAGTAAAGCCGCTCATGCCCAGTGTCATGCCGGATTGAATCAGGCCGGCGGCCTGGTCCGCCGTCATGATGCGTTCGCGCAAGACAGGGCAAAGCACGCGATCTGCAGGAGAAGCGGTGGTGAAGGATGTCTTCATGAAATGTGTCTCGTCTCACCAGCTTTCGTGAAGCAGGATAGTTTTTTGTAGTTAAAGAGTTGCACTTTGACTGGTGCAAACCCGGATTGAACTACGACACACAGAAGACCGCCAAGCGTAGTTGACTAGAGAAAACCCCGATGCGCTCTCCTGAAGGAAGCCAACGCAATTGAGTTCATCTACAAAAAAGTGAGCATTCATCGCTCATCAGATAAAGGATGAGAACCTGAAGCTGCTGAAGCTCGCCACCATGGCAGAGTTGCCAGAGCCCTGGCGGCAATTACAAAATATTTGCCTATCCTCAATGCCAGCCGACATAGGCTGACAAGCCCTCCGTGTTTTCGCAACCAGAATTCGACACATGGCTTTTGATACCTCCGGCTGGCAGCACAAGCTGCGACGCCTCACCCAGCCTCTGCAACCGCTCATTGATTCCGTACAGCTCTGGCTGCAGGCCGACGGTCTACGCATGAGCGCCGCCATGTCTTTCTACGGCATGCTGAGCCTGGCGCCGCTACTGCTGGCCGTCGTGGGCCTGCTGGGCTGGTGGCTGGACCGCAGCTATGTGGAAAGCACCTTGATCAGCCAGATACAGAGCGTGGTCGGAGAGCGCGCGGCACAGGTCGTCAAGAGCGCGCTGGCCAGCGCCCAGAACGCCAATCAGGGCTCGCTCGCGTCCGTGCTCGGTCTGGTGATGATGCTCTCGGGCGCCACGGGCGTGTTTGTGGAGCTGCAGGCTTCGCTGGACAAGCTCTGGTCCATGGGCGAAGAGTCGCGCCCACAGGAAAACAAGCCATGGTGGAGCATGGCCATCTCGCGGCTGTGGGGACTGAGCTATGTCGTGGGCCTGGGATTTTTGCTGCTGGTGTCCATGGTGCTTTCAACCGCCATCCAGATGATCACCAAATGGGCCAACGACGAGCTGCAGCTTGTGCCGCTGGGTCCGCTGATGGGGCTGATCAACGAGGGCCTTTCCTTCGGCATTGCGGTGCTGCTGTTCTGGGGCCTGATGCGCATGGGGGCCGGCATCAAGCCCGCCACCAGATACCTGCTGCTGGGCTCGCTGACGGGTGCCGCTCTGTTCACCATAGGCAAGCAGGCCCTGGCCTGGTATCTGTCCACCGCCGCCGTGGTCTCGGCCTATGGTGCCGCCGGCTCGCTGGTGGTGGTGCTGATGTGGTTTTACTTCACCTCGGCCATTTTGCTGTTCTCCGCCGCCACGGCCAAGGCCTGCAGCAAGTCCCGGGTCCAGTGGGCCGTCCCTTTTGTCGCGCGCAAGGCATCCAGCGCCAGACCCATGGATTTGCAGCGCCTGCCCGAGAACGCAGGGGAGAACATCTAGCATGGACTCTCCGCCATCTTCTCCTCAGCGCAAATGCAAAAGGCCTGCGAATGCAGGCCTTTTGTCAGGGACAAGCCGGAATTATTTTTCCACGAAGGCGCGCTCGATGACAAAGTCGCCGGGCGTAGTGGTGTTGCCTTCCTTGAAGCCGCGCTTTTCCAGCAGTTCCTTGAGCTCGGACAGCATGGCGGGGCTGCCGCACAGCATGACGCGATCGGTCTCGGGATTCAGATCGGGCAGACCCAGATTCTGCGGGAAGGTGCCGTTGTTGATCTGGGCCGAGATACGGCCCTGGTTGCGGAAGGGCTCGCGTGTCACGGTGGGGTAGTAATGCAGCTTGCCCTTGACGATATCGCCGAGGAATTCATGCTCGGGCAATTCCTTCTCGAACAGCTCCTGATAGGCCAATTCCTGCACCTGACGCACGCCATGCACGACGACCACATTGTCGAAACGCTCATAGGTCTCGGGGTCGCGCGCCACGGCCAGCCAGGGAGCCAGGCCCGTGCCCGTGCCGATCAGATACAGATTCTTGCCGGGCAGCAGATAGTCGATTAGCAGCGTGCCTGTGGGCTTCTTGCCCACGATGATGGTGTCACCCACCTGGATGTTCTGCAGCTTGGAAGTCAAAGGGCCTTCGGGCACCTTGATGGACAGAAACTCCAGATGCTCCTCATAGTTGGGGCTGGCGATGGAGTAGGCGCGCAGCAGGTTCTTGCCATCCACCTTCAGGCCGATCATGGTGAAGTGGCCGTTGGAAAAGCGCAGCGATGTGTCGCGGGTGGTGGTGAAGGAGAAAAGACGGTCGGTCCAGTGGTGGACGGACAGCACGCGTTCTTCAAGAAAAGCACTCATGATTCGTCTGAAATAAAAACTCTAAGCAGAAAACCTGCGCGGCAAATGCTGGGCGGTGGCGGGGCACTGCAGGTCAGGGCTGCTAGCGCGTTGGCTGCCGGTTGCCAAGCGGGACAAGACCTATATTGTCCGGCAATTGCACAGAAACGGGTGAATCACCCATCAATGTCTTGAGATCGAATAGTGATAAGCAGAATGAAGCGCTCCGATACCGCCCGATCGCCAGAAAACTATCTCGCCCATATTGACTCAGGGAAAACGCTGCTCTAGGATCAGTCCCCACGCGCTTTGAACAAGCGCTTTATTTGTCTATATAAATGCTCAAATTGAGCATTAATTATTTCAGCGACCCTGTGCCTCGGACCATGGTCGCCCACCTAGCACCAAGGAGAATGACAATGCAGCTGCGCTGGTCCCTGCCCCTGCTGACACTGGCTGCCCTGCCCGCCTGGGCACAGGGCGTGATCAAGATTGGCGAAGTCAACAGCTACAAGGCGCAGCCCGCGTTTCTGGAGCCCTACAAAAAGGGCATGGAGCTGGCAGTGGAGCAGGTCAATGCCGCAGGCGGCATTGCCGGCAAGAAGCTGCAGCTCATCGTGCGCGACGACAATGCCACGCCGGGCGATGCCGTGCGTGCCGCTGAAGAGCTCTACACGCGCGAGAAAATCGATGTGCTCACGGGCAGCTTTCTCTCGCATGTGGGCCTGGCGCTGACCGACTATGCCAAGCAGAAAAAGCGCTTCTTCCTCGCCTCCGAGCCGCTGACCGACAAGATCGTCTGGGCCGACGGCAATCGCTACACCTACCGTCTGCGCGGCTCCACCTATATGCAGACCGCCATGCTGGTGGAAGAAGCGCTCAAGCTCAAGAAGAAGCGCTGGGCCATCGTCTACCCCAACTACGAATACGGGCAGTCGGCGATTGCCACCTTCAAGACGCTGATGAAAGCCAGGCAGCCCGACATCGAGTTTGTGGCTGAGCAGGCGCCTGCGCTGGGCAAGATCGACGCCGGCTCCGTCGTGCAGGCGCTCGCTGACGCCAAGCCTGATGCCATCTTCAATGTGCTGTTCGCCACCGACCTCGGCAAGTTCGTGCGCGAAGGCAATACACGCGGCCTGTTCAAGGGCCGCGAAGTCGTGGGCCTGCTGACGGCAGAGCCCGAGTACCTGGACCCGCTCAAGAAGGAAGCGCCTATCGGCTGGACCGCGACCGGCTACCCCTGGTATTCCATCAACACCCCCGAGCACGCAGCCTTCCTCAAGGCCTATCATGCCAGGTTCAAGGACTACCCGCGCCTGGGAACCATCGTGGGCTACAACGCCATCCAGTCGATTGCTGCGGGCCTGCGCAAGACCAAGGGCGATCCCGACACCGAGAAACTGATTGCGGCCTTCAAGGGCCTGGAAGTCGCCACGCCCTTCGGCCCCATCACCTACCGGGCACAGGACAACCAGTCCACGATGGGAGCCTACATCGGCAAGACCGCCTATGACGAGAAGCTGGGGCACGGCGTGCTGGTCGACTACCGATATGCCGACGGCAAGAACTACCAGCCCACGGACGAGGAAGTGAAGAAGCTGCGTCCCGCAACAGCGAACTGATTTCGCTTCGGCGAAAATGCCAGGCCACCTGCACTGCAGCAGGTGGCTTTTTCATCTCTGAACACACTATGTCGAGCTTCAGGAGCTACGCAGCATGAGTGCATCCGGCCTGCTGGCCCAGTTGCTCAACGGACTGGGCAGCGCATCGTCGCTGTTTCTGGTTTCGGTCGGGCTGTCACTGATCTTTGGTGTCACCCGCACCATCAACTTCGCCCACGGCTCGTTCTACATGCTGGGCGCCTTCATCGCCTACAGCAGCGTGGACCGGCTCTCGCCCCATATCGGATTCTGGCCCGCGTTGCTGCTGGCTCCGCTGGCCTGTGGCGCACTCGGGGCGCTGACCGAGACACTGCTACTGCGTCGCATCTACAAGGCGCCCGAGCTATTCCAGCTGCTGGCCACGTTTGCGCTGGTACTGGTCATCAAGGATGCCGCGCTGTGGCTGTGGGGCCCCGAGGAACTGTTCGGCCCGCGTGCCACAGGGCTTGAAGGCTCGGTGGAGATTCTGGGCCGCCAGTTCCCCACTTACGATCTTTTCTTGATAGCGGTCGGCCCCTGTGTACTTTGGGGCCTGACGCTTTTGTTGACCAGGACCCGCTTTGGCACCCTGGTGCGTGCCGCCACGCAGGACCGCGAAATGGTGGGCGCCCTGGGCGTCAACCAGGCCTGGCTGTTCACCGCCGTCTTCGCACTGGGCACGCTGCTGGCAGGCCTGGGCGGCGCGCTGCAGCTGCCACGCGAGCCCGCGAGCCTCGAGATGGACATGCTCACCATTGGCGCCGCGTTTGTGGTGGTGGTGGTCGGCGGCATGGGCAGCATACCGGGCGCCTTCATGGCCGCGTTGCTGGTGGCGGAGCTCAAGGCCGTCTGCATCTGGCTGGGCGTGCAGGAGATCTGGGGCTTCG
>NZ_JBKFBC010000020.1:0-35013 GCF_053345995.1 Comamonas sp. C24C | reverse complement strand
CTGCGTTGGCCCTGTAGCCGGTGGTCGCTGCGTTGGCCCCTTCGCCGGTGGTCGCTGCGTTGGCCCCTTCGCCGGTGGTCGCTGCGTTGGCCTCATCCTCAGTCGTCACACCGAGCGCGCCGGCTGCATGCTGTTCCGCAATGAGTTTCGCGTCGGCACCAGCAATCTGCGTCACCAGCTTGACCCGCAAAGCCGCGTCCTCGATTTCGTCAAACAGTTTTCCCATCAGCCAGTCGGCATCATCACCGCGCTTGTCGCTCACCAAGTGCTGGTAGAGAGGGACAAACTCAGCACTTGGCTCGGGCTTGTAGTTCTCCAGGAACCAGCGATAGCCGGACTCGCATGCTTGCCAGTCTTTGACGCGCTGCTTGGTGATCAGAGTGATGGTGTTGGACATGGAGTCTCCTGGTTTCAGAAACAAGAAAGGCCCGCGTGAGCGAGCCAGGGGAATAAAAAAGCCACCCGAAGGTGGCAAGCTCACGGCGGCGTGAGGGGGAGTAGGGGATGGCGCAGCGGTTCGCCGGATGAGGGTCCAGCTCTACATATGCGCAAGGGTTAAAGAAATTGCCGCGCCATCTGGTGTGACCACTGTCGCCACGACGCGGATGCGCCGAGTTCTCAATTGCCGGCAGCTCAGGCGAATTCCTGTGCTGCCGTACCTGCTTGAGTGGTCACGCCGGATGGCACTGGCGCGGCGGCCAGGGGTGGCGAATGTCAGTAGGGCTTATTGACCTTGCCTTGGTCTTGAAGGCTCTTGACATGGAAAAGGCTGTTCAGCATCTCGTCCATATGAGCTGCAAGCTGATTGCGCAGGCCATCCTTGAGCGCGCCTGTCACATTGAGAGCGCTCTGCTTCATGGCTTCGCTGAAGTCCCCTGCGCAAATTTGGGTCATCAGGTATTCGGCGCGCGTCATCTTTTCGCCGTAACCGTCAATGGGCTTTCCGTACTTGTCCACCTTTGTGTTCCAGTAACCGCCCACCATCTTTTCCAGTTCGGCGCGGATGCTTGTCTTTGGCCCAGTGGGTTCACCCCAGCTGCTGGTCCGCTGAAACTCGCGTTCAAAGCCCGTCTTGATTGCGTCATCGATTGCCAGGGAGATCTGCGCCTCAGCGCGATCAACGAAGATCTTGTCAACGCGAGCCTTGACTTCTTTTGCGACCAGACTTGTCAGGTGTTCGTCGTTGATCAGGTCATCTGCCGCTTTTTCAACGATGGCCGCTTTCAGATCTTCTTCATTGATGTTCAACATTGGTTTGCTCCTTGTGAAAAAAGAAAAGCGCCCTCTGGTGAAGACGCTTTTGTTTTGGCCCCGCTTAGCCCTGCGGGGGAAGGCACATGCAGGCCGCATGCTGGCGATAGCTCACATTTCGAAATCTCCTTATGAATTCAGCCACTCATCACGTTCGCGATGCAATTCAACAAGGATTTCTTCACGGCTTTTTACCAATCCCTTGGAGTTTTTGTTGAATGGGTTGATGGTCTGCATGAAGGTCTTTGACTGCTGCCTGAGACGTCCTGTTTCAGGGTCTTTCCATTTCCTGGAGGCCTTGATCTCTACCTTCGAAAAGTTCTGGATGGTTCTCGCAGACATGCTGTTCTCCTGTTGTTCAAACCGCAGCGCCCTGGTTCAAGGCGCTCTGGTTTGATTGCCGCGCGTCCTTGGCTATCGATACCTGCTTCCTGCAGGCGTGCGCGGCGGCTGGCGTAGTCCGGAGAGACCGGTTCCAGCGTCCTGATTGACCGCTCAGGCGGGCGAATGGTGCTCTCTCTGACGTAGAGCATTTGGGGCTTAGATGCCCCGCCTCAGTAATGCGGCTGGGTTCGTTCTGGCGATGAACTTGAGTTCCGCATCAAGTTGCTTGCGGGTCAACTTGTGCTTCGTCATTAGCTCCTTAGCGCGCTCGTCAGATAGCTGGGCAATCAGGGCCAAAGCCTTGGTCTTATTGGCGTCGAATTCGGCCTTCCGCGCTTCGAGTTCATTGCGCTTCGCGGACGCCTTCTCACGCTTGTAGCGGTCAATCTGGTTGTCAATATTCCCGCGCTTGGACAGCGGAACATTCAGTACTCCGTGATCTAGCATTGCTACTCCTTAGAAAAACCGCAGCCCTGCGCGCAAGGCTCTGGTTTTTGCCGGCATTCCAACCGGCGTGGCTCGTTGCTTTTCTTGGCGCGCCTTCGCCTCAACCCCGTACTTTTGACCCAGGGTCTGGTTCGCGGTGCCTTGGTAGCTCGCCTGCTGCCGGCTCCAGTCCGGCATACATGCGGCGCCTTATCTCGTTCGCGATGCCTGATCCCATCCAGGGGCAGAGCGCTACTAGCCTTCGCACCGGCAGGTTTTGAATCCGCGCCTACCCGCGGCGGGGCTGGTCCGATCACCGTTCCCCAGATCGCTGCACTTTTGCGTTACTGCTTTGTGCTGCGATGGGTGTATTGAATCATGATTCACTTCAACGTGTCAATCATGATTCAAGCAAAAGTGAATTTTTATTCATTCCCGCCTCTGAGAACAGGCGCAAAAAAACCCGCCGTAGCGGGTTTTCCATAGGCAGGGCGGAGTTACCAGAACCGGATCAAGGCCGCGATGAGTAGCAGAACTAGCACCATGCAATGCATCTTGATGCTGGAAAGGTGCTGATTCCCGATCCGCTGAGCTTCGACCAAAATTTTCTGTTGCTCGAGGATCCCTGCGCAAATGTCTGCTGCACGCTTCGCTTGATCGGCCCCATCACTGTCTAGACGAACCTGGAAGCGCTCAGCGACCTGGCGAATGGCCGCGATATTCTTTCTGGTCTCTGCATTGTCGGCCTCAATACCCATCGCCTCGAGGTCTTTCAAAGCCTGTGCATGAATGTCATCATTGGTGGTGCTGCTCATATTCTCTCGCTCTGCTTGTGAACGACCTCGCCGATGAGAACGACCCCCTCGTGACATACCTTTCGTGGATAGCGCCTTTGATCAGGGTTGTCCGAAGAAAGCCACCATTGCCCATCATCGCGCACCAGGCGCTTCACCACAAGCTCACCCTCGTAGTTCACGGCGAACACGTAGCCATCCTTTGGGTCTGACTGTGCAGTGTTGACTATCACGGTGTCTCCGTCATAGAGGCCGGGCTCCATACTTCCATTGCTGACAGAGGTGGCAAATAGCTTTTCGGGCTTGAAACCACGCTGCTCATACCACTGCCGGGGAAAGTTGATGGGAGGCCCAAGGCTGTCGGAGTAGTCCACGCCGAAGCCTGTCGCGCCCGCAGACAACTTGAATTTCACTCTACGGACTGCTGGGAAGTCTGGATTGTTCTCCAACTCGATGGGTTTCTTCATGTTGTCGACTTGCATGTCACCTTCACCGGTGGCAAGCCAATCTGGGCTGACGAGAAGATAGGCGGCGGCCCTGGCGTTGTTGGCCGCGGAGAAAGCCTTCGATAGGCCGTCTAGCACGCGCTTGACGGCTTGGTAACTGACTCCCATGCCATTGGCCAATTGGGATACGGAAGTGGACCGAGCATCCATTGCCGCTTTCAGGCGCTCGCTGTATTCAATCATGCTTGAAATATGCTTGAACATGGATGAATAGTGATTGCATTCCGACATGAATCATGATTCAATCCGCATATGAACAAAGCTGAAGCAATTCAACAACTGGGCGGCTCCATCCCGGCTGCTGCCAAAGCAATTGGCGTGAGCTACCAGGCTGTCAACCAGTGGCCTGAAGTTCTGCCAGCCCGCATCGTCGATCGCGTTCAGGCGGCCCTTTGGCGCATGCAGCATCCCACCCCCGTTTCCCCAACAACAACTACCCAAGAGGCCTGAGCCATGTACGCCGACCCCGCCCACATTCGCAAGAACCGTGTGAACTTGTCCCTGAACGATGCAGAGGACAGGTTGGCCGAGGCCATGGCCGAGTTCAACGGCATGCAGAAATCTGTGTTCCTGCGTCATCTGGTGATGGAGGGTTTGGCGCGTTTTCATGGCTCCAATTCTGCGGCTGGTGCTACAGAAATGCGAGCGACAAACTCGTGACGCAGGCGCGTCATTTCAGCAACGGTTGCGTAACGCGGAATGAAACACAGTGCCAGCTCCACCCAACACAGGGCAGCCCCTGGACCTCTCTGGTCCGGAAGCCGCTGCACTCGAGGCCTATGCCAGCGCGCATGGGCTGACCCCAGATCAGGCCGCGACACAGCTGGCCCAACAACTCCTGGAAGAGCGCTACCGCATCAAGCAGCAGCAGGGCCGGGTTTTGCCATTTCGGAGGCGCTGATGGCCTTCTATGAACTTTTGCGTAACGGAAAAGCGCACAGCGACAAAGAAGGGCGTTTGCTCTCGTTGGCGCGGCGTGCCGGTGATCTCGAAATCAAGGCAATGCAAGCTGGGCAGCGCGACCGGGCCTATCACTTCATGCGGCGCATGTATCGGCTGCTGGATTTGGTAGCAGCTCTGCGCGAACAGGAGTCAGAACATGCGTGACTACGGTGTTGTGTCTCCAAAATTCTGGATCGGTGAAACAGGGAAGTCTCTGCGCGGGAATGCTGCTGCGCAGGTCTTGGCGCTGTATCTGATGACCTGCCCTCACGCCAACATGATCGGCGTTTTTCATTGCCCAGTTCTGTACATGGCGCATGAAACCGGATTGGGCATGGAAGGGGCTTCGAAGGCCCTTGCAAGCCTCATCGAAGCCAAATATTGCACCTATGACGAGGCTTCCGAGACCGTTTTTGTGCACCGCATGGCTGCATTCCAGATCGGTGAGTCTCTGGCGGCGGCCGACAAGCGCTGCAAGGGCGTTGAGCGCGAGTGGCAAAACATCAGCTGCGAGCAATTGAAGCAAGCATTCTTTGCTATGTATTCAGTAGCGTTTCACCTGCCGAAACTGAGTGAAAACGCAAGCCCCTTCGAAGCCCCTTCGAAGCCCCATGCAAGCCAGGAACAGGAACAGGAACAGGAACAGGATATTGATGCTCCTTCTGCGAAGTCGCCACGCGGCACGTCGCTGAGCGCCGAATGGGCTTTGCCTGATGACTGGAAAACCTGGGCTCAAAGCGAAAGGCCAGACCTGGATGTGATCTCGGTTGCGGATTCGTTCCGCGATTACTGGATTGCCAAGCCGGGGAAGGATGGGCGCAAGGCCGACTGGAAGGCGACATGGCGCAACTGGGTGCGAAACCAGCGTCGCGATGCGCCGCGATTCCAGCCGCCATCTGCAGGGCAGTCAACCATCGGGAGGTTCGTCTGATGCGCGGCCACCAACCAATCCTCGACATGCGCCGCTGTGGCTATGCCCCCAGCTCTGCTGTCTTCGTGTCCGACACCGAATGTCCCATGGAGGCGTGGAACGCACGCAACTGGCATGGGCTGGCCAACGACCCCCTGCCCACGGTTCTGATCGAAGCCGCTGACGCGCTGGAGCAGCTGGACTTCCGCTTTGCTGTGGGCTTGCCCGTGAGCCTGATGTGCCTTCGAGGCGAAGAGCGCGCAAAGCGCTTGTTTGCCGCTATCCGCAGGGCTGGCCCGAGTGTGCTGGCCTGTTCCATGGGTAATGAAGTCTGGGTTTTCAAGAAAGAAGAGGGCGGCAATGGCAAACGTATTCGTGCCTGATGACATCGATTTTGCTCTGTACGAGCAGGAGACCGACGCCCAGCAGAAGGTGCGTGAGGCTGCGGTCTGGGTTCAGGAGTTGATCGATCGCATCAAGAACCCGGTACGCACACCCCAGGCATTCATGCCCTGGCGCAAGACCATGGGCCTGCTGCAGTTCCGTCCTGGCGAAGTGACTCTGTGGGGTGGTGCCAATGGCAACGGGAAGTCTTTGGTGACTGGGCAAGTGGCCTTGTCGCTGTGCGGCCAAGGCGAGCGCGTGGCAATCGCTTCGTTCGAAATGAAGCCCATCAAGACGCTCGAGCGCATGGGCCGCCAATGGTCTGGCACCAACCCAGCTCACCCAGCTTATGCAGGCAGCGAAGAAGGCTTGAAGATCCTGGTTGACACCTACGAGCAGTTCAAGGAATGGACGAACGACAAGCTCTGGCTGTATGACCAGCAGGGCACCGTGACGGCTAAACAGGTCTGCGCGGTCATCCGCTTCGCGGCCAAAGAGCTGAAGGTGACTCACTTCGTGGTGGACAGCCTGATGAAGTGCGTGGCTGGCGAGGATGACTACAACGGCCAGAAGCTGTTTGTGGACGAGCTCACAGCCATTGCCCGCGATCACCAGATCCACATCCATCTGGTGCACCACATCAAAAAGCCTTCTTCCGAGGATCACAAGCCCACCAAGTACGACATGAAGGGCTCCGGCGCCGTGTCCGACCAGGTGGACAACGTGGTGGCTGTCTGGCGCAACAAACCCAAGGAGCGTAAACGCGACGATGGCCTGCTGACGGACGAGGAGAACTTCAAGGAGCCTGACTGCCTGCTGATCTGCGACAAGCAGCGCAACGGCGAATGGGAGGGTTCCATTGGCCTGTGGTTCGACAAGGACAGCCAGCAGTTTGTCGCCGCGCTCGGCGATGAGCCCCTGGTGCTGTACAGCCCTCCGGAGGCGTACTGATGACCACCTGCATCACCTGCCAGCACTGGCATCCCAAAGACACATCACCAGCCATGGTCCGGATGGGCTTTGCCCAGTGCGAGAAGAAAACCAAGGGTCACACGCTGAGCGCAAACGCCCCAGCTTGCGACCGTCACAAGCCAGTAGACGAAGCAACCGCCCAGAAGAGGGTGAGCTTCATCAAATCGAAGGAGGCAGCATGAAAAACCCTTGCAAAGAATGCTGGGATCCAGTTGATCGCGATGGAGAGGAAGTTTGCGACTGGTGCCAGATGACACCCGAGCAGCGCGACTCCCGCATGGCTCGCAACTGGTGGCTGCTCGCAATTGCTGTTTGGCTGCTTATCGGTGCAATTTTGATAGCGGAGGCGGCATGAACCAGGCACAACAACCAGAGGCGCTGAGGCTGGCGGAGTTCTTCGAGAGCATGAAGAAATCCAGCCATCGCTGGCATGACGGAGTGCCAGTGCACGAGAAGGCAGCCGCCGAACTGCGCCGCTTGCATGCCCGCGTGCAGGAGCTGGAAATGGCTCTATTGCAATCTCAAATAAATTTTGAGCACATGGAATCCAAGGCCAGATTTCGGGCTGAGGTCATTGAAGAACTTGAGGCTGAGAAGCAGAGGATGATCGAAACGTATGTCCCAAGCGCGTACGTGAACAGGGCTCGAATCACAGCCGCCGATGGGCCTGGCAAAGTTGTGCAAAAGCTTGACGCCGCCTTCTACGCCTCACTTGACCCCGACAACGAGCGCGACCACTCAGACGAGGACGCAGCCATTGCAGCAGGGAAGGTGCAGGCTGCTGTGCAGGGGAGGGTGGGGTGATGGACCGACTCTCGTTGAGCCTATGGGAGCCTGTCCAAGCCCACCGCGCCCTGATGCATGCATGGACCAATGCCAAGGCCATGCTCATGGCCGGCCACCGCCTCACGCTGGAGATCCGGCCTGAGAAGCGTAGCGATGCCCAGAACCGCCGACTGTGGTCACTCCTGACCGATGTCAGCCAGCAGGTCGACTGGTACGGCCAGAAGCTCACCACCGAAGAGTGGAAGGACGTTTTCAGCGCCACGCTCAAGAAGCAGAAGGCTGTGCCTGGCCTGGATGGCGGGTTCGTGGTCTGCGGCCAGCGCACTTCCAAGATGACGAAGGCCGAAATGTCTGAGCTGCAGACGCTGATGGAAGCCTTCGGCGCGGAGCATGGCGTGCAGTTCAAAGCATGGGAGGGCGATCAATGAAATCAGCGAATTTCCAGTGGCTCTCCGATGAAGAGAGAGTTAGGCATGAAGCTATGAAGCGCGCATGGCTGAAGCCGCGCCTCAAATTTGTTGATGGCCTGTGGGTATGCGAGGGCTGCGGTACGCAAGCGAAGGCATCCAGTCCTGAATCTGCATATTCTTTTTGGAGTATTACGCGGCATGTGGCCCAGATCTATGTCTCGGGAGGAATGGTCTCATGCTGATGCGCAAAAACTGCCCTCAATGCAAGCGCAAGCTGACAGAAGGCGACCGCATCCACAAGGAATGCATCACCCCTTACGCCGACTCCCGGGCCGAGAAGGCACGCAGGAAGGCAAAGAAGCTTGCTCAGTCTGCCGCCCGGATCATCCGCCAGGAGGACGCCAAGCGGAAGGAAGCGCTCAAGACCCGAAGCGACTGGATGAAGGAGGCCCAACAAGCCTTCAACGAATTCATCCGGGAGCGTGACCGCCAGGCCGGCCATCCATGCATTAGCTCCGGCCGCGCGCTGGACTGGTCTGGCAACCAGGTAGACGCCGGCCACTACCGCAGCACGGGCGCCGCGTCGCACCTCAGGTTCAACGAGGACAACTGCCACGCCCAGAGCAAGCACGACAACCAGTACCTCGCCGGCAATGCTGTTGACTACCGCATTGGCCTAATTGCACGCATCGGTCTGGCCAGGGTCCAGGCCCTGGAGTGCGACAACGAGCCGCGCAAGTTCTCGATCGATGAATTGCTCGAGATCCGAAACACCTACCGGGCCAAGACAAGGCAGCTGAAGAAGGATCGCGCATGAACGTCACATCAACGTCACTCCTTCCTCCGGGGGTGTCCGCGGCCCTGATGCGTGCGGCGCAAACCCCGGTATCTGATGTAGACCCGCTGGCAAGGCAACGCGCCATCGAGGAAGTGAACCGACGGGCGCGCCTTCGTTACCCCGAATACTTCAGAGAGGAGGCCTTCGATGGACAGAATGATCGGAGTGAATGAGCGCGGCGCCCGTGTGGGGGAGAGCCACCACCGGGCCAAACTCACAGACCGCGACTTGGAACTGTTCTGGCAGTTGCGGGATGTGGACGGTTGGGGGTGCAAGCGACTGGCCGAGAAGTTCGAAATCAGCCACCAGTACGCAGCCCGGATATTCCGGGGCGAGCGAAGGAGTCAACGACCAGTGGGTTATAGGAAGATCGGGGGTGCGAAGTGACAGCAGCGAAGAAGAAGGCAGCGCCGAAGCTGGTGAAGGAAAAGCGGCCGCCCGGCAGGCAGACAATCCGCACGCCTGAAATTGCGGAGAAGATCCTCGATGGGCTGATGGCAGGCACGCCTATGACGGTCATCTGCAGAGAGGAGGGTTTTCCCGAGCCCCGCACTGTCAGGACGTGGGAGAAGGAGGATAAAGAGTTTGCAGCCGCAATCGCGCGCGCGCGTGAACAAGGGGAGGACTTCTTGGCCTGGGAGTGCAAACAGATCGCCGACACGCCGCAGATCGGCACGAAGAGCGTGAGCAAGGCGACAGGCTTGGAGATCACCGAGGGCGACATGATCGAGCACCGCAAGCTGCAGATCTACACGCGCCTGCAGCTTCTGGCAAAGTTCAACCCCAAGCGCTGGGGCGACAAGCAGCAGATCGAGCACAGTGGCTCAATAGGTATTGCTGAGCGCGTGCGGATGAACCGGGAGAAGAGGGTGACGCGTGACGCCTGAAGACATCGACGCTGTAGCTGCCTACGCCCACGACCCAGAAGGATTCGCGCGCGACATGTTCCCCTGGGGTGAGGGAGAGCTGATGGACGCTGACGGGCCGCGCGGCTGGCAAGTCAAAGTGATGACGCAGATCAAGGAGCACCTGGAGAACCCGGAGACGCGCTTCACCCCTCTGCGGATTGCTGTCGCGTCCGGTCACGGTATCGGCAAGTCAGCAGAGATCAGCATGCTCCTGAACTGGGCCATGTCCACCTGTGATGACTGCCGCGCCGTCGTCACGGCCAATACCGAGACCCAGCTGCGTACCAAGACTTGGCCCGAGGTGGGGAAGTGGGCGCGCATGGCGTTCAATGCGGAATGGTGGTCTGTGCCGGCCATGTCCATGTACTCCACTGATGAGGGGCACGACAAGAGCTGGCGCGCCGATGCCACGCCCTGGAGCGAGAACAACACCGAGGCGTTCGCGGGCCTGCACAACCAGGGGAAGCGCATCGTCCTGATATTTGACGAGGCATCCAACATCGCGGATAAGGTCTGGGAAGTGGCAGAGGGCGCGCTGACCGACGAGAGAACTGAAATCATCTGGCTCGCCTTTGGGAACCCCACTCGTAATACGGGCCGGTTCCGCGAGTGCTTCCGAAAGTACAGGCACCTGTGGAAGACGCACCAGATCGACAGCCGCACAGTGGAAGGGACGAACAAGGCCTACCTACAGGAGTTGGTTGACACCTACGGCGAAGACTCGGATATCGTGAAGGTGCGTGTGCGCGGAATGTTCCCGTCCGCCTCGATGAAACAATTCATCAGCACTGAGGACGTGGATGCAGCCCATGGCCGCGTTCTGCGTGAGGAGCAATACAGCTTCGCGCCGAAGATCCTGACGGTCGATCCAGCTTGGGAGGGCGACGATGAGTTGGTGATTGGCATGCGTCAGGGCCTGGCCTTCAAGATCCTGCGCACCATCCCGAAGAACGACAACGATGTGGCCGTGGCCAACATCATCGCCAACTTGGAGGATGAGCATGGAGCAGACGCCGTATTCATAGATGCTGGTTATGGCACGGGTATTGTGAGCGCCGGGCAGGTGCTGGGCCGCGACTGGCATCTGGTTTGGTTCGCTGGCGCGTCCTCAGACCCCGGCTGCCTGAACAAGCGCGCCGAGATGTGGAAGCTGGCGCGCGACTGGCTGAAGTCTGGTGGGGCGATCCCCAAGGACGATGTGCTCTATCAAGACCTGATCGGGCCAGAGACGGTTGCACGCCTGGATGGGAAGATCCAGATCGAGAGCAAGCAGGACATGAAGAAGCGCGGCTTGCCATCACCAAACCGAGCCGACGCTCTGGTGCTGTCATTCGCGTTTCCAGTGTCCAAGAAGCTGCGCCGCGAGGATGGAGGGGGAAGAGAAACGCGCAGAGAGTACGACCCCTACGCCTGATTGGGTCGCCATAGGCATCGCACAGGCAATGAGCATCCCCTCATTTCAGGGGCATGCTCATGTGCGAACCAACCACTCTTCTCGCTGCTGGTGCTTTGGCCGGCGCGGCCACATCCATCTATCAGGGTGAGCAGAGCCGTAAGAGCCAGAATCAAGCAGCTGACCAGGCCAAGCAGGCCGCACAGAAGACAGCTCTGCAGGCAGAAGAGGCAACCAACGCCGCGAACGCCAAGACTCCAGACACTGCCGCGCTCGGTGCATCCAATCGTGAAGCAGCCGCCAGTGGCCAGGGCAGCACCATGCTCACCGGACCGGCGGGCATTGATCCGAACAGCCTGACCCTGGGTCGCAACACTCTGCTGGGCCAGTGATGGAGAAGATCCGGACCTACGATCAGCGCTGGACCGAGATGGAGACCGAGCGCGCCAGTTGGGTTCCTCACTGGGAGCAGTTGAGCAAGTTTCTGCTGCCGCGCTCTGGTCGGTTCTTCATCACCGACCGCAACAGAGGCGAGCCGCGCCACAACAACATCATCGACTCCACCGGGACACGCGCTCTGCGCACCCTGGCTGCAGGGATGATGTCTGGCATGACGAGCCCGGCCAGGCCATGGTTCCGTCTTGCCACACCTGATCCGGAGTTGAACCAAAGCGCGCCCGTCAAGGTATGGCTGGCTGACGTCACGCGCCTGATGGCCATGGTGTTCGCCAAGTCCAACACCTACCGCGCGCTGCACACCACTTATGAAGAGCTGGGGACTTTCGGGACAGCGGCCAAGATCGTGCTGTCCGACTACGACAGCATCATTCACCACTACCCTTTGACCGCTGGCGAGTACTGCATAGCCACGGACTACAAGGGCAACGTCAACACGTTGTACCGACGGTTTGAAAAGACCGTTGCCGAGCTGGTGGCCGAGTTTGGCATTGATCGCTGCAGCCAGCAGGTGCAAAGCCTGTATCACCAGAACAGCCTTGGGACGTGGATCCAGGTGGCCCACGCCATCGAGCCGCGCAGCGACCGTGACCCCAGCAAGCGCGACGCCCGCAATATGGCCTGGAAGTCGGTCTATTACGAGGTGGGGCAGTCCGATAAGCAGGTGCTACGCGAATCTGGCTTCAAGCAGTTCCCTGCCTTGGTGTCGCGCTGGGCCACTTCTGGCGGCGACATATACGGCAATAGCCCGGGCATGGAGGTATTGGGCGATGTGAAGCAGCTGCAGCACCAGCAACTACGCAAAGGCCAGGGTATCGACTACCAGACCAAGCCGCCACTGCAGGTGCCAACCTCCATGAAGAACCGCGAGCAGGACTTCATGCCTGGCGGCATTTCCTACTACGACGCCCAGTCAGCGCAGGCTGGCGTGCGCAGCGCCTTTGAGGTGAACCTGAACCTGCAGCATTTGGCCGAAGATATGGAAGAGGTGCGCGGCCGCATTCGAGGCGGGTTCTTTGCCGACCTGTTCCTGATGCTGTCCAACATCGACCACACGGGCATGACGGCCACGGAGATTGCGGAGCGGCACGAAGAGAAGCTGTTGATGCTTGGCCCAACGGTGGAGCGCCTGCACAACGAAGAGCTGAACCCGCTCATTGAGATGACCTTTGAGTACATGGTGCGCGCCGGCATCCTGCCGCCCCCACCTGAAGAACTACAGGGAGTTGATCTGCAAGTCGAGTTCATCTCTGTCCTGGCCCAGGCCCAGCGCGCCGTGGGCACGAACTCGGTTGACCGTTTTGTGGGCAATCTCGGCGCGATTGCCGCCATCAAGCCAGAAGTGCTTGACAAGTTCGACGCCGATGAATGGGCTGATGTGTACAGCGACATGCTGGGCGTGGAGCCGACGCTGATCGTCCCGGACGACCAAGTTGCACTCATCCGCAAGCAGCGCGCCCAGCAACAGCAGGCTGCTCAGCAGGCCGCAATGATGAATTCAGCTGCCGACACAGCCAACAAGCTTGGCGCGACGCCCACCGCCGGCAGCAACGCGCTGACCGATATCGCGTCCGCCGTGGCAACGGCACAGGGCTTGTAAGGGTCGCCATACGCAAGCCGCGCCCCGGGAAAGTCCACCTCCATGAGTGAGCACGACCCGCATGACTTTCAAGGCCACGAGGACGACGAAGCGCGTACTCAGGAGAAGAAGAAACGGGATGCGCTCACTGAGCGAGACGACTTCATTTGGCTGATGAAGAGCAAGCAGGGACGAAGGATCGTGCACGGGATGCTGGATAGAGCTGGCGTCTGGCGGTCTTCTTTCAGCGAGTCACTGGCGGTCATGTCCTTCAACGAAGGCCGCCGCAACGAGGGCTTGTACCTGCTGGCTCAGATCCAGGCGGCCGGAATGGCGAACTACGAGCAGATGCTCAAGGAAGGCAAAGAGGAATGAGCAAGATCCAACGTCTGATGCGCTTGCACCGCTTGATGGCTCCGGCAACTGAAGGTGCCGACGGTGGTGGCGGCGCTTCAGAGTCTTCGGCAGCTGGTGAGTCTGCTCAGGCTGATGCAGCCGCGGCCACCACGCTCATGACTGCCGAAGCGGACGCGACCAATGATGGCGCGACGAATGCCGAAGCTGCCGAGAAGCAGCCCGCAAAGGCGGCCGACAAACCAGAAGGCGCGCCCGAGGCATACAAGGATTTCACGCTGCCCGACGGCGTCAAGCTGGAAGGCGAGGCGGCCGACGCATTCAAGGGCTTGGCCAAAGAACTGAACCTGACCCAGGACCAAGCCCAGAAGCTGGCTGACCTGGGCGCGAAGCAGGCCCAAGACGGCCAAGCGCGCCAAGCCGAGATACTCAAGGCTGCCAATGCCGAGTGGACAGCGCAATCCCAGGCTGACAAGGAGTTCGGCGGCGAGAACCTGAGCCAGAACTTGGCAATCGCCCGCAAGGCCATGGACACGTTCGCCACGCCTGAGCTGAAGCAACTCCTGACTGAATCCGGCCTCGGCAATCACCCCGAGGTCATCCGCATGTTCTTCCGGACGGGGAAGGCCATCAGCGAAGACAGCTTTGTCTCCGCTGCGCGTGGCGCGAAGCCCAAGGGCGATCTTGCCAGCCGTCTGTACCCCAGCACCACTTCTCAATAAAGGAAAGCAAACATGGCTACTCTCGGCCTCAACGGCAAGGTGACCTTGCTGGACATCGCGCAAGCGACAGACCCCAAAGGCAACATCGCCGCGGTGGCTGAGCTGCTGACGCAGACCAACGAAATCCTGTTGGACATGCCTTGGATGGAGGGCAACCTGCCCACCGGCCACAAGGCGGCCATCCGTACTGGACTGCCCACTCCTATCTGGCGCTCCTTCTACCAGGGCGTTCCTCCCACCAAAAGCCAGCGCGCGCAAATCATTGACGCCTGCGGCATGCTGGAAGACCGCTCCGAGGTGGACGCCGATGAAGCGAATCTGAACGGGAACAGCGCGGCCTTCCGCCTGAGCGAAGCTCGTGCCCACGTTGAGGGCATGAACCAGACCATGGCAAGCACGCTGTTCTACGGCAATGCATCGCTGAATCCCGAGCGCTTCAATGGCCTGGCGCCGCGCTACAACACGGTCAACACCGCCAACAGCCAGTTGGCCAACAACGTCATCGACGCAGGCGGTACTGGCAGCAACAACACCTCCATCTGGTTGGTGGTCTGGGGCAGCGACACCGTTACCGGCATCTACCCCAAGGGCATGCAAGCAGGTCTGACCCATGAAGACTTGGGCGTGATCGATGCCTTTGACGATAACCAACGCCGCTTCCGCGCCTATGCGGATCTGTGGAAGTGGAAGTGCGGTCTGCACGTCAAAGATTGGCGCTATGTGGTTCGCATCGCCAACATCAACGTCGCCAATCTGGTGAGTGAGACCGGCGCAGCTGACTTGGTGAAGCTGATGATTCGCGCCGGCGCCCGCATCCCCCATCGCGGCATGGGCAAGGCCGTTTTCTACGCCAACCGCACCGTGAAGGAAATGCTGGCGATCCAGGCGCTGAACAAGAGCCAGAACGCCCTGAACATCAAGGAAGCGGTGAAGCAGTTCGGTGACGTTGGCATCGAAGTGCAGGAACTGAACTTCCTCGGCACCCCCGTCCGCACCTGCGACCAGATCCTGACCACCGAGGCCCGCGTGGTCTAAAGGAGAACAGCACATGATGCAAGACCTCAACACCATCTTCTCCGGCGCGGTCGCTGCAGATGGCACCCGCACCGCCCAGGCTGTGACTGCCACGGCCGTGTCCACCAACGTGTTGGACGCGCGCCAGCCTGGCGGCACTCCCGCAATCAAGGACGAAGGCATCTCCGGCCCCGAAACATGGCTGGTGGTTCAGGTGATTCAGGCGTTCAACAACCTGACTAGCCTGACCATCACCCTGGAATCTGACAGCGTGGCTGCGCTGAACTCTGCACCGGTGGTGCACTTCAGCAAGACCATCGCCCTGGCCGCGCTGACCGCTGGCTCTAATGCAGTCCGAGTGTTGCTGCCTTCTGACGACTACAAGCGCTACGTAGGCTTGCGCTACACCGTCACCGGCACCGCCCCCACCACTGGCTCCGTGATGGCTTTCATCACCCTGGATGCCCAGCGCAACGTGGGCTACCCCTCCGGCTTCACCGTGGACGTGTAAGGAGTACAGATGCAAGTCATTGCAACCGCACGCGGCTACGACGGCCAAGCCATCCGCGAGGTCGGCGAGGAGTTCGAGTGGGCTGATGGTTACGAAATCACCGATCAGGACTGGTTTGTAGCCAAGGATGCGCCAGCCGCTGAAAAAGCGAAAAGCGCCAAGACCAAGTCCGATCCCGCCAAGACCATGAGCGAATCGGCGAAAGCATCGGACGCGCCCGCCGCTGAATAAGCGAGCTCAAGACGGAACCCAAAAGGGCCTGGCCGCGTGCCCGGCCCTTTTTTCATAGGAGTTTGAGATGACGATGTTCACTACGGCGCCGCGCACAGTCGGCAAAAACGCGCCCACACAGGGAACTTACGACAGCTTCGCCATCACACCGAGCGATTCAGTGGATCTTCCCGCCAACTCGACGGGCCACACCGTGCGCCGCCTGTTCATCACTGGCGCCGGCAACGTTGCTGTGAACCTGACTGGCGGCGGCACGGCGACGCTCACTGGTCTGGCTGCTGGCCAGATCGTGCTGTGCGGCGTATCGCGCGTGCTGGCAACGGGCACCACGGCCACCGGCATCCTGGGGATGTACTGAAATGGGCGCGCAGAACTTCAAGGGAAGCCCTGCTGACCCTGTCGCAACCCGCATCAACACAGCTGTGGCTGGCGATAACACGTTGGTGGCGGCCGTGGCTGGACAAGCAACCAGAGTCTATGGCCTGCGCCTGAATGTAGCCGGTGCTGTGGTAGTTCAGGTCAAAACGGGCTCCATCATCCGCGAGGTGTTCAACTTTGCAGGATCGGGCGGCGGTGTGGTTCTGGACCTGCGCGAGCTGCCGTATTACACGACGGCAACGAACGAGGCCCTGGTCATCAACCTGAGCGGCGCGGCCCAAGTGGACGGCGTGCTCGAATACTTCACTGCCAAATGAACGACGTTTTCTACCAAAGCTCGTTCTATGGCGGGGTCGGCGCGCCAGGGACGGCTACTGACGTTGCGCCGGTTTCCGCGTTGTGGGCCGACCGCGTCCCGCTGCAGACTCAGGTAGGCCGGCAAGTCCGGTTCACCGATGTTGGAGGCGGCTCGGGTAACGTTTCAGGTGGCACAACCATGGCCTGGAACGGTACGCGCTGGCGGCCGCTCAGTGGTGTTGTGACGCTGGATGCTATCGATACCGCCAATGTGGGCGCAGCCGATACCACAGAGCAGCAGCTGAACCCCAGCCATATAGCGATTCCTGCCGGCCTGATCGTGGACGGGGACCGGATTCGCATCGTCATCTCTGCATCCAAGAGCGGTGCGTCGGCCAACTGCACGATCCGTGTGCGCTTCGGGCCTGCGGGTACGGTGGCTGACCAGCTTCTGACGACGATCTCGGCATTGTCCGCTTCCAACCAGAGCTACAACGACATCTTCGACTACAAGCGCACCGGCGCGACGGCGATCCAGCAGCAGGGCAACCAAACCTACAAGGGGGCGTCTTCCGCTGCGTTTCCTGCGCCGATCACTGTGGCCAACATGGGCGCCAATGCCATGTACATGACCATCAGCGCGCAGATGGGGGCGGCGACTGAGGCCCCCACCATCCAGAACTACACCCTTGAATGGTACCCAACAGACGTATGAAAAAGATACTCGCACTCCTATTCGCGGCTGTCCTCTCGATTGCGCATGCCGGCCCAAACGATCTGATCATCCAGCAACTGAGCGACGATGGCACAGAGCCAATCCCCCGCTTGGTTGTAAAGCCAGCAAGTGGTGACGGCGTTCTTTTTTACGAAGCGTCAACCATGTGGCCCAAGTTGGCCACCATGGGGACATGCCTATCTTTCAGCTCCGGCGTGCTCACGCTGCAGTCCAGTTGCCAGTTCAGCAACGCTGCGGCGCGCTCGGCCATCAGCTTGACGACCACGGGAACTGGCGGAGCGGCCACTTACAACTCCTCGACCGGCGTGCTGAACATCCCGAACTATGCCCCAGGCACAGGTACGGTGACCAGCATCACAGCCGGCGCGGGTCTGTCTGGCGGAACGATCACCACGGCCGGCACTATCAGCATGCCCAGCGTTGGGACGCCTGGCACCTACAACAGCGTGACTACCGACGCCCAGGGCCGCGTAACTGGCGGGATGAACACAGCGTTCAACTACAGCCAGCCGGCCGCGCGAACCCTCACCGTCAGCACCAGCTACCAGGCCGCAGATCCGACCAAGGCGGCAGTCATTTACCCGAGCTTTGCTTGCACCAATGCGACAACGGTCCTGGCCGCCAGCGCGTGCACGCTGCAGGTGCGCATGGGCACGGGAACGCTGACCTGCTCCACCGGCACCGTCTATTACACCCAGTCGCTGACCGTGGCTCTGGGCCTGTTGATCACCCAGAACAGCACGAACCCCGTTCCCATCTTCTTGCCTTCCGGGGCGAGTTTCATTATCTGCCCCACGGCCGGCACCTTCACGGTGACTGCAGTAGAGCAATCCGCGGGCTGAGCCATGCCATCCATCGTCGCCATCTGCAACACCGCTCTGTCCCGGCTTGGAGACTCGGCTACCGTGGCCAGCATCGACCCGCCAGAGGGCAGCGCCCAGGCCGAGCACTGCGCGGTTTTCTACCCAGTCGCGCGCGACACGCTGCTCGAGATGCACGAATGGAGCTTCGCCACCCGTCGCGCCAACCTGGCGTTGCTGAGTGGCGTTCCATCGTGGAACTGGCGATTTGCCTATGCCAAGCCTTCCAGCTGCGTGAAGATCATCTCGGTTCTGAGGCCTGATGCCTGTTCCACCGAGGATAGTGTGGACTACCGCACCGAGGCAAGCTCCACCGGGGCGCCCATCATCCTTACAAACCTGGAAGACGCAACTGTTCGCTACATCTCCCAGGTCGATGACTCCACCAAGTTCTCACCGCTCTTCACAGATGCACTGGCGTGGCTGTTGGCCAGCTATCTGGCTGGTCCGCTGATAAAGGGTGAAACCGGTTTGACGGCAGGTCGCGCCTGCTACTCAACGTTCCTGCAGCAGTTCGGCGCTGCCAAAGTCGCAGACGCCAACCAACAAAGCGGAGACCCTCGCCGAGACGAGCGCAAAACCGAGTGGATTGCAGGGCGCGATTACTACCCTGACTACAGCAACTGGCGTAGGGGGTATTGATGGCCAACATCAGGAGCTTCTCCCGTTCTTTCGCCGGAGGCGAGTTGACGCCACAGTTTTTCGGTCAGGTGGCTGACGCCAAGTTTCAGACTGGGCTGGCGGTTTGCCGCAACTTCGTGGTGCTCCCACACGGGCCTGTGCAGAACCGCGCAGGCTTTGCATTCGTCAGGGCAGTGAAGGACTCAGCCAAGCGCGTGCGCCTGCTGCCATTTACCTATTCCACGACCCAGACCATGGTGCTGGAGTTCGGCGATGGCTACATCCGCTTCCACACCCAGGGCGCAACGCTTGAGTCCAGCCCAGGGGTAGCATACGAGGTCGCAACCCCATATCTTCAGGCGGACCTGTTCGACATCCATTACGTTCAGTCGGCTGACGTGCTGACACTGGTGCACCCAGGCTATGCGCCCATGGAGCTGCGTCGGCTCGGCGCGCTCAACTGGACCCTTACGGCAATTCAGTTCGCCACATCCCTGCAGCCTCCAACGGGCGTGACGGCTACGGCGACACCTGGCACCAGCCCTGTGGGCCCGGACATCGATCATGTCTATGCCGTGACCACAGTCGGCGAGTTGGCCCAGGATGAATCCCTGATTTCTGCCTCGGCAACCTGCTCCAACAACCTGAATGCCACCGGGGCCTACAACACCATCGACTGGACGGCCGCGGCCAATGCCAAGCGGTACAACGTCTACAAGCGGTCCAATGGTCTATGGGGCTACATCGGTCAGGCGGACGGCCTGACGTTCAAGGATGAAAACATCACCCCGGACGTGAGCAAGACGCCACCCGAGGCCAACAACCCGTTCGTTGGAGCTGGGAACTACCCGGGCGCCGTGAGCTACTACGAGCAGCGCCGCTGGTTTGCCGGCACGTTAAACCAGCCTCAGAACATCTGGGCCACCCGATCTGGCACAGAGTCGAACCTTACCTACTCGATACCGACCATCGATTCGGATTCGATCTCTTTCCGCGTCGTGGCACGCGAGGCCAACACGGTGCGCCACCTGGTTCCCCTCGCAAACCTCATGGCGCTGACTAGTGCGGCCGAATGGCGCTTCACCTCGATCAACACCGACGCAGTCACGCCAACGTCGATCTCTGTCAAGCCCCAGAGCTACATCGGCGCGAACAATGCCCAGCCCATCGTCGCCAACAACAACCTGATCTATGCAGCATCCCGTGGTGGGCACATGCGCGAATTGGCCTATAGCTTCAATGCAAACGGCTATGTGACCGGAGACCTTAGCCTTCGGGCGCCGCATCTGTTCGACACACTGGACGTGGTTGATGTCGCCTACTCAAAAGCCCCTCAGCCCATCGTCTGGGCGGTCAGTAGCAATGGCAACCTGCTGGGCCTGACCTATGTGCCAGAGCAGCAGATTGGCGCCTGGCACCGACATGACACGGATGGAGTCTTTGAATCCGTGGCCGCGGTGGCTGAAGGTGTTGAGGATGTCCTTTATGCGGTGATCAGGCGCACAGTCAATGGTCAGCAAGTCAGGTATGTGGAGCGCCAGCGAACCCGGGTTTTCGACACCCAGGCAGATGCGTTCTTCGTAGACTCAGGGCTGACCTACACTGGCGCGCCAGCCACCACCATCTCAGGGCTGGGACACTTGGAAGGTAAGACTGTTTCCATCCTGGGTGATGGCTCGGTTCGGCCGCGCAAGACGGTTACTGCTGGCGCGATCACTTTGGATCAGGCCGCCAGTGTTGTGCACATAGGATTGCCAATCACTTCAGACATACAGACGATGCCGCTGGCCATTGAGATCCAGGGCTTCGGGCAGGGCCGGGTGAAGAACATCAACAAGGTGTTCCCGCGGGTTTTTGCCTCCAGCGGCATTTTTGCCGGACCATCGTTCGACTCCCTGACAGAGTTCAAGCAACGCACCACTGAGCCATATGGATCACCGCCCAGCCCAAAGACTCAGGAAATCGAGATTGTGGTGCAGCCCGCATGGCAAGACGGCGCGCAAATCTGCCTGAGGCAATCCGACCCTCTACCATTGACTGTGCTCTCCTTGGCACTGGAGGTTTCAGTTGGTGGATGACCTGCTGTTTCGGATGGCCGTCCCCGCCGATGCTGGGCGGTTGGTATCTGACATGCGCGAAGCTGACAGAGCGGAAGTTGAAGCATGCAGCGGCCCTGACGTGCTGGCCGCAATCTCAGCATCGATTGCCAGGACCGGCGAACCGTTCGCGGTGGAATCCGACGGCCAGCTGTTGGCGGTAGGCGGGGTCGTCCCCATCTCGCTGCTGTCTGGGCAAGGATCGCCATGGCTATTGGGAACGACTGCACTTGACCTCTTCCCGGGTCGCCTTACCCGTGGCGCCAAAACCTACCTTTCGCGGATGCAAACCGAGTACCCGCACCTGTTGAACTATGTGGATGCCAGAAACGTCCGCAGTGTTCGCTGGTTGCGCAGGCTCGGGTTTACGGTTCACCCTGCGGAGCCTTATGGCATTGCTGGGCTGCCATTCCATCTGTTCGAAATGAGGGCATAAGCATGTGCACCGCCTCCGCAGCGCTGGGGGCCCAAGGCTTCGGCGCGGCTGCCACCGCCGTGGGCAGCTACTACAGCGCACAGTCTCAGCGTGCGAATCTTGGGTTGCAGGCCACCATTGCCGACATCAATGCCCAGACAGCCGAGAGCACCGCCCAGCAGGCTCTTGTCTCTGGGCAGCGCCAGGAGCAGGCAAGCCGACTGCGCACCGCCAACCTCAAGGGCCAGCAAACAGCTTCCATGGCTGCGAACGGTATCGACCTGGGCCAGGGTAGCGCACTACGCGTGCTGACGGATACCGACACGCTAGGCCAAATCGACGCCAACACCATCAAGGCCAATGCGGTTCGATCTGCCTGGGGCTACCGTACGCAGGCGACCAACTACCAGAACCAGGCACTGCAGGCGCGATCGGCTGCAAGTGCCATCAGCCCAGGTCTGACCCTGGCGACTTCTTTGCTTGGTGGCGCGACTCAGGTGGCCGGCAGCTGGTACGCCTTCAACAAGGCAGGCGCCTTTGCACAGCCCAAGAGCTTTGGCTCAACCCTTGACGCCTTCTATGGCGGCAACACTGGAATGGGGGACTGATGCCTACCGTCCCAACCTACGGCAATTTTCAGACTGCCCCGAATGTCGGCGGCGCGCCAGCTTTTGCTGTTTCTTCCAGCCCCAATGCAGGATCTATCTCCGCAGATCAGACGGCTCGCTTTGGTCAAGCCGTCGGCGCGGCCGGGGACGCTGCTGCACGCATTGCGTATCAGGACCTGGAAGAGCAGAACCAAGTCATCGCCATTGGCGCAGTGAATCAAGCCAAGGAGCGGATCTTTGACCTGACCAACGGGGAAGGCGGGTTCCAGACGCTCAAGGGTATCAATGCCCTGCAGCGTCCCGACGGCAAGGATCTGGCGACCGAGTATGCCGGCAAGTTTGACGAGTCCGCCTCTCAGATCGCAGACAGTCTGCCAAATCCCACAGCCAAGCGCATGTTCCAGCAGCAGGCAGCCAACCTGCGCACTTCGCTATACGGGCAGGCGCAGGCGCACATGCTGCAGGAGTCCCGGACTTACGGCATCTCTATTTACGATGGCGCGATCGTCAATGGAAAGCGCGACATTGCACTGAATTACACGGACGTCTCTGCGGGAGGAATCGTTGATAAAGCGGCTACCACCATTGAGTCTGCTGTACGTGCCAAGGCTCGGATGCTAGGTCAGTCCCAGGAATTCGCAGATGTGTTGGTTCGCAAAGAGGTGAGCGGCGCCCATGTGTTGGCCATTACAGCTGCGCTCGAGAACAGCAACGTGGCCTTCGCGGACGGCTATCTGAAGAAGTATCGCGAACAGATGGAGCCGGATGATATTCTGCGTGTGCAGGGTACGGTGAGCAAGGAGATGGATTACCAACGTGCCACGCAGGCCGTCGGGCAGGCCATGCAGGAGGCAGTCGGCACCATTCTCCCAACGGACATGACGCGCCTTGGGAATCTTGTTGGCCTGGTGGCCCAGGCCGAAAGCGGCAACAAAGACCTGAACGCTGATGGATCGGTTGTGACGTCACCGAAGGGCGCCAAAGGTCGCATGCAGGTGATGGATGCAACGAATAAGAATCCGGGCTTTGGGGTGAAACCGGCGCAAGACGACAGCCTGGAAGAACGCGCCCGAGTGGGTCGTGACCTACTGGGTGCTTTGGTTCGCCATTATGGGAGCGTGCCAGTAGCTCTAGCGGCGTACAACGCAGGCGCTGGCAACGTGGACAAGGCTATCAAAGCGGCAGAGAAGGCGGGCAACGCCGACGAGTTTATGAACTACCTGCCCAAGCCGTCGGAGACCATACCTTATGTGAATGGAATCCTATCGAAGTTCGAAGCTGGGCAGGGGCGCCCACGGGTGGTATCCAAGACTGAGTTTGTGGCCGCGTCACTTCAGAAACTGGGGGCCGGCGCGAGCAGTACCGCCTCTGAAGCAACACGTCGCAAGGCTGAGCACCAGTACGAAATGGTGACAGCCGACAAGAAACGCGCTGACGATGAGGCCACGGCCAATGCTATGAGAGCGATAGAGCAGGGGAATACAACTTGGGAAAAATTACCTGTAAATATTCGCTCTCGTGTTCCTGTGGAAGATATACCGAAGGTGATCGACTTTGGAAAGAAGGTGACCACAGGTACGGACAAAACGAATGACGCTCTTTACCTTCGCCTGACAGATGACAGCTACCTGCGCGGACTGGACGACAACGAGTTCTTCAAGCTTCGACCTGAGCTGAGCGCGGCCGACTTCAAACACTTTGCCAACCACCGCACCCAGTTGCGCAATGGCAAGGCCGGCCAGGGCCCGGGCGAGTTGAACACTGATGTTATTAACGAGACCATGCGGGAGCGTCTCAATGCGCTGGGGATCAACCCATCACCGAAGGCAGGAAGTGCCGATGCCGCCAGAGTCGGCGCTATCCAGCGGTTCGTTCGGGACTCCATCGGGAATGCTCAAGCTCAAGCCGGCAAGAAATTCGATGATGTGCAAACGCGTCGGCACATCGATGGGCTGTTCGCTAAGAACACCACCTTCCGAACCACCTTCTTCGGCACGCCGAACAATGTCCCGCTGCTGTCGCTGAAGGCTGGCGATATTCCGTCGGACATCAAGTCCCGCCTACAGGCCGACTTCAAGGCCAATGGCATCAACCCGAACGACGCCCAGTTGCTGGGAGCCTACTGGAACATGACACAAGCCAAGAACGGCGGCGCCACAGGGGGATTTTGATGGCGGATGAAATGAGCACCAGCGACGCCGTCGCGCAATACCTGAACGAGCAACGCCGCGACATGGCCAGCCAGGCGCGCTACACCATGGGTAGCGCCATTGCCGCAAAGCCTGACTACGAGGCCGAGCTTCGCAAGGTGGCGCGCAGCACCGGTGTACCCGTGGACACGGTACGCGAGTACCCGGAAGAGATGAAGCAGCAGGCCGCGCTTCAGGGATTTGACTTTGAACGCATGGCCACGGAGTTCCCTCGTACTGCCGCCTTCTTGGCAGGAACAGAGAACGCGGCCATTGCGCACGACGACACGGAGAATCTGACGGCGGTTGAGCGCACGCTGAAGTTCCTGGGCAACAGTGGCCGGGCTCTGGCCGCGTCGCTTCCATCCACATCCGGCGGATTTGCGGGTGTACTACAGGCGCAAGTAGAGAGTGTCGCCCCATTGCTTGATCCGCTGGCCGGAACTTTGCTCCCAGAGAATCCATTGCGCCGGGTTGCCGCTGGGCTTGCCGGAATGCGTCAGCGTGCCGAGGCAGATGCCAAGGCTTTGCTGCCAAAGACCAACGGGAACATCGAGGCCGGTTATTACTCTGGTCTGCAGTCTCTTGGACAGAACCTGCTGATGCTTCCGGCTGCGATTGCTACGGGCAACCCGGCCCTAGCCACGGTTGGCATGGCGTTGCCTGTTGGCGGTCAGGCCTACGGCCAGGCGCGCGACAAAGGATTGGGGTTTGTGCAGTCTGCAACCTTTGGGGCTTCCCAGGCAGCGATTGAATACGCCACGGAGAAAATCCCGGTCGGCCGACTGTTGGGTGACTTGAAAGCCGGAACGCCCTTCTATCAGATGCTCTTGCGCAATATGGCAGTGGAGATCCCCGGCGAGCAGGCGGCGACCATCCTGCAGGATCTGAACGAATGGGCCGTCATCAACCCGGAGAAGCCATTCAGCGATTACCTGGCAGAGCGCCCAGGTGCTGCTGTGCAGACGCTGGTTGCTACAGTGGTAGGGGCAGGCGGTCAGGTTTCAGTGGTGCGCGGCATCGATGCAGTGGTGAACCGCGACCAGAACCGCCAGCGCGAGGCTCAGGCCGCAGAGCAGAACGCTCAGGCCATTGGCGAGCTCAACACGCTGGCAGCTGCAAGCAAGGTGCGCGGACGGGACGGGCAGACCTTTGACCAGTTCATTAAAGAAAACACGGCCGACGGCGACATCCAGGACTTGTATATCAGCGCCCAAGCCCTGGCCCAGTCCGGTCTGGCGGAACAGGTGGCTGCAGCGTCACCGTCCGTGCAGCAGCAGTTCGCTCAGGCCCTGGAGACCGGGGGCGATATCCGCATCCCCCTGGCAGAGTACACCACGACCATCGCGCCGGAAGGCTATGCCCAGAGCTTAGTCGAGCACTTGAAGACCGATCCGCAGGGGTTCAGTCCTGCAGAGGCGAAGCAGTATATGGAGCAGCGCGGCGATCAGCTGAAGCAGGAGATTGAACAGACCTTGACCGAGCAACGCGATCAGCAGACGTTTGCTGCTGGCAGGGATGAGGTGCAGGCGGAGGTTTTGTCCCAACTCGAGCGAGCCAAGCGATTCACCACTGACGCGAACCAGAACTACGCGACTCTGGCCGGTAGCTTCTATGCCGTGCAGGCGGCGCGCCTGGGCATTACGCCACAGGAGATGTACACCCGCTACCCGCTACGCATCGTGGCTCAGCAGCCTCTGCAGAATGCGGTGCTAGACCAGGACCAGCGCGGCAGCTTTGACCCTTCTACCAACACCATTGCACTGCTGAAGAATGCCGACCTAACGACATTCCTGCATGAGTCCGGGCACTTCAACCTGGAGACCCTGGCTGACATTGCCTCAAGACCAGACGCGCCGGCCGACATCCGCAGCGACATGGACACGCTCTTGAAGTGGTTTGGGGTCGAATCTGAGCGCGATGCGGATGCCCTTACCGTGTGGAACCGCAAGAGCCTGGAGGAGAAGAGGGAGGCCCATGAACAGTTTGCCCGGGGCTTCGAGGCCTACCTGTTTGAGGGAAGGGCACCGAATGTGGAGCTGCGCAGCATCTTTCAGCGCTTTCGCGCGTGGCTGCTCAACGTCTACCGCCAGATCAGCAACCTGAATGTGCAGCTGACGCCAGAAGTCCGTGGCGTGATGGATCGCATGTTGGCAACCGCTGATGAAATCCAAGCAGCTGAAGCAGCCAACAGCATGGGCATGCTGTTTGACACCCCAGAGCAGGCCGCACAGTTCGGTTTGGAGTGGAAGCAATACCACGACCAAGGGCTGCAGGCCACCCAGGAAGCTGTGACGGACCTGGAGGCCAAGGGCCTGCGCGACATGAAGTGGCTGACCAATGCACGGTCACGAGCGCTGAAGGACCTCCAGAAGCAGGCCTCTGGCCGGCGCAAGGAGGTCGAAGCGCAGGCCAGATCTCAGGTAATGAGCCAGCGTGTGTACCAAGCGTGGGATGCCTTGACCCGCAAGATGGATGAGAAATCGGCGAGCAAAAATTCACCCGACTTCCCGGCTTACCGCCTGAAGACAGATGACCTGCGCGCAGCCTATGGCACAGCGGAGGACGCTGTCTGGCGCAAGCTGTCCGCCCTGGGCATGACCAGCGACGCCAGAGGCATCAATCCTGACGTTGTGGCGGAACAGTTCGGTTATGGGTCGGGCGACCAGATGGTGCAGGATTTGGCCACGGTGAGGCCCCCTCAGGAGGCCATTGCCGAGCTGACCGATTCGATGATGCTTGAACGCTACAGCGAGCTTGCGACACCTGAGGCGCTGGACGCCGCGGCCAATGAGGCCGTTCACAATGAGGCCAGAGCGAGATTCGTGGCGACTGAGCAGGCCGCGCTACAGAAAGCTCTGGATGCTCGCGGTCAGAACGACGGTCGCGTGTTCTCGGTGCTTCCCAAGGCGGCGCGCCAGTTCGCCGGCGAGGTGATTGCGCGTTTGCGCGTGCGCGACGTCAAGCCGGCTCAGTATCGGGCGGCCGAGGCGCGGTCGGCCCGTGACTCACAGACTTCCCTGCGCTCTGGTGACCTGCCGGCGGCGGCCCTGGCCAAGCGCAACCAGTTGTTGAATTTCTATGCTGCCAAGGCAGCCCAGGATGCTCTGGTTGAGGTCGACAAGACCATTGACTACTTCCGGCGCGTGGAGAACAGCAAGACCATCGATCCTGACTACAAGGACCAGATCGACGGCCTGTTGGAGCAATACGACCTGCGCCGGAGCACGACTCTGAAGGAAGCGGATCGCCGCAAGAGCCTTGACAAATGGCTGCAGGATCAACAGGCCCAGGGCAAAGACCCTGAGATCCCTGAATACCTGCTGGCGAATATGAATCGCGTCAGCTACCGGGACATGACCGTTGAGGAGTTGCGCGGTCTGCGCGACACCATCAAGCAGATTGAGCACCTTGGGCGCTTGAAGGATGAGTTGCTGACGAACAAAAAGAACAAGGAGTTCGGCGTGGTGCGAGATGCTGTCGTGACATCCATTCGTGAACACTTCAAGGGGAAGTCGCCTGATCTGATCACCCCTTCGGACAGTCGTGGCGCGCGGAAGCTGAAGGCTCATCAGTTCTTCGTTGCCCACCTGAAGGTTAACAACATCGCACAGGTTATGGATGGAGGGGAGACGGGTGGCCCTGTCTGGGAGTTTCTGGCCAGGTCGGCGCAGGAGCGCGCCACGGCAAAAACCACAAGACAAGCAGAGATGACTGAGAAGCTAATGGACATCATCACACCGGTACTTAAGCGCAACCGAAAGTTCAGGACCGCAAAGTTCTACCCCGCCTTGGGTATTAACCTGACCCGAGAACAGTTATTTTCCATAGCGCTGAACATGGGCAACGACGGGAACATGAGCCGTCTCCTAACCGGCGGTGTGAACGGGCGCTCACTGAGCCGGCAGGACCTGATTGGCCTGGTCGAGTCGGAGCTGACTGCAGATGACCTGCAGGCTGTGCAGTCCATCTGGGACCTGATGGCTGAACTCGCGCCAGAGGCACAGGCCAAGCATCGACGGGTGTACGGAGTCCCTATGGAGATGGTTGAAGCCGTCCCCTTGGTCACGAAGCACGGGACACTTCGCGGCGGCTACTATCCCGTCATCTACGACCCCCGCGGTTCTGTGCGCACGTCACGCCAAAGTGAAGAGACCGCCGCCAACGAAGCATTGAAGGCGGCCCGAACTGCAGCCACCACCCGACGCAGCTACACAAAATCGCGTCTTGATGAGACTCCATACCCGCTGCTGCTGAACATGGATGGCGTACATCGGGGTATCAACCAGGTGCTGCACGACCTGACTTGGCACGAGTGGTCCATCGACATCGGAAAGATGCTGCGTGACGGAAAGTTCACGGATGCCGTCCGTGAAACCTATGGTCCAGACTACCTACAGCAGATCAAGGAATGGCACGACGACATAGTTACCGAAAACGTTAAAGAGACTGGCGCAGGGGACCGCGCTAGTTTGTATTTCCGGTCTAGCCTATCTGCCTCTGCAATGGGGTACAGCCTTTTGACGGCTATCCAGCAGCCAATTGGCCTGACTCAGAGCGCCGCCCGTATCGGTTCTGCTGGCGTACTAAAGGCCCTAGCCTCATTCGCGGGAAGTCCGCGCGAGAAGACTGCAGAAGCTCGTAGACTCAGTGAATTCATGCGAAACCGTGGACGCACGCAGTTCCGCGAAGTAGCGGAGCTAAAGAGAAAGATTGACCTGTCTGGCAATCGTATTGCGGAAGGTCAGAGGTTCATTGTCGAGCACGCCTTTGATCTTCTGGGTTGGGTGCAGACCGGCGTCGATGTCCCGACATGGCATGCTGCCTATGAAAAGGCGTTGGCTGAAGGGAAAAGTGATACGGACGCTATCGCCATTGCAGATCAGGCGGTAATCGACACTCAGGGTGACGGATCAATCAACAACCTGTCTGGTGTCCAGAGAGGAAAGATTACGAAGTTGCTTACAACTTTCTACAGCTATCTATCCAGCGCGATGAACATGGTTTGGCAGACATCTCAGAGCGAGCGCAGCTTAGCAAGAAGAACTGTTGACATCATGTTGCTGACACTGATACCGGCCACTCTGACAGCCCTAGTGAAATGGGCCCCGGGTGCTGGTGACGATGAAGATAAGTATTGGGAGTTGGTGAAAGGGATCATTAAGGAAAATGTTGCACTCCCACTAGGGATGTTCATCCTTTCGCGCGAACTGGCTGATGCTGTCGGCTCATTGGCGACGGGTGATCGACCTTTTTCCTACCAAGGTCCTGGCGCGTTCAGGTTGTTCTCTGATACCGTAAAACTGCTAGGTCAAATAGCATCCTCGATCTCCCAGGGAGAACTAACTGATGGCCTGCGTAAGTCGGCCATCAATGTTCTCGGTGGAGCGACCGGACTACCATCGACGCAGCTCAACCGCACGATTGATGGTGCTCAAGCCTTAGAGGAGGGAGCAACAGAGAACCCTGTCGTCCTTGGGTTTGGGTTCAGCCGATAACTCAGTCTACAAAGGCCGCAAGTGCATCCCATCGTCCCCATCTTGCTTTGATGGCGGAGTTGGGGTGCGCCTTGTCAACTACACGGAGTCCGTCTTGCACGACACCAGAATCCACTGGTCTATGCACTACCTTGAACCCAAGTGACTTAGCCGACACGCAAAGGTCACAGAGTTCTGAAACTCTCTCCTTTGCTTCGAAGTAGCATCTTGCGATGTACCCGGCATATAGGAGCGCAAGAAGTCCATACATCGTGATGGCGCTCTTGTTGAGTCTTATCTCTTCGCCAAGGAGCCAAGACGTGACAATCGTGACTGCAGCGGTGACAGCGAGTGCTGTTGGTACGACGTAAATTGCCAATGCGACGGAATGTTGCGCCTTTTTGTAGGAGCTCATAGATCTGGCTATTGCCATCTGAAGTGAACTTTTGACTTCCTCATATTCCATCATCACACTCCCTTAGCAGAGGTCTTCATCTTTGACATGGGTCGCCTTAGGCATTAGATCCCTGTTGAGACTCCCCCGAGCATTCACGGGAGAGCATCTTGACCATCAACACACAGGACCGGACGGCGGGCCCATTTGCGGGCAACGATGTCGCCACCGTCTTCCCATTCGAGTTTAAGGTTTTTCAAAACTCGGATCTGTTGGTGTTTCTGACAGTTAGTGCTGCTGCTCCAGCCGCACTGGTTCTGGACGCCGATTACTCAGTCACGCTCAATGTCGATCAGAACGCCAACCCAGGCGGTTCTGTGATCTTGTTAGCCGGAGCATTGGCGACAGGCACGACCCTCGATATCACAAGCAGTGTTGCGGCTACCCAGCCAACAGAATTGACAAATCAGGGCGGTTTCTTCCCAAAGGTGATTGAGAACGCTCTTGACCGACTGACGATCATCTTCCAGCAACTTGGTTTTCAGTCAGCTGGGTCTGGGCTGTATTCACTTAAGCAGGTCCTTCGATACCAAGAGTTGCAGGGTGGAGGTCCAATACCTTTATTGTCAGAGCGAAAAGACAAGTTATTTGGATTCAATTCCCAGGGTGATCCTGTTGCAGTAGTGCCAGTATCTGACTCTGCTCAGGCGGTTCGTACAGATCTAGCTTCTAGCAGCGGTGCATCCCTTGTTGGATGGCGTCAAGCTGGAGCAGGTGCAGTCAACAGAACTGTTAATGAGAAGCTTCGCGAAATTTTTAGCGTAAAGGACTTCGGCGCTAAAGGTGATGGAAGTGATGCGACTGATGCATTCTCAGCTGCAGCTAGTGAAGGAGCATCGGCAGTCCCTGCAAGTGATGTTTCAACAGAAAGCATTGAAAGAGCTAACGTTGTTACAGTGATAGTCCCTGCTGGTGACTATGTGCTTTCTGATATTGTCGACACAGGTGGACGTGATGTTCGCTGGATATTTGAAGACGGCACAAAAGTTACTGGGTATCAAGATTTCTTGCCTGGAATAATTTACCGATCTGGAAATAAAGTTTCAGCGGAAACATATGGCACAGGGGATTACGCGACTGCTTTTAAGATATACGCAAACCATACAAATAAAGAGCAGATGGCAGGCGTATCTGGATTCCAGAATCCTGCAGCTGTCGCATCAAGATATGGGCGAGATTCTTGTGGTCTGGATGTTGAGATAGTCGCCCCCCCGTTGCTTGCCTCTTCAAGCAACTGCACATTTACCGCATCCCGTGTCACGCTCCAAACTCCTCTGAGCGAAAGCGTAGTAAAGCGCATGCGGAAGGGGATGATCCTTGATACGTCTGAGCCTGTAGGCCAGTTTAAATATTCAGGCTTTGTCGTCGGGTGGGATGTTAGTGGCACATGGATAGACGTTTCCGGGTGGTTTCAGTTCGGTGGAGGAGGTATCGCCACAACTCCACCTAATGGACTTTCTGTATATGTTAGTCCTATAACAAACGCTATCGGCCGAATCACATATGCCACGCTCAATGCTAACAGTTATGCAAACCGTGCGATCGGTGGCGAAACTGACATTGTCAACAACAAGATTGCTCCTGTTCCTTATCCGCTGGCGGGGGCGTTTTCCGCTGGAGATAACAGCCCTGACCTGATCGGTCGTCTTATAAGCTCCTTTGGAACAGTTGGTAAAGGAACAACTGCACTTAAGACTGAAGGCGATTGGATTTACGGAGCGTATGTCAGAAACGCGGACTATGGTCTCTGGTACAACAAGACAGGTGGCACGGCGCTTGTCGCAGGGCGCGGCGCTGCAAAGATACTCGCCGGCCATAGCAGCGGAGGAAACGAGGAACTTTATCTATCGAACAACCGGCTGAAGTTCAAAGCTGGCGCTAACGGAGTGGCCACAGCTTCATTGATCGATTTCGTCACAGGCGGAAGCGACATCGACTATGACGTGCGAATTCAGGCGTCTAGTGGTAATGGCTCTATCGGTAATGGCTCACTAAGTTTCACATGCGGCGATGTTCGATTGCTCGCCGGAACGACGATGTTCGGCGGAACTCTTCGGCCATTTACTGACAACGCCTACTCTGTAGGCACGACGATATTTAGGCCTACACAGCTATTTGCTGTATCCGGAACTATCAATACAAGCGATGGCCGTGAAAAAACGGAGCCCAAGGAAGTTGAGGATGCAGTGCTGGATGCGTGGGGAGAAGTGCGCATTATTTGCTACCAGTGGCTGCATGCAATTGCCCTGAAAGGAGCTGGTGCTGCGCGTATTCATTACGGTGTGATTGCTCAGCAGGTACGAGATGTTTTTGCCAAGCGAGGCATAGACGCGACCATCTATGGATTCCTCTGCTATGACAAATGGGATGCACAGTATGAAACGGTACCAGCAATCACGATTCAGCATCCTCCGGAGTATTCCAGTTTTGTCGGCTCTGATGGGGAGCCCTTGGTCAAGCGTGATGCTTGGATCGAAGTTATTGAACCAGAAAAGACTGTAGTTCTCGCCGAGGCTGGGGATCGTTGGGGCATCCGTGAAGGTCAGTGTCTGTGGCTTGAGGCTGCTTGGCAGCGTCGAGAGAACCGACGCGTAAAAGCACAGATTCGACGTCTGGAAAATCTAGCGGGCTTGGAGCCGCTGCCTCAATAACTCAACAACATAGCCCGCCTAGCGGGCTTTTTTCGTGCCTGGGAGGGCTATGGACAAAAACGGTGGAGGAGAAATCAAAGAGCGCCGCTGGTTCAACACCGAAATCCCGCTGTGGGGTCTGCTCACCATGGCCGTCTCCATGGGCGGTTGGCTGGTTAACCTGGAATACCGGGTCCGCACGCTAGAGGCAGAGTCTGTGGTCTTCAAAAAGACCTATGAGTCCGTCGGCAAGATGGTCTGGCAGGTGGACACCATGACCCAGGGATTCCTGGAGATCAAGGATAACGTGAAGGCCATAACAACCCAGAACATGGATATCTGGATGCTGCAGCGCGAGGTGTCTGACATCAACTGCAGGACCGGCGGCCGGTGCGTCGAGACGCCTCAAAGGAGGGCGAAATGAAGCTGCGCACCTTGCTTGTTGGCGCAGCCATCGTCGCTGCCGCATTGGTGGTCTATCGGCTTTGGCCCGAAGACACCACTGGCCGGCCTCTGGTTTGCGCCCAGCTTTCACCAGGTGTGAAGCATGCCAAGCACTGCACGCCTGCCGAGCTCGATCGTGTCCGCGCGGCCCATCGCTGGGTGGCCCAGAACGTCGCGCCGGCCTTATCGCCTGTAGTGATGGCCGGGGTTTCCTCATTCGTCGAGGACACCGGGCGCCGCACCAAGTCGACTTTCTACCGCCGCCTGAACCGCAACGATATCGATGGAGCATGTGAGGCCATGCTGACCTATGTCCACCGCCGCGGCGAAATCGACCCGGAGCGCGTCAAGCGCCGGGAGTATGAGCGGGCCATGTGCCTGACGAAAGGATGACCATGGACTTCGAAAAAGCGTTTGACCGTCTTATCGGCCACGAGGGCGGCTATAGCTTCCACCCATCTGACCCTGGTGGCGAGACGATGTGGGGTGTTACGGCCAGGGTGGCACGCGCCAATGGCTACACCGCGGCGATGAAAGACTTACCGCGAGAAACGGCCAAGGCCATCTATCGCAAGCTGTACTGGGATGCTGTGAAAGCAGATCAACTCCCTGATGCCGTGCGCTTCGACGTCTTCGATGGAGCTGTGAACTCTGGCGTCGCACAGTCCGCAAAGTGGCTGCAGCGCGCTGCCAGCGTTGCTGATGACGGCGTGATCGGACCGATAACCATTGCTGCGGCAACGGCTGCCGGCCCAACTGTTGCAGCCAAGTACAACGGCTACCGACTGTCTTTTATGGCGGACCTTCCGACCTGGTCGGCATTTGGCCGTGGCTGGGCCCGCCGCGTGGCCTCCAACCTGATGGGGGCATGACCATGGCCGACTGGAAAGACGTAATAAGCAGCGTGGCGCCTGGCTTGGCCACAGCCTTCGGCGGACCGCTGGCCGGCGCGGCGGTCAAGGTCATCGCAGACAAGGTGCTAGGCAACCCGGGCGCCAGCCAGGAAGATGTGATTCAGGCGTTGTCATCTGGGGCACTCACGGGCGAGCAGATCGTCGCGCTCAAGTCGGCCGAGCAGCAGTTTCATCTGGAACTGGAGAAGGTCGAAGCGGCCAGGGAGTCCGCTGGACTGCAGGACACACAGAGCGCGCGACAGCAAACGGTGTCTTTGGCCCAAGCAAACTCAAGCATCGCCTGGGCCGCGCCGGTGATCAGCACCGTGATCATTCTCGGCTTCTTCGCCTGCGTCGCGCTGCTGTTCACTGTCGAACGGACATGGGACGAGCGCACTGCAAACCTGCTGAATGTACTCTTTGGCGCCCTGATTCCCGGCTTCGCCCAGGTGTGCAACTACTGGCTCGGCAGCTCGGCCGGGTCGAAGAGGGCGGGGGATTCTGTCCGAAAGATTGCCGAGGGCGCAAGTCGCTAAGGTCGCCTAGAAGATCTATTGGAGGCACGCCAGTCCCAGGGCGCCATCGGATCTGCATCTCTCCAAAGCCCGACCTTTCGTTCCTTGGCCTCTTGCTCAGCAAACTCGTATTGCCCGCGCTCCTGAGGTGACTGCTCTCGGGCATAGGCGCGATACCACCAGGCCATGCCTTGCGTGACCATGGCCAAGCCTGCATCGAGTGTGCGCGGCCCGGTAGGCGCTGAAGCTGGTGCAACCCAGACAGAGCACACCTGTCGCCTGTACCGGTCTGTCTTGGTGCAGCGCAGCTCAGCCTGTTTCTGAAATGTCAGCTCGGCCAGATCCTGCCGGGCGCGCTCTCCAAATGGCTGTTTTCGCTCTGGGGCGTCGATGCCCTGCAGCCTCACTTTGACCTGCTCGTATTGACCAGGCTCGCCGCATCGAGCTGTCAGGGTGTCGCCGTCTGAGATGCCAACGACTAGGCAAAGCAGGGTGGTTGCAAGCATTGAACCTCTTTAAAGGAAAACCCATTTACCTTCGGTGCTGCGACAGTGCTACGAGCTCTCTTGGGTATTCTGAAAACTCCTTTTAAATCAACACCTTGAATTTCAGTGTAGCCAGTCCATCAT
>NZ_JBKFBC010000002.1:705627-706047 GCF_053345995.1 Comamonas sp. C24C | reverse complement strand
TTCATGCCCTTGTTCCAGAGTTCGCGGCTCATTTTCAGGCGCTTGCAATGCTCGTCCGTCCAGGTCGTGCCGAAGCTCACGCCAAAGCCGGGACCGTTGGCACTGCCGCTGCTGCTGCCCATGCAGGTGTCATTGCTGGTCGTGAGGTTGGGGCCGTTCACGCTGGGAACGTTCTTCATGGTGTAAGTGCCCGTGTACTCCACAATGTTCTTCGAAGTTCCGCCAACGGTGCTGTTTACGTTTTGAGTGGTCGTTCCGTTCGTTGTAATGTTCTGGTCGGAGGTCGAAGTGGACCGGCTCTCCATCGTGCCCGTAGAACGGCTCTCCACCGGCGCAACCACAGGATTGACAATGGTGACCGATTGATTTTGCTGAGCCCCCACGGAAGAGGATTCGGAGGAGCTTTGCGCGCTGCTGCCG
>NZ_JBKFBC010000002.1:621091-705457 GCF_053345995.1 Comamonas sp. C24C | reverse complement strand
AACACAGCTATCTTGGGATAGCTTGCTTAGTTGGCATTGGCGGTAGAGCCTGCACCAGCAGTACCGGAAGTGCCGCCGCCGTTAGAGAAGTAACCAGCGTTGCCAAAGGCTCCAGCGTTCTGATGGACGGTACCTACCGAGGTTGCACCCGATCCGGTGTTGGTCCAGGCACCGCCAGGGCCCGAGATAGCGGCCGAAGTTGCACCATAGCCGGAGGTGGTTCCAGCATTGCTATTCACATAGGACAGTCCACCGCCAGGGCCCGCACCAGTAGCGACTTGGTTGGCTGTGTGCGAAGTGGCCACGCCAGCTGCGCCGCCGCTGACGGGGCCTGCGCTATAACCAGCGAGTGCTGCAGAACCTGCGTTGGCATTGGTCGCAGCACCGCCACCGGCAACAGCGTTGCCCGAAGTGGCAGACAGGCTCTGCACATTACCGTAGGTCGTTGCGCCACCACTGACCGCGGCGCCGCCTGCACCGTAAGGGCCGACAGCAATACCGCCACCAGCTGCATTGGCGTTGGAAGTTGCACCGGAGGTGGCGCTATTCATGCTCAGCGCAGCACCGTTGCCCGAGCTGGCTGCACCCGAGACCGTTGCCGAAGATGCACTTGACGTCGTGTTTGTGGCAGCGATGCTTGAGCCGCTCACTGCAGCAGATGCAACACCAGCCAACGCAATAACCGCCATGGCAATCAGAGACTTTTTCATGATCGTTCCTTTGAATAGCGAGTTTGGAGACAACTGAGGTATGTGAGAGAGACCTGTGCCAAGTATTAAGCAAAGGCCGGTTTTAACCGTCTTCAAGTTCTGGATTCAATTTTCATGGTCCACAACATGATTTCGGTAGCAGCAGTTTCAGAAAATGTCTGGAAAACAGTAATACCCTATTTGCAATTATTTTTCTCCCACCCAGATAATTGCGGAGAATGAATAGTACGAAGTGCTTGATGAATGGTGCGCTATTGAAAAAATAGCGTTATGGGAAATTTCCTACAATGTTAAAAAAAGTAATCCACATTTCTATTTTTATTATTTCTCTTATGTTTCAAAAATAAAGGGTTTTCATCTAATTTTTATGGATGCATTTCAATGCCGTACCCAATATTGAAGTGAATAAATGTAAAAATTTAAACCATATTTTTCCTTATGGATTTTTAATAGATTTTTGCGAGATGAAATTTTATTTTTCAGCAGATTTTCCAATTTCCATTACATAGATCGGGTGTCACATGTATCTCTCCGACTTGCCCAAGGGGCCATACTTCGATGCAGGCAGCATCGAAGTCACATCCTCTGCCACGGGATACACCTGGCCATCCGACATGAAAGGTCAGAAGAACCAGCCAGTTCGGGTTTTCCTGGCCGACGAAGACAGACACAGCAGGAGCGTGATCTCGCAGGAGCTCATGCGTGACCCTCGGACCATCCTGATCGGGCAGGCCTCCTCCTATCGAGAAGCGCGCAAGGGCGTCTTGGCCGAGGAGTTCGACGTGCTTCTCGTGGACCTGTCTCTTAGCGAAGGACAAGGAGCCGATTTGCTGGAGTTAGTCCAATTGAGAATGCCCAATGTATTGAGCATTGCCATTTCTTCCAGCGAAAAAGGCGATGCCGCCATGGATGCTTTCAAAAAAGGGGTGGTTGGATATTTATTAAAGAATTCATGGTTTGGAAGTTATTCGCAAGCGGTACTGGAGGTGGCCAATGGCGGGGCATCCATATCTCCGATTGTTGCTAAGAAAATTCTGCCAAAGATATTTCAATACTCTGCGCCCAACGAAATTCCTCTTGAACACAAAAAATTCGAAAAGCTGACGGATAGGGAAAAAGAAGTTTTACGATTGATTGCTCAAGGAAAAAGAACCCATGAGATTGGGGACTACATGGAAATAAGTGCTTTGACTGTATCAACGCATGTGAAAAACATCTATCGAAAGATGCAGGTAAGAACCAGAGCCCAGGCCGTCAGGTATGCAGTATTGAAAGGCATCATTTGAAAGTATCGAATACTCAAACGCTTTGGGTCGACAACAGCGCTTTGGCCTACAGAATGTGCTTAACCTGTATCGAGATTTGAAATATTCGACCGGACGCTTTTTGATAGGCAATGCCCAGCCGCGCGGGGCCGGTGCATTTGAGGGTCGGCTTTCAACCATGTTGCCCAACTCCGGTGCGCCTGTGCGTCACGCTCACATGGCTGTCTGTGATCCAGCAGCTCTGAGGCTTCAGCAAGATCTTTGCCGGTGTTAGCCACTGCAACCTCAAAGCCTGCCGCACCTTGTCCAACAGCATCATGCACCTGAACAAGCGTCTGAGCCGCCCTCCTTGATTCGCCTGCTCGCAGCAAGACAACACGAAATTTCAAGGTGTCACACGGCTCTGTTACATTCATTCACAGGAGTGAACATGCAAACAACTGCCGTCGAACAGCCGATATCCAAGCCGCTCTCATTTCCTCATCATCTGACCGGCATGGGCGTCGTGGCTCTGGTCAACCCGTTGATCTACTACAGCCACAATCCGACGCGTGCGTGGCTTGAGACTTGGCTTTCGCCTCTTGCCCTGGCGCTTGCCGCATATGGTCTATATGCCCTGCTTCCAACCCATCGTGCAAAGAGTGCATGGCCCAAGGGCTTTCTGGTACTCGCCTGGCTTCTGCTTTCTCTGTCGGTAGCAAGTCCATGGATAAACCCGCCTCGCTCCAATCCGTATGCGACACAGGCCAAGCAACCCGCCCCCATCCCGGCAGTCACCAGCGTTGGCACAGTCGCAGAAGACTCTGAGTGGTGAACAGCTGCTTCACCCCTGACGATTGGTCGAACCATCTGCTCTGCCACGGCTGATGACCTCAATAGCCTGGTATCTTGCGATGCAGAAGCTAATTCGGCACCGGAACTGATGCAGCCGCCTTCTGCACAGCGGAAATGCTGCTGCCAGGCATGCGCTCCCCGAGAAAATCCAGAAAGTGCCTGACTGCCGGCGCCAGCCCGCGCCGCGAGGGGAACACCGCATGCACGATGCCGCGCGGGGGCGCCCATTGCGGCAACAGCTGCACCAGCGTGCCCTGGTTCAAGGCATCCTGGCACATATAGTCAGGCAGCCAGCACATGCCGCTGCCGGCCAGTGCGGCAAATTTCAGGGTCAGCAAATCATCGACCACATAGCGCGGCTGCAGCTGCAGCCGGTGCTCCTTGCCTTCGGGTCCGACCAGCAGCAGGCTGGAATGGCCGTCGACCGCCGTCATCGCCATGCTGTCCAGCAGTTGCAAGTCCTCCAGCGTGCGGGGCGTACCCTGGCGCTGCAGCAGATCGGGGCTGGCCACCAGTATCTGGCGCGAGCTGTCGAGTCGCTTGACGACCATGGAGCCGCTGTCCTCCAGAGTGGCACGTACGCGCAATGCAACATCCACCCCCTCCTCGACCAGATTGACGGGGCGATTGGTGACCTGCATCTCCACCTGCACCAGCGGGCAGCGCTTGAGAAACTCGGGCATCAGCTCACCCAGCACCGTCTGCGCCAGCGTCACAGGGCAGGTCACGCGGATGGTGCCGCGCGGCTCGGTCTGGACTTCGGCCACGGCATCCGAGGCAGCCAGGGCAGCATCGCGCATGGCCTGACCATGGCGCAAAAAAGTCTCTCCGACCTGAGTAAGAGACAGCTTGCGGGTGGTGCGCTGCAGCAAACGCACTCCGAGGTGGGCCTCGAGCTCAGCAACACGGCGCGAGAGGCGCGACTTGGGGATGCCCAGCGCCCGCCCGGCAGCCGCAAAGCCGCCGCGCTCGACCACCTCGACGAAGTACAGCATGTCGTTGAGATCCACCATGCACATTTCCTTGGAATCGATTGAATTGATATTTGGAACGATCTATCGCATTTTTGCAGACTTATTGGCGAATCTAAACAAATCTACAATCTATTCCATTGCAATTCAAAACCAATCACTGTTTTGCCGCAACGCAGCATCGGAGCTAGGCAAGAAGTGTTTTCTGACTCATTTTTAGAGGTATAGATACCAATATGCAAATCCTGCACATCGACTCTTCCATCACCGGCTCCAATTCCGTGACCCGCGCACTGACTGCCGATATCGTTGCCAGCCTCAAGCAGACCAACCCCGAAGCCAAGGTCGACTACCTGGATCTGGCCGTGAGCGCCCCCAGCCACCTGAGCGCACAATCCCTGGGCTTTCGCACCGGCCAGGCCGCTGCCACCGAAATCGAACGCCAGGAAAACGCTGTCTCCGAAGCCCTGGTCAGCCAGTTCCTGGCCGCTGATGTGATCGTCGTGGGCGCCCCCTTCTACAACTTCACCATTCCCACGCAGCTGAAGGCCTGGCTGGATCGCATCGCCCAGGCTGGCCGTACCTTCAAGTACACCGCCACCGGCCCCGTGGGTCTGGCCCTCGACAAAAAGGTCATCGTGGCTTCCGCTCGCGGCGGTGCTTACTCCACCAGCGAAGCGGGCCAGGCCATGGAGCACCAGGAAAGCTATCTGAAGGTGATCTTCGGCTTCATGGGCGTGACCGACGTGACCATTGTTCGTGCTGAAGGCGTGGCCATGGGTCCCGACGCCAAGGCTGCGGCCATGGAAGCGGCCAAGGCTCAGATCGAGCAAGCACAAGCCGTCGCTGCCTGATAGCTGACTGAGCTGCAAAAGCCGGTATCGCCCAGGGCGTACCGGCTTTTTTTGCGCGACAAAGCCGGGCCCACCGAGGTTTCGGACATTTCCGACTGAAGTTCTCGAAAAAATGCCGATCTGAAGACCTGAACCCGCTGTTTTTGATACGCTGAAAACACTTAGATACTTATCAGGCCCTAGTCCCGGTTGACCCGGTCACGTTTTCCCAGATGCCAGCTTCCCGTCCCATGCCCACCGCCGTCCGTCAATCGCCTCAGCGCTCCGACGAGAACCTCGTCGTTACCGCTATTGCCGTATTTCTGGTGGCAGCACTGATTCTGGGCACGGTCGCCTATCGATACCTCAAGCATTCACAGCAGCAGCAGGAGCAGACTCGTAGCGAGCGTCAGGCCTACAAGCGCTATAACGACTATCTGGACTCCACCGAACAGGCAACTGCCAAGCCTGCCGCCAACCAGCCCTCGCCTGTGCAGGCCAGCGCGCCTGCCGCAGCGCCCAGCATGGCCGAGAAGCTGCTCAACCACCCTGCAGTCACACCAGGCCCAGGCTTCAACGCTCCGGGCGTACAGCAGACCGGTGTGGCCATCATCGATGCGATGGACCACGCCCAGGCAACCGCCAAACAATAAGCCCAGGCCGGCAGAAAAGCCCTGCTCGCCCCACGCCAGCTCAGCGCATTACCAGACCGCCGTCCACCAGCAGCAGTTGCCCGGTCATGAAGCCACTGAGTTCCGAGGCCAGAAACAGCACCGGCCCCGCCACATCTTCGGGCCGCGCCAGCCGCCGCAGCGGCGTGGCCGCCATCAGCGATTCACGGAAAGACTCCTTGCTGTCCTGCGTACCCTGCGTGGGATAGACCAGACCAGGCGCCACACAGTTGACGCGTATGCCCACAGGCCCCAGCTCGCTGGCCAGGTTGCGGCTGAAAGCCAGCAAGGCCCCTTTGGATGTCGTGTAGTCGTGATAGGCGACAACAGGCTGCTCCACCAGATTGCTGACGATGTTGACAATGCTGCCGCGCGCGCGCTGGCGCATCAGCGGTAGCACCGCACGACAGACATTGAAGCTTGCGCCTACGGCCCCGTCGAACTGGGCCTGATAGTCCGACCATTGCAGATCGTCAAACCGGCTGCGGCGTTCCGGATCGAATGCATAGGGCCTGAAGGCATTGTTGACCACGATGTCGATGCCCCCCGCTTCGCGCACTATGCTGTCCACCATGCCCTGCACGGCCTCTGGCGAGCCCACATCGGCCTTGACCGCCCAGGCATCGCCGCCCGAGTCCTTGCCCGCAGCCAGACAGGCATCCACGGTGCCGGCTGCGGCTTCGTCGTTGGACAGGTAGTTGACGGCCACCGTCGCACCCTCGCGCGCAAATGCCAGGGCAATCGCCGCGCCAATGCCACGGCTGGCTCCCGTCACCAGCACCACCTTGCCGCGCAAGCCCATTGAAGAAGACTGACTCATATTCACGATTTCCGCTCAAACACTGACAGGCCCCAGGCAGGAGACAGCAAGCAAGTGCCTTGGCGGCTCGCCGCCCTGCACTGATTGTCGTACCCCTCCCCAAGGCTCGGCGCCGCCCAGGCGGTGCGCCTCAGGGGGAGACTTACAGCGACACCACCACATCCGCCACCTTGATCTGACGCTGCACCATGCCCAGCGCACGATAGACATCGGCGCCTTTTTGCAGCGCAGCCATATCGAAGCTGCCCAGCGGCTGCCCCTGGACGGCGGGCATGGAAGAGGCGTTACGCAGACGTATCACATCCAGATTGATGTCGCGGCGCGTGCCGTCGATGGCATATTTGCTGGCCAGCACCGAAGCCTCCTCGGGGTTCGCCATCATCCAGGCAGCGCTTTCGCGGTAGCCCTTGACGAAGGCCTTGAGCAAATCCTTCTTCTGCTGGAACACTTCTTCGCGTACCACAAACATGTCGCTGGACATATTGAGGTGGTCGCTGACCTGCATCACATTGACATCGCCGATGCCCTTGCGCAGGCCCACGGCCAGACCGGTATCCGTGGCGGCCGTGGCGTCAACCTGCCCTTGCATCAGGGGAGCAAAGTTCAGCAGGCCGGTCACGACAATGCTCACATCCGACTCTTTGAGGCCGGCCTGATGCAGCATCACCAGCAGATTCTGGCGTGTGCCGCTGGCAAGGCTGTAGACACCGATCTTCTTGCCCTTGAGGTCTGCGGGCTTGCGAATGCCCGAGGACTTGAGCGAGACCACGTTGAACACGTTCTGCGGATAGATGTCGTAGATGGCCACCAGCTTCTCGCCCTTGTCCAGCGCCATGAAGAAGGAGCCGGGATCGGTAAACGCCACGTCGGCCTGGCCGCTGAGGATGTTGCGGATTGCATCGCCACCACCCGCGCCAGGCAGATAGGCCAGTTCCACGCCGTTGGCCTTGAAGAAGCCTTTTTCGGGCTCGACCAGAATATTTGTGATCTCGCTGATGGGCTTGCTCCAGCCTGCCAGGCGAATCTTGCCCTGCAGAGGAACCGCCATGCTGGTGCCGGTCATGGCAAGGCCGCTCAGGCCTGCACAGGCGCCGAGCAGGCTGCGGCGGGAGATGAACGAAGTCTGGTTGCTGTTGTGCATGACAAATGGTTTGAAGATGCGGTCAGGCCCGATTGCCGGACTGCGAGGTTGAAAAGTGATGGGAGCGCAGCAAATAGCGCTCCAGAACAAGACAGGCTTGGTACAGCAGCAGGCCCATGGCGGCAATCAGCACCAGCGCCGCAAACATCAGCGTGGTGTCCATCATTCCCTGGGCGGCAATGACCACGGCCCCCAGGCCCTGGCTGGCGCCCATGAACTCGGCCACCACGGCGCCGACCAGCGCCAGCACCACGGCCACACGCAGCCCGGCCAGAATCGCGGGCAGCCCCGTCGGCAGCTTCAGGCGCAGCAAGGTCTGCAAACGTGTGGCCCCCAGCATGCGAAACAGCTGCAGGCGCTGGGCATCCACCTGGCGCAGGCCCGTCAATGTGTTTTCCATCAAGGGGAAAAAGCAGATCAGCGCCGTGATCAGCACCGTGGGCAGCATGCCGAAGCCGAACCAGAGCACGAACAGCGGCGCCAGAGCCAGCTTGGGCACGACCTGGCTGACCACCACATAGGGCTTGAGCACGCGCTCCAGCAGCTCGGACTCGGCCAGCGCCATACCCGACAGCAAGCCTACGGCGCTGCCTATGAGCAGACCCAGCAGCAGGGCCTGCAAGGTTGCCCAGAGATGCGGCCAGAAATAGCCGGACGCCAGACCCGACCACAGGGACAGCGCCACTGCCGAGGGTGCAGGCAAGACCAGCGCCGACAAGCCAAATTGCCTCGCAGTCAGCTCCCACATTGCGATCACAGCTATCAAAAGCGAGGCAGACAGCCAGTGTGTTCTGTTCAGCAGGCCGCTCATGCGCCACCCCGGTCCATGGATGCGCGAATGCGCGCGCAATAGTCGTTGAACGCCGCGCCATGACGCAGGCTCTGCTGGCGAGGCTGTGGTAACTCGACAGACCAGTCGTCCACGATGCGGCCACCATGCATGAGTGCAATGCGGTCACCCAGATAGACGGCCTCGTTGATGTCGTGGGTGACAAAAAGCACCGTCGTGCCATGCCGCTGGCAGGTGCGCAGCAAATCGTCCTGCAGCTCTGCGCGCGTGATGGCATCCAGTGCCGCAAAAGGCTCGTCGAGCAGCAGCAGCGGCGGCTCCAGAATCAGGGCACGTGCCAGCGCCGCCCGGCTCTGCTGTCCGCCCGAGAGCTGGCGCGGATAGAGCGAAGCATGTTCGGCAAGACCCAGCTGCTCCAGCAACTGCATGGCCGCCCGTTGATCCTGCAGCCCGGGCTTGCGCTGCAACGACACGGGCAGCAGCACGTTGTCGATCACCGTATGCCAGTCCAGCAAGGTCGGCGCCTGGAACATGAAGCCCAGCTGCGGCCCTGGGGCTGCCAGTTCGCTGCCGCTCAGCAAGACTTGCCCCGACTGAGGCCTGAGCAGGCCTGCCGCCAGCTTGAGCAGCGTGGTCTTGCCGCAGCCGCTGCGCCCCAGTAGGCAGTGAATCTCTCCTGCCCCGATCTGCCAGTCCACGCCATCTACCACGGGCGCTCGTCCCGGGTACCTGTATCTAGCCTGCTTGAACTCCATGAATGCCACGGCTGTGTCCACTCCCTCAGTCCGCATAAGAGGCCAGCGGCTGGGCCGCCAGTTCTGCCGACTGCTCGATCTCCGTCATGCGCACCAGATCCAGCAGATTGAAGCGCCCGTCATGGTGCCAGCCCGCCTCGGGCATGCTCATGGAGCCGATGGCGCTGATACGCGTGACGCCAACCGCACCCAACAGCCCCGCCAGGCGGTACAGCTCTTCGGGGCTGGCAGCAATGCCGGCGGTCTGCAGATAGTCGCGCTGAGCGGCCACCACGGGCAGCACGGCATCGAGCCGGTCCACGGCCACCACGGCTATCGTGCGGTACAGCGCGGTCGGAGCCAGGGGCTGCAGACTCTCGCTGTAGGCCACGCTCCAGGGCGCATCCACAGGTCCCAGCAACTGGTGTGCTTCACCGCCCCACTCCATGTTCTGCTGCCAGCGGGCCAGCGCCGCCCCTTCTTCCAGATCCAGCTCGCGGCGCGCGAATCGTCGCTGCAGATTGGCAAGCTCGGCGGCCAGATAGTCGGCAAAAGCACGCGGAGAGACCGGCGCCCCACGCTGCACATAGAACACATGGGGCGAGTAGCAGCCCTGCTGGTCGTAGCGCATCACGTCCCAGGCGGCCAGCCTTGCCATGCCAGGAGCCTTGAGCGTATCCAGCGCCTGCGCACCGATCAGGCCAAAGCCCAGCTTGTGGCCATGGGGCAAAAAGCGCGTCGTCACGGGCAGGCGACGACGCAGTGCATCCAGAGTCTGGTTGCCGCCGTAAGCCAGCACCGTATCGGCCTGGGCATAGAGCGCGTCGGCCTCCTCGCCGCCCGCGCCGCGCCACCAGACCACGGCCAGACAATCGGCCAGCGGCGGGTGCACCTCGGCAAGCAGGCGCGCAAACCAGCCCGCGAACAGGGGCTCGGCACTGGCCAGTTTGCCGATTGCAGGGGCCTTGACCAGCAAGCCGCTGACCAGGCTCCACAGCGACAGCGCAGGCACGTTGCCGGCCCAGCTATGCACCAGCAGGTCCGGGCCGAAAGCCCGTACGGCCCCGCCCTTGGCTGCCGGCTGAAAGCCGTCGAGCACTGCCGGGTTGGCAAAATCCTCGGCCACGAAGCGCTTGAGCTGCGCTGCGCGGAAGGTCTTGAAAAATCCTGTCAGCCCCAGCCGCACCATATCGGCGTCATAGCCACTGACCACAGGCAGCCAGGCTTCGGCCTGCTGGCGGTAGATGTCGTTGCGATCCAGCAGGCGGGCCATTGCACGATCGACTACATCGATGATCTCGGCTACCGGCATGGGGCGCAGATGGATGGCTGCGGCCTTGCGCACACGACAGGCCAGTGACTGCATCTGCGGTGCCGTCAGCACGGGCACGCTGACTTCCAGCACTTGGCCGTCCCGGGACTCGAAGTCCAGCGTCTGCCACTGCACTTCCTCGTCGCCGAGGCCGGGCAGATAGCCAGCCTTGATCCGCTGTAGCTTGCGCTGCTCGCTCATGCGCCGGCAGCTTTCACAAACTCTTCAACCGCCAGCGAGCAGCCCTTGGCGGCAGCGCCCTCGGCGCGCCCCAGCAGCAAAAAGCCGTCTTTTTCCTGCGGGCCGGCCCACAGGCCCACATCCTCGGTCAGGATGGTGGTCACCGCGTTGTAGTTGGCCAGATCGCAATGCACCAGAATGCCGCGCTCACCAGCCGCCACGTCCCTGCCGGTGATCGGCTCGACCAGACGCGAACGGATCCAGTGCGGACCGGACTTGACCGAAGGCAGCGCCGCATTGCCATCGTCATAGAACTGGGTGCTCAGCTCCGTCATGCCATACATATTGATGCACAGACTGCGCGGCACGCCCAGCAGCTGTGAAAGCTCTGCATAGAACTCTTCAAGGGGCAGCTCGCGCGACTGCCCCTTGTAGCCGCCCGTATCCAGTACGCGGCTGCCTGCAGGCAGGCGGAAGCTGCGGCCCTGTTCACGCAGGGCATCCATGACATGGACCAGGCTGAAGCTCGCGCCCAGCAGGGCAAAAGGCTGGCCGCTGCGCTCGGACTCCTCCAGCGCGGCGCACAGGGCCGGCATGTCCAGCCCTTCCGAGTTCAGGTAGTAGCGGCTGCCGGCCGAACCGAATTCGGACCGGGCAAGGGCCAGATAGTGGGCCAGCGAGGAATTGGGCATGGCCTGCTCATCGGGAAACAGAATGCCCATGGGCATGCGCTCCAGACCCTGCATGAAGCGTCGGGCGAAATAGCGCTTCATGGACAGGTCGTAGACATCGAGCTGCGGATGAAAATGACGTCCGCGCGCAGCGCGGCCTGTGGTGCCGCTGGTCATGAATACACGCTCGGCGGGCGATGGCGGCTCGCTGCGCAGCTCCATCGCCTTGAAAGCATCGATGGGCACGGCAGGGACATCACGCCAGCTCCTGACATTGCGCAGCGTGGCACCGCGCCGCTGGCAAAAGCTGCGAAACGGAGCATTGCATTCGTACTGATAGGCGAAAAGGCGCAGGGCGAGTTGGTTGAACTGGTCGTCGGTGCAGTCATCCATTGCGATGAAAGCAAGCAGATCGGCGACCAGCGAAGCGGCCTTGTCCATGAAATTCCTTCGAGAGCGGGGACGTCATGCTCCGAAGGCTTGCTGACCATGCGAGAACGCACTGCCCTGAGGTCAGCTTGCAAGCTCTTCTTCCGCCGGTATGAACCGGGTCAAGTTCGCGGGTGTAGATCTCAGCACTGGCGTGCACCCCGGAGCGCGGCGCCATCTTACCCCAATGGCGTCGCTGCACGGAGCCCGAGCTGCCGCATGTAAGTCGCGTCACTTGTAACCTCGGGTAAGGCTCCAGCACGGGCAAGAAGGACATCTACGGCAAAAACATCAAAACACTGCTGCCCAAATACAATCGACCCAGTACTGCAAGCTGCCTGAGACCTAACCTGCCACAGCGCCGACAATGGCGCGTATGCGCCATGCCTGAAAGCGCGGCGTGTCGCAGTAATGGACTGTGTCAGCAGACGCTTGCAAATCATCCAGGGCACCGAACGCCCACCCCAAGCCCCAGAGATATTTACATGGATTTTTCGCGCCTTTGTCATCTGGCAGGCTGGCCTGTGGCCGCCGCTGGACTGCTGCTGACGGCACAGTCCGCAATGGCCCAGCAAGCCTCCGCCCAGCCGGACCTGCCCCAGCTGTCCGAAGTCACCGTACGCAGCACCTTGCAGCAGTCTGCACTGGAGCAGACCCCAGCCTCCGTCACCGTGCTCGATGGCGAGCGCATGCGCGAGCGCAATCTGCAGGTCAATCTCTCGGAGTCCCTGAGCGCCGCTCCGGGCCTGCAGCTGCAGAACCGCCAGAACTACGCGCAAGACCTGCAGCTGTCGATTCGCGGCTTTGGCGCACGCTCCACCTTCGGCGTGCGCGGCATACAGATCTACGTGGACGGCATTCCCTCCACCATGCCGGATGGCCAGGGCCAGACCAACAATATCGATATCGACTCGCTGGAGCGCGTGGAAGTGCTGCGCGGCCCCTACTCCGCGCTCTATGGCAACGCCTCTGGCGGCGTGATCAATGCCTACACCGAACGCGGCGAGGGTGCGCCCTCGGTGGAAAGCAGCTTTGCGCTAGGCAGCGACGGCCAGAAGCGACTGGGCCTCAAGGCTCAGGGCGAAACCAACGGGATTGGCTATGTGCTCAGCGCCAGCCGTTTTCTGACTGACGGCTACCGGGCCCAGAGCGCGGCGGACAAAAACCTGTTCAACGCCCGTATCGATGTCAAGCCCGACGAATACAGCCAGCTGACCCTGGTCGCCAACCATGTGGACATCGATGCCAAGGACCCCGGCGGCATCACGCCCAAGGACTGGGCGGCAGATCCGAAGGCTGTGGCGTCCAACCCCTTGCTCTACGACTCGCGCAAAAGCGTGAAGCAGACACAGGCCGGCCTGACCTATGAGCGCCAGCTGGATGGCGGCCAGGCGCTGCGCCTCATGGCCTATGCCGGTCAACGTGAAATGATGCAGTTTCAGTCCACACCCAAGGCCTCACAGTCCGGCTACAGAGGCGGGGTGATAGGGCTCAAGCGCGACTATGGTGGCATCGATGCACGCTGGAGCGGCAAATACGAGCTGGGCAGCGGCAGCCTGAGCCTGATTGCCGGCCTGGCTGCCAATACCGTCAGGGAAGATCGCCAGGGTTACAAGAACTTTGTCGGCAACCAGCTGGGCGTGGTCGGCGAGCTGGTGCGCGACGAGCGCAATACCCTCACCAGCATCGACCCCTATCTGCAAGCCTCCTGGGCCTTCGCTCCGCGCTGGAAGCTCGATGCCGGCCTGCGCTGGAGCAATGTGCAGTTCCAGTCGCGCGACCATTTCCTGGCTGACAAAGACGATAGCGGCAATGCCGGATTCCATAAGCTGCTACCGGTGGTTTCGCTGCAGCACGAGCTCAATCAGAACACCAATGTCTATGCCTCGCTGGGTCGCGGCATGGAAACACCGACCTTCAACGAGATCTCGTACCGACCCGATCTGGTGGGCGGCCTGAACTTCGGCCTCAAGCCTGCGGTATCGACCAGTGCCGAGCTGGGCATCAAGCAACGCTTCAATGTGGCCGGCCTGCGCGGCGACTGGTCTGCCGCGCTGTTCCAGACCCAGACCGACAATGAAATCGTGGTGGCCAGCAACGACAGTGGCCGCGCCTCTTATCAGAACGCCGGCAAAACCCGCCGCCGCGGCATGGAGCTGAGCGGCAGCACCTGGCTGATGCCCCAGCTGCGCCTGAACGGCGCGCTGACGCTGCTCGACGCCAGCCTGCGCAGCGGCTATTGCGACAGCAAGGGCCAGGACTGCATTCCCGCCGGCAACCGCATCGCCGGCACGGCCAGGCATCTAGGCTACCTGGGGCTGGAATGGCTTCCCGCCACCGACTGGCGCGTGGGTCTGGACTGGCGCCATGTGGGCCGAATTGCCGCCGACGACAAAAACCAGGTCTATGCCCCCAGCTACAACGTGGCCAGCCTGAGCGTGGGCTACACCCGGCGCCTGGGTGCCTGGAAGCTCAGTGCTTTTGCCCGCGTAGACAATCTGACCGACAAGAACTATGTGGGCTCGGTCATCGTCAACGAAGGCAACGGACGCTATTACGAGCCGGCCCCGGGGCGCCAATGGATGGCCGGAACCAGCCTCAGCTACCAGTTCTAGGCATGTCATCCGCATAGTCGGACAGCAGCAAGCGGGCCCGGTGCCCGCTTTTTTCATGTCCGGACAGATCAAGGACGATTTTCAGAAAAATATTTGGTGCCTGCAAACTGCCTGTTTGAACCCGAAAGTCGCCAATCCCGTGCCGGTTTGCACGCCTGACAATAGACACCTGCAGCAGGCTTGCCCTCACCAACCCTGCAAGCCACGTCAAAACAAGGCTATCCACGGCCAATATCGTGGATTCTCAAGCCGACGCTCATGCAGATTGAGCGGAGTTAGCCCCTGAAGCAGACATGAACGGCACACAGAAAATCTTCACTCTGCAACACGCTGCCATCAGGCGTGCAACTGCCACGAAATGCGGGGCAAACGGCAACAGGCGGCCATCCCAGGTAAAGAAATCATTTCTTATAGAAAATTCACATAAAAAGAGCTCAGATGGCGGACTTTTGAAAGCAAATTCACAGCGCTAGAATCCGCCACCAACGCTGCCTCGCATGTTTGAAGCCGGGGCAGGTTTCAGATTCCCCCGTATGTCAGCTCTTTTCGTTTTTTGCCATCCACATCCCGGCCCGGCTCCTTGCAGCCCTGCCGTTCCCGCAGCAGGAGCCGGCGCATGAGCGATGGTTTGCAGAGCCTAGCCCCGCAAGGCGTGCAGCTGGTCGACATACGGTTGCAGCGCGGCCAGACCCAGGTGTTCGACGGCCTGAACCTGAGCCTGACGCAAAAGCGCATCGGCGTGATCGGCAACAACGGCGCGGGCAAGTCCAGCCTGTTCCGCCTGCTTTGCGGGCTCGATCTAGCTCAGGCCGGACAGGTGCTGGTGGATGGCATGCCCTTGCTGCAGGCGCGCCAGAACCGGCCGGGCCTTGTCGGCCTGATGTTCCAGAACCCGGACGATCAGATCATCTTCCCCACCGTGGAGGAAGAACTGGCGCTGGGGCTGCGCCCCCAGGGCCTGAACAAGCAGCAGGCCAGAGCCAGGGCGCGCGAGCTGCTGGCCGCACGCGGTCTGGCCCACTGGGCCGAGCGAGCCGTCAGCAGCCTGAGCCAGGGCCAGCGCCAGCTCGTGTGCTGGCTCTCGCTGCTGATTGCCGCCCCCCAGCTGCTGCTGCTGGACGAGCCCTTTGCCAGCCTGGACCTGCCCGGTCAGGCCCGTCTGGCCCAGGATATCGCCGCCGCACCGCAACAGGTGCTGGTCTCCACCCATGTGCTCGATCATGTGCGCGACTTCGAACGCGTGATCTGGCTGGAGCAGGGCCGGCTGCGCGGCGACGGCCCGGGCCGCGACATCTGCGGCGCCTACGAGACTTCCGTGCGGGAGCAGCTGATGCAGAAAACCTCCCACGGAGACCTGCATGGGTAGCCTCTACAGCGAAGTTGCGACCTGGCTGCACCGCTGGTCGGCCGGCCTCAAGCTCCTGCTGCTGGCGGTTTTTGGCACGCTGCTGTTCCTGATAGCCAGCCCCTGGGTGCTGGCGGGCTGCGGCGCAGCCTGCTTGCTGCTCTGGATATCGCTGGGCCAGGCCACCCAGGTGGCACGCCGGCTGATGCGCTCGGTCATCGTCGCGGCGCTGCTGGTGGCGGGCTTTCATGTGCTGATGGGCAATCCGGTGCTGGCGGCCGTCAGCAGCCTTCGGCTGGTCTGCGCCTCCACCCTGGGCATTGTGCTGACCGTGACCACTCGCCCCAGCGATCTCGTCGAGGTGCTGGAATGGCTGCTGGCCCCTCTGGCCCGCCTGGGCATCCCCACCGAGCGCGTGGCCATGCAGCTTGCGCTGATGCTGCGCTTTACCGAGCATTTCTTTGTGCAATGGAAAAAGCTGGACGAAGCATACCGGCTGCGCACCGGCAAAAGCGGCGGCCTGCGCCTGATTGCACCGCTGACGATTCATATGCTGCAGGCCACGCGCCGTGTGGCCGACGCCCTCTGGGCAAGACTTGGCTTATAGGAGACTGTTGATGACCACCACTCCCTCTCACACCGTATCGCGCGGCGGCGCACGCTCCATGGCCCAGGTATCGCTGTTCGCGGCGCTGATGGCCGTGATGGGCCTGATTCCCAAGATCGACCTGCCGTTCGGCGTGCCCATCACCATCCAGTCGCTGGGCGTGATGCTGGCCGGCGTCATGCTCGGCCCCTGGCGCGGCATGCAATCCATGGCGCTGTTTCTCGCGGCCGTGGCCGTGGGCCTGCCGCTGCTGTCAGGCGGCCGCGGCGGCATCGGCGTCTTCATGGCACCTTCCGCCGGCTATCTGATCGGCTATGCGCTGGCCGCCGCAGTGACAGGCGCCATCATGGCCGCCCTGCCGCAAAGCACGCCACGCCGCGCGGCGCTGAGCGCCTTCATCGCCTCCGTGCTCGGCGGCTTGCTGTGTCTGCACGCCTTTGGCGTGCTGGGCCTGATGCTGATCGCCAAGATGAGCCTGAGTCAGGCTTTTGCCGTGACGCTGGCCTTTGTGCCCGGCGACTTCATCAAATGCATTCTCTGCGCCCTGATTGTTCACACCGTGGCACGCGGTCTGCCTGACTGGCGCTTTGGCGGTCGCCGATGAAGGCGCTGTCCGCTGCCGCGCCGCTGCAAGGCTTCTGGCAACTGGTGCATGGCCCGCTGGCCCATTGGGCGCAGCACCGACCCGATGTGGTGGCCTTGCAGAGCGAGGCCGACTCCTGGACCTTTAGCCGGCTGCACGCGGAGGTCGAACTGCGCTCGGCACGCCTGGTGGCGCAACGCGCGCCGCAGATGCTGCTGCTGGATGCCAGCCGCTCCACGCTGGAGCGACTGGTGGACTTTCTGGCCGTGATCCGCAGCGGCCGCTGCGCGGCGGTCGCCGACCCCGACTGGCAACCGGCCGTGCGCCAGCGCATTGAAGGCTGGCTGCCCGGGCAGCTCAGCGAGCTGGAATCGGCAGCACCGACAGCCGCCTTCTATACCGGCTTCACCTCGGGCAGCACCGGCCTGCCCAAGGGCTTCAAACGCCACCATCTGTCGTGGACGGAGAGCTTTCGCGTCGGCCTGCAGGATTTCGGCCCCGTCGTCGCTCAGCGCACGCTGGCACCAGGGCGCATCTCGCACTCGCTGTTTCTGTTCGGGGCCATGCAAGGCATCTGGTATGGCTGCGGCGCCGTCATGCAGGAAAAGTTCTCTGCCTCGCGCTGTCTCGCAACCCTGGCGGGCGGCGATACGCCCTGCCTTGTCGCCGTGCCCAGCCAGTTGCTGCTGATGCTGCAATGGGCGGAGCATCGGCAGCTCGCACCGATTCCCGAGGTCGAACTGATCACCATCAGCGGCGCGCGCTGGATGCGCGCCCACACGCCGGCGCTGCGCGCCCTGTTCCCCAAGGCCCGCATCATCGAGTTCTACGGCGCCTCCGAGGCCAGTTTTGTGGCCTGGATGGATGCCGACGAAGCCAGCGGCCCGCAGGCGGTGGGCAGGCCATTCAGCAATGTGGAGCTATCCATTCGCCCCACCGGCAACGACGCCGCCGAGAATGCGCTGGCCGAGCATGGCACCAGCCACGCCAGCGACGGTCTGATCTATATCCGCAGTCCCATGCTGTTCATGGACTATGTGGGCGATGCCCATGACGCCACGGCCGTGCTGCGCGATGGCGACTGGCTGTCCGTGCGCGACATGGGGCATATCGACGAACGCGGCATGCTGTGCCTGGCAGGACGCCAGAGCCGCATGATCGTCACCCAGGGCAAGAACCTGTTTCCCGAGGAAGTGGAGAACCTGCTGGCCAGCCACCCGGCGATTGCCCAGGTTTCGCTGCACGGTCAGGCCGATGCGCTGCGCGGTCTGCAGGTACACGCGGTGCTGCAATGGAGGCCGCAGACCGAGACGCCTTCGGCCCTGGAGCTGAACCAGTGGCTGCGCGAGCGCACCGAAGCCTTCAAGGTGCCGCGCCAGTGGTGGATCTGCGAGCACTGGCCGCAGACAGCCAGCGGCAAGACCGACCACGGCCAACTGGCCCAGGCCCTGCGCGCCCGGATGACAGCGCCTGCCGATGCTGACATATCCCCTGCCCAGCTCCCCGCATTGCGGCCATGGCAGAGTTGAGGCCCATGCCAAGCAAGACTCCCATCATTGCCTGGGCCCGCAGCCCGGTGGCTCCGATCGGCTCGGCCCTGGCTCGGCTCAGTCCCCATGAGCTGGGCCGGCCGCTGCTGCTGTCACTGCTGCAGCAAAGCGGCTTGCCGGCCAATGCCGTGGACGCAGTCGTCATCGGCAACGCCCTGGGCGCTGGCGGCAACCCGGCACGCATGCTGGCACTGGCCGCAGGCCTGCCCGACGGCTGCGCCGCGCACACCATCGATACCCAGTGCTGCTCGGGCCTGGATGCGGTGGCCATGGCTGTGGGTCTGCTGCAATCAGGTCAGGCCGAGGTGGTGATTGCCGGCGGCATTGAGGCCTGGAGCCGCGCCCCTATTCGCCAGACCCGCCCGCTGCACCCCGGCGAGCAAGCCCAGAGCTACGAGCGCCCGCCATTTGCCCCCGATCCCGAGCGCGATCCCGATATGTTGCAATCGGCTGCCGACTATGCGCTCACGCATGGCTTCAGCCGCAGTCAGCAGGAGCAGTATGCGCTGCTGAGCCACAACCGGACCCTGGCCGCCCAGGCGCAGCTCGCCCCCGAAATCGTGGCTGTGGCAGGACTTGCGGCCGATGCCTATCCGCGTGCGCTGCAGCCCGCACGTGCCGCGCGCATGCCGGTGCTGGCCCGGGGCAGCTATGAGGGTGCGAGTGCCGACGAAATCACGGCCCACGCCCTCAGCCCCCTGACCGTCTCTGCAAAGGCCGATGGTGCGGCCCTGCTTTTGCTGGCCACGCCCGAGGCCTGCGCCCGCTGGAATCTGCAGCCCCGCGCACAATGGCTGGCCAGCGCCAGCGTGGGCGCCGCGCCGGAAACACCGCTGCTGGCCGCGATTGCGGCAGCGCAGATGGCGCTGGCCAGGGGCAGCCAGGCATTGGCAAGCCCACAGCTGAAGGCACAGGATCTGTCGGTAATCGAACTGCACGATGCCTTTGCCGTGCAAGGCCTGGCTTTTTGCGCCGCCATGGGCCTGGCTCCCGAGCAGATCAACAGCGCGGGCGGCGGCCTGGCGCGCGGCCACCCGATCGGCGCGTCAGGCGCGATTGCGCTGGTGCGCTGCCTGGCCCAGCTTGAGTATCAGGCCCAGTCCTCGACAGCCAGGGCCGCACTCGGCCTGGCGGCCATTGCCGGAGCCGGCGGCATCGGCGCAGCAACCCTGGTGCAATGGCTGCAAGCCGCCCCTTGAATTCATTTTTGATAGCTACCACCCCATGTCCAGCAAAGGTTCAACCGCCACAGCACTTGAAAGCATCGACCTGCCGGCAGGCATGGCAATGATGCAGCAGCGCCGCTCCACACGTGCTTTCCTGCCCGAAGCCGTGCCAGATGCGCTGCTGCATCAGTTGCTGATGACGGCGCGCCAGGCGCCCAGCGGCGGCAATCTGCAGCCCGGCCAGCTGATCGCAGTGCGCGGCAAGCTGCGCGAGCAACTGACCACCGCCCTGCTGCAGGACGTTGAAAGCCAGGTGCCCGAATGCGAGGACTACGCCTACTTTCCGCGTCCCATGCCCATGCAGCTGCGCAAGCGCCAGGTGGCTTCGGCCCAGGCGCTTTACAGCGCCCTGGGCGTGGCGCGCGACGACCGCGCCGGACGCGAAGCGCAGTTTGCGCGCAACTACCGCTTCTTCGATGCGCCCGTGGCATTGGTCGTCACCATCGACGCCCATTACGGCCCCGGCGGCTATATGGACCTGGGCATGACGCTCTACGGCCTGCAACTGGCAGCCGCCGCCATGGGCCTGGGCAGTTGCGCCATCGGCGCCCTGGCCTCCTACCCGGCCACCGTGCGCCGTGTGCTGGGCCTGGCCGACAGCAAGCACATCGTCTGCGGCCTGGCCCTGGGCTGGGCCGACGAGTCCGCCCCCGTCAACCAGACGCGCACGAGCCGTGCCCCTATCGCCGAGTGGTTTCAGACTCTTGAATAAAGGAGCTGCCAGCGCCATCCAGCAAAGGATTTCAGGTTGTTTTCTACCTGAAAACTAATGATAACAAGCGCTAGCAGCTATGCAATAGAGAGCAATAAAAAAGCGCTGCAAGTGCAGCGCTTGGTTCGATGCCCGTCAAACAGGCTCCACCCCATCAAGGAGACAGCCAGCAAGGCTGTCGCCCCCTTGAGGGCGCCGGCGCAAAGCGCCTCAGGAGGTCATCAGAACGCCGGGAAGACCGAGCCCTTGAATTCCTTGTCGATGAACTGGCGCACCTCGTCGGAGTGATAGGACTTGATCAGCTGGGCGACCCAGGGCTGGTTCTTGTCGGCATCGCGCACCACCATGATGTTCACATAGGGGTTCTTGGCCGACTCCAGCGCAATCGCATCCTTCTTGGGATTCAGACCGGCAGAGATCGCGAAATTGGTGTTGACGGTGGAGGCCTCCAGGTCGTCCAGCGAACGTGGCAGCTGGGCCGCATCCAGCTCGACAAACTTGAGCTTCTTGGGGTTGGAGACCACATCCAGAGGTGTGGCCTTCAGGCCCGCGCCCTCCTTGAGCTTGATCAGACCCTGGGTCTGCAGCAGCAGCAGCGCGCGGCCGCCATTGGTGGGGTCGTTGGGAATGCCGAACTTGGCGCCCGTGGACAGCTCGGACAAGGCCTTGATCTTCTTGGAATAGATGCCGATGGGGAAATTCACCGTGTCGGCCACCCAACTGATCTTGTAGCCGCGATCCTTGATCTGGGCATCCAGATAGGGACGGTGCTGGTAGCTGTTGGCATCCAGATCGCCGGCGGCCAGTGCCGCATTGGGCTGGACATAGTCACCGAACTCGATGACCTTGAGGTTCAAGCCGTTCTTGGCGGCGACCTTCTTCACCACTTCCATAATCTGCGCGTGAGGACCGGCGGTCACGCCGATCTTGATGGTCTTGTCCTGGGCCTGGGCGGCAAAGCCCAGCGTGGCCGCAGCAGCCACGGCCAATGTGGTGCGCAAAAGCGAGCGCTTGTTCAACATGCAGATTCCTTGTACGGAAGATTGAGAGTGGCTAAGACTGTAGCGCCAGTTTCAGGTGCCCGAGCGCTGTTTCTTAGACAGATTGCTCAGATGCAAACTACGGATTGCCATGCAAGCCCGGATGCACTGAATGCCGCGGGCCAAGCGCCCACAAAAAAGCCCGCTCCTTCACGGTAGCGGGCTTGTATGGCGCGGTGCGGCCATCAGAGGTCGGACATCGAGGGCGCAGCCAGCACCTGCTGGGCCACCACGTCGAGCACGGCGTGGGACTCGTCCTGTCTGTCGATCCAGACCTTGGGCGTGAAGCTGCCGCGCAGGGCAATCGCATCGCCTTCGGAGAGACTGCGCAGCACGGCGCAAGGTGCATTGTCGAAAGCGACGATATTCACGGGAATCGAGGAGCCGTCGCCTGCGTTGGCCCGCATGCGGGCCACCATATAGGGGCGGCGGTTGCGGTCTACGCGACTCTCGGGAACGCCGGTGAGTCGGCCGGTTATCAAACCATCCATCATTTGCTGTTATCTACCCAGAAAAAATCATGGCCACCCTTGATCAAGAGCGGCCTTTCAAAAAATCTTGAACCTGCATTTTAGAGGGGGCAGCCTGTTTCCGGGCAGCACCCCTTTTCTTAATTTTTGGTAATGTGCACCGCGGCTCAGCGATGGCTCAGGCGTCGCACGGCCCAGTCGCCCAGGCTTTGAATGGCCTGCACAAAGAAGATCAGAATGATCACCACGACCAGCATCACGTCGGGCAAGAAGCGCTGGTAGCCGTAGCGGATACCCAGATCGCCCAGGCCGCCGCCGCCAATGGCACCCGCCATGGCCGAGTAGCCGGTCAGGCTGACGAAGCTGATGGTCAGGCCCGCGACGATGCCGGGCAGCGCCTCTGGCAGCAGCACCTTCCAGACGATCTGACCGGTGGTTGCGCCCATGGACTGGGCCGCTTCGATCAGGCCACCATCGACCTCGCGCAAGGCGGTTTCCACCAGACGGGCCACAAACGGCGCCGCCGCGATCGTCAGCGGCACCACGGCCGCCCAGGTGCCGATGGAGGAGCCCGTGATCAGACGCGTCAGCGGAATGATGGCCACCAGCAAGATGATGAAAGGGGTGGAGCGCAGCGCATTCACGATCCAGCCCACGACCTTGTTGGCCGGGCCGTTCTGCAAGATGCCGCCGTGGTCGGTCAGCCGCAGGAAGACGCCCAGGGGGATGCCGATCAGACCGCCGATCAGGCCCGAGATGCCGACCATGATCAGCGTCTCCCAGAAGGAATCCAGCAGCAGCTGGAGCATCATTTCCGAAAAATTCTCAAACATCGCTCTCAATCCTTGCTGGACACGATCTGCACTTGCACACCGCTGGCACGCAGGTGCTCCACGGCCGCGTCAATCTTGGCGGCCTCGCCGCTGGCGTACACCGCCAGCGAACCAAAGGTCTGCTCCTGAATCTCGTCGATCTGGCCGTGCAGAATCGACAGATCCAGACCCAGCTCGCGAATCAGGTGCGACAAAATGGGCTGATAGGCGCTCTCACCCGCATAGGAAAGACGCAACAGCTGGCCTTGCTGGCCGGGCTGCAGCTGGGCGGCCAGCTGGTTCACGCGCTTCATCACCGACTCGGGCAGTTGCTGGGGCACGATTTCGTCGATCAGGCTCTTGGTGATCGTCTGCTGAGGGCGGGTGAAGACGTCGATCACGGGCCCCAGCTCGGCAATCTCGCCACCGTCGATCACGGCAACGCGGTCGGCGATCTGCTTGATCACCAGCATCTGGTGGGTGATGAGCACCACGGTCACACCCAGCTCGCGGTTGACCTTGCGCAGCAGATCCAGAATGGAGCGCGTGGTTTCGGGATCCAGCGCCGAAGTGGCTTCGTCGCTGAGCAGCACCTTGGGATTGCTGGCCAGCGCCCGGGCAATGCCCACGCGCTGTTTCTGGCCGCCGGAAATCTGGGCCGGATAACGATCGGCCAGATGGTCCAGGCCCACCAGCTCCAGCAGCGGCGTCACGCGCTGGTAAATCTCGTCCTTGGAAACACCGGCCAGCTCCAGCGGCAGGGCCACGTTGTCATACACGGTACGCGAGGACAGCAGATTGAAGTGCTGGAACACCATGCCGATGTCGCGGCGCGCGGCGCGCAGCTCGCCATCGGACAGCTGCATGAGGTCACGTCCGTTGACGATGACCTTGCCTTCCGTGGGGCGGTTGAGCAGATTCAGACAACGCACCAGCGAGCTTTTGCCCGCGCCGGAGCGGCCGATGATGCCGAACACCTCGCCCGAAGCGATTTCCAGATTGATGCCACGCAAGGCGTGCACCGGGCCCTTGGGGCCTTGGTATGTCAGGGATAAATCCCGAATTTCTATCATGAAAAATATCGCGAATCACGCATGAACAATGCGTTTGACGCTATAAAAAGTGATTATTCCCATCCCAGCTGCAGCGCTGCCGGGCAGCGGTCAATGCAGGCTTTCGTTCTGGTAGATGCCGGCAGATCAAGCCAGCCTACTTTTAGTAGTAACCCTCAATAATGCCTGAGTCTAGGCAAACCTGAGAGCAACTGGGACAAGTGAATTCACTTATGGCGCCGCCAGCAAGCCAGCAAATGCCGGCCTTGCCCGGGCCTGCCCCCACTGGCGATACTGCATTGCAGGCCTTAGCATGCTTGCATCTGCCCCTGGTTTTCTCTGCCGCCCTATGCAGCCGCCCCCTCTGCCCATCCGCGTTGAATGCCCGCCCGGCGCCTGCGACTGCCGGCGCGAGCAGTTGCTGAGCACGCCGGATGCGGATCTGCGCATTCTGCAGCTCACGCGCGAGGAAGAGAAAAAGCTGCTGCAGCGCCTGGAGAGCATCAGCAGCCTGGTCGATCTCGAGCATATGCAGCAGCGCATTCACGCGCTCCTGGGCCTGGAGATACGTATCACCCCCGGAAACAACGAGGTCCGCACCATGCGCGGCATCCAGATCGAGCTCGGCGACCTGCCGGGTCTATGCCGCAAAACACGTCAGAGCATTCCCGCCGCGATCCGCAAGGGACTGGAGCGCAAGCCCGAGATTGCCTGGGCCCTGCTGGATGCGCATGACCTGTTTGGCATGCCCGGCAGCTGATTCCAGCACGGACAAGGCCTGACAACAAAGCAGGCACTTCGCCACCTGGGTCTTCAGACAACGCTAGTCCTTGCGGCCTACGTCGCCCGGCCCATGGCGGCCTTTCGCTTTCAAAAGCAGTACGCCCGATATCCCTCGAGCGCATTTTCATCTTGGTTTTCCCGAGGTCGGATGCCATAGGTTTTCCCTTACCCGAGCGGGTCAACGCAGGGCTGGAGTGGCAGTCTGTCTCTGAGGTGACTTCGCTAGGCCTTAGGGGCTAGTCCAAACGAGCGATGGTGAGCCGCAAAGCTCGCTTGAACATTGAATTCATCGACAGGCGTCAAGTCAGCGACTAGCTGACCTGGACTAGACCTTGGCCCGATTCGCGGGCAGATCGATAGTGCAAATGCTGCACACATACATCTTTGAGGATTCGTGATGGAAAGCAACCTGAGCTACCGCGCCCTGATCGCGCTGACCGTGACCAGCGTCATGGCTGGTGCAGCCGCCGCCAAAGGCAGCCCCGAAGAAATTGAAAAGCTGGGCAAGTCCTTGACCTGTATCGGTGCCGAAAAGGCCGGCACCGCCAGCGGCGTACCCGAATACACGGGCAAATGGCTGGGAACGCCGCCTGGAATTCAGTACACACCGCATGCGGGCCAGCACCCGGTGGACCCCTATGCCAATGAAAAGCCCCTGTTCTCCATCACGGCCGAGAATGTTGCCAAGTACGCCGCCAATCTGACTGAAGGCCAGAAGGCCATGTTTGCGCGCTACCCCAAGACTTTCAGCATTCCCGTCTATCCGGGCCACCGCGACTTCCGTTATCCGGACTTTGCCTGTGCCTCGGCCAAAGCCAATGCGCAGAACGCCGTGATCAGCGCCGACGGAATGGGCGCCGACAACGCAGTCAAGGGGGCCATACCGTTCCCCTTCCCCAAGACCGGTATGGAGCTGGCCTTCAACAACCTGTTTCCGCTGCGCTCGTTCACCGAGCACACGCTGCGTGACAACGCCTACGTGATGCAGGATGGATCCACCGTCTTCGGCCGAGCCGACAACCGCAGCATGAGCTTGCTGAACTCTCCCGAGCAAGCCGGCAAGCCGCTTGAAGGCACCATGGCCCAGGGCATGAATGCGGTCAAGCTGCCCGAGCGCGAAAAAGGCGGGGTCAGCGTCAGCCGTGAGCCGGTCAACTTCGGCAAGGACAAGCGTCTGGGCTGGAGCTATGACCCGGGCACACGCCGGGTGCGCCAGATCCCCGAGTACGGCTTTGACCAGCCCATGGGCGGCGGCGTGGGCGCCAAGATGACGATTGACTCCGACCGTCTCTTCAATGGCTCGCCCGAGCGCTACAACTGGAAGAATCTGGGCAAGAAGGAAATCTACATTCCCGCCAATGCGTACAAGATTCACGCCAATACCGTGAAGTACGCCGATCTGCTCAAGCCCGGCCATGCCAACCCCGACTACATGCGCTATGAACTGCGCCGCGTCTGGGTGCTGGAAGCCACGCTCAAGGAAGGCTATCGCCATCTCTACGGCAAGCGCGTGCTTTTCCTTGACGAAGACACCGGCCACGCCGTGATGAGCGACTTCTACGATGCACGCGGCAACCTGTGGCAGCAAGGCCTCATCAATTACTACTACGCGTTCGACTCCAACGCCTGGCATGCAGGCACGGCCTTCTACCACGACCTGATCGGCGGCGGCTATGTGGCCTACAACCTGTTCCAGGAACGCCCCAAGGGGCCCGTGCTCAACAAGGGAGACATGAATCCCTCCATGTTCACCCCTGAAGCCACGCGCAACGCCGGCACCTGAGCGGCTTGCTCTCCCATTCGCCGCTAACACGCGCTGCATGCGGTGCTCGCCGCAGAGAGACCCGGGCCGGGATGGAAAAGCCACCGGCCCCGGTCATCACCACCACCACACCATTTCAATCACATGTCAAAGTTGAACCGCGCCGGGCTGCGCGCCATGGCTGCTGCGGCATTGGGCCTTTGCCTGGGCATGGCCCATGCCCAGACGCCCGCGGCCACCGAAGACCAGGCTCTGGACAGCCTGATCCGCGAGGCCATGCTCTATGCCTACCCCTATCAGGAATTCATGAAAATGCGGCATGAAGCCCTGGAGGTCAAGGACTCCCCCACCGCCACCACGCTCAACCACTTCCGCCACTCGCGCCACCTGGCCACGCCCAAGGACCGCTGGGCCAACGGCCCGATTCGCGACACCTTCTACTCCACCGCCTGGCTGGATCTCGAAAAGTCTCCCCTGGTGCTGTCCCTGCCCGAAACCCATGGCCGCTACTACGTGATCGCCATGATTGGCGCAGACCTCAATACTTTCTCCTACGTGGGCCGGCGCATTGGCGGCACCAAGGCACGCAAGGTAGCCCTGGTCGGCCCGCGCTGGAGCGGCAAGATCCCTCAGGTCGACCAGATCGTGCGCGCGCCCACGCGGGATGTCTATCTGAATCTGCGTGTGCTGGTCACCGGTGAAGATGATCTCAAGACGGCCCATGCCGTGCAGGACGGTTTTCGCATGGAGCCTGTGCTCAGGACCGACCCAGACAGTCCGCAGCTCAAGCCGCAAGCCCAGGACTGGAGCCGCTTTGTCGATGTGAGCAATGAGGCTCTGGCACGCAACCCGCCGCCCGGCACGGAACACGCGCTGCTGCAGCGCTTTGCCAGCGTGGGCATCTGTGGCAAGGCCTGCAGCTGGGACAAGCTGCCCGAGGCCGTGCAGCAGCGCTGGCTGAGCCTGGCGCCCGAGATCGAGAAAAACGAACTCAAAAATCGCCTGAATGCCGACCGCAAGACGGCTGACCCCAGGCGCAGAAACGGCTGGACCCCTTATCGTCTGCCGGATGGCTTTGGCAACAACTACGCCATGCGTGCCCAGTCTGCCGCCATGTCGGGCGGCATCCTTGGCCTGGAGGCAGCGGAAGCCACCTACTTTGCCGCCAGCGTCGACGGCAACGACCAGGCACTGGGCGAGGGCCGAGCCTATCGTCTGCATTTGCCCCAAGGTCGTCTGCCCGCAGATGCCTTCTGGTCCGTCTCGCTCTATGAATTCGTGACCGGCGGCCAATACATGGTGGACAACCCCATCAACCGCTACTCCATTGGCGACCGCACCAAGGGCATGAAGTTCAACGCCGACGGCAGCCTGGACATCTGGTTGCAACCCACGGACCCGGGCCCTGAAAAGCGTGCCAACTGGCTGCCCACACCCGAGAAGAACCTGTTCTATCTGATGGCCCGCGCCTACCAGCCCTGGCCAGAGGTGCTGGATCCTTCGTGGATTCTGGAGCCGGTGCAACGGATCAACGCCCAATGAATGCAGTGATGACAAACATGAAAAAAATATCTCGTCTCTACCGATACGCCTTTGTCACAGCCCTGGCACTGGGCCAGCTCGGTACGGGAACGGCCAACGCCCACGATCAGGATGACCGCGGCGGCTCGGGAGCGAAAAGCCCCGCCGTGCTTGCTGCCCGCGCCCAGGTGTTCAAGGCCAATCCGCAGATGGTCAAATCCATCATGGAAGGCGGTGGCTTTGGCACCGAGCTGTCGTATGCCGTGGCCAACAGCATGTACAGCCGAACCGACAAAAAAGCCATTGCAGAGGCCCGAGCCCGGCTCAAGGTCGAGGCCGTGGCTCCGCGTACCTGGCTGCTGCGCTTTCCCATCGTCAATGTGGTGGTCTTCGAGACCGACGAAGGCCTGGTCTTGGTCGATAGCGGCTACGCCCCCGCAGGTCCGGCCTTGGCAGAGACGCTGAAGCAGCTCAGCAACAAGCCGCTGCACACCGTCATCCTTACGCACTTTCATGCAGACCATGCCTTTGGCGCCTGGGCATTGATGGACCAGAAGCCGCGTGTGGTGACCGAGCAGCGCTTCATCGCCCAGATGGAGCTGGACATGCGCAGCAACGGTCTGATCGCGCGCAACAACCAGCAAAGCCTGGCCGACGTGCCGCGCACCTGGGCCGATGCAGTACGCCCCACACAGACCTTCCAGGACAAGACCACGCTCAAAATTGGCGGCGAAGACTTTGTGCTGACCCACGCGCGCGGCGAGACCGAAGACCAGATCTGGGTTGCCGTTCCGGGCCGCAAGATCGTGGCCAGCGCGGATTACTTCCAGGGTTTTCTGCCCAATGCGGGCAATGGCAAGCGCCGCCAGCGCTACCCTGAGGAGTGGGCTCAGGCCCTGCGCGACATGGCTGCGCTCAAACCCGAGCTGCTGCTGCCGGCCCATGGCCCGGCCATCACCAAGCCCGAAGAAATTCAGGACCGACTGCCCGCCCAGGCCCAGATGCTGGACAGCATCTCCAGGCAGGTGGTGGCAGGCCTGAACAGCGGAGCGCGCCGCGATCAGGTGATTGACAAAGTCGCACTGCCGCCGGAGCTGGCCGGACGCAGTGATGCACGCGAGCTCTATGTCTCGGCCAGGGACATTGGCCGCATGGTGGTCAGCGAGTACAGCGGCTGGTGGGACGATATTCCATCGCACTGGCGCCCGGCGCCTCTGGCCCATGAAGCCAGGGAGCTGGTGCGACTGGCCGGCGGTGCCAGGCAGATGATTCGGCGGGCCACTGCACTGGCCGACCGCGACCCGGAGCTGGCCTCTCATCTGGCCGACTGGGCCTGGTATGCGGACAGCGATGACCCCGAGGTGGCCCAAGGGGCACTGAACGTCTATGCCCGCCGTGTCGCCAAGCCTCTGCCCACGCAGGAAGTGCTGGTCTATGCCGAGCACATGGTGCGCCTGCAGCTCAGGCTCAATGAACTGGCCGGCCAACGCACAGCCGATGCCGCTCGACCCGGTCCAGCGCAGTAATCACTGCGACAGGCCCTGAGGCAGTTGCCCGTCTGCAGCAAAGGCATTGATGGGCAACTGGATATAGGTACGGCCATCATCCTCTGCGGGCGGCAACTTGCCCGCCCGCACATTGACCTGCACCGAGGGCAGAATCAACGTGGGCATCTCCAGCGTGGCGTCGCGTGCAGTGCGCATCTGCACGAACTCCGCCTCGCTGACGCCGTCATGCACATGGATATTGCCGCTGCGCTGGGCCAGCACCGTGGTCTGCCATTGCGGCTTGCGGCCCGCCGGAGGGTAGTCGTGACAGACAAAGAGGCGGGTCTGCTCGGGCAAGGCCAGAATGTGCCGGATCGAACGATAGAGCGTCGCCGCATCGCCGCCGGGAAAGTCGGCACGTGCCGTGCCCACGTCGGGCATGAACAGGGTATCGCCCACAAACACGGCATCTTCCACCAGATAAGCCATATCGGCCGGGGTGTGGCCGGGCACATTCATGGCCAGCAGCTCCAGCTGACCCAACGGCAGACGCTCGCCATGCTGCACCAGATGGTCGAACTGGCTGCCGTCGGGCAGAAAGCTGCGCTCGAAGTGATAGATCTTGCGAAACACGGCCTGTACATCGCAGATATGGGCGCCGATAGCCACCTTGCCGCCCAGGTGGTGACGAATATGCTGGGCCGCCGAGAGATGGTCCGCGTGAGCATGGGTTTCCAGTATCCACTGCAGTTGCCAGCCTTTGCCACGCACATAGTCGATCAGTGCGTCCGCTGAACGGCTGCTCAGGGTGCCCGACTTCGGTTCGAAATCCAGCACCGGGTCAATCACGGCAGCCTGAGCGTTGACCGTGTCGGCCAGGACATAGCTCAGGGTGCCGGTAGCGGTATCAAAAAACGGCTCGATATGCATCACGCTGGCTGACATGGCAACTCCTTGAACGGCACAACTGGAATTCCGAAACTCGGCAATCAATATACTTTTTTATATAATATATGAAAATATTTTGACGAAAGAAGCCATGTCCTCATCAAGCTTTGACGAAGCACAAGCCGCGCTGGATCTGCAGGCCATGCGCGCCCATGCGGGCGAGGCCGTGGCCATGCTCAAGCTGCTCGGCAACGAAGACCGGCTGCTGCTGCTGTGCCAGCTCGCCCAGCAGGAGCGCACGGTCAGTGAGCTGGAGCAGCTGACCGGCGTGTCCCAGCCCACCTTGTCCCAGCAACTGGGCATTCTGCGCCGCGAGGGCCTGGTCAGCACGCGGCGCGAAGGCAAATTCATCTGGTATCAGCTGGCCGATGCCCGCGCCCTGCAGCTGATGCAAGCCCTGTACCAACTGTTTTGCCAACCGGGAGAGAGCGCATGAATATCTTCTGGAGCGAGTTCACGCCCTGGGCATCGCTGGCCGGCGGCCTGCTGATCGGCCTTTCTGCCGCCCTGCTCATTGCCTTGCTGGGCCGGGTAGCCGGCATCAGCGGCATCGCCGCAGCCTTGCTGCAGTTGCCAACCTGGTCATCCGTCAAGCAGTGGGGCTGGCGCCTTGCCTTCATCCTGGGCATGCTCGCCGCTCCGCTGCTCTGGTCGCTGTTTGCACCCCTACCAGCCATGGAGTTGCCATCCAGCCCGGCGATCATCATCGCCGCAGGACTGCTGGTGGGGTTTGGCACGCGCTTGGGCTCGGGCTGCACCAGCGGTCACGGGGTGTGCGGGCTATCACGCCTGTCACTGCGCTCGCTGGCCGCCACGCTGTGCTTTATCGCCACGGGCGCCATCACCGTGTTCGTGATGCGCCATGTCATCGCTTGAGTCGCCATAAAGGAACATCATGATCCCCAGTATTGCAGCCCTGCTTTGCGGGCTTGTGTTCGGTCTGGGCCTGATTCTTTCGGGCATGGGCAACCCGGCCAAGGTGCAGAACTTTCTCGATTTTTTCGGTCGCTGGGATCCTTCTCTGGGCTTCGTCATGGGCGGCGCCATCGCAGTCGGCCTGATTGCCTTCACCTGGGCCAAGCGCCGCAGGACAGCCTTGCTGGGCGAACCCATGCAGCTGCCCGCCAGCACCGTCATTGATCGCAAGCTGCTGACGGGCTCTGCCCTGTTCGGCATAGGCTGGGGACTGGCGGGCTTTTGCCCCGGCCCCGCGCTGATGAATCTGGCGACGCTCACACCACAGGTCTGGCTGTTTGTCGCCGCCATGCTGGTCGGCATGTGGGTACATCAGCTGTGGGCGGCACAGAAAAGCTGAGACTTGGCGGCCAACCGCTCGTGAGCCGTCCGCCTGCCGAGATGCCCGGGCCGTGCCAGCAGTCCGCACCGCTTTCTCATCGTATGGGGGCAAGCAGCGCCCGCGTCGCTTCATGCCATCCGCTTTGCCTCAGTCCTTGGGCATCAGAGCCTGGGCAAAATGCCTAGCCGGCGCAGGCAGGTCAGCAAAGCTGTTGGCATACAGCTTGAGGCTGCGCTCCGCCCAGGCATCGGTCAGCGGCACGGCATGCAGAGCGCGTGCCTCGCCCAACCGCTGATAGGCACCTTCGGGCATGACGCCCACGCCCAGTCCGCACTCAATCATCCGGCACATGGCACTCAGGCTGTCGACCTCGATGCGCTGTCGCAACATGCGTCTGCCAGCGCGGGCTTGCCGATTGAGCATCTCCTGAACGATGCTGCTGTCGCGCAAGCCGATCTGGGCATAGTCCAGCGCTTCTTCATAGGCCAGTTCCTGATGCCGGGCCAGAGCATGATCACTGGGCATGATCAGCACCATGCGCTCGCGCCGATACGGCATGGACTCCAGCCCCTCGACTTCATCGCTGGGGCTGCAGACGCCAAGATCAGCCATGTGATCGCGCACGGCGCGTGCCACCGAGCGGCTGGTCGCCTGGCGCAGATCGATGCGGATGTCGGGATGATGTTTCACGAAGATCGCAATATCCTCGGGCAGAAACTGCTCCACGGCGGAGGCATTGGCACTGAGACGCACCAGCCCGCGTATGCCGCGCGCATATTCGCCCAGGTCGTCGCGCAAATGCTCGACCCCTAGAAGAATCGTGCGCGCATGCGCCAGCAGCAACTCTCCGGCAGGAGTCGGACGCACTCCGCGGGCATGGCGCAACAGCAAGGGAGTGCGCGCCAGGGATTCCAGTTCGGCAACCCGCTTGCTCACGGCCGACGCGACCATGCCACCCTGTTCGGCCGCACGCGCAATGCTGCCGCATTCGCAGATCAGCACGAACAGATCCAGTGATGACAGGTCGATCTGGCGCAGAAAGCTGCGCGGCGAAGTGAAGTCGGACATGGTCAATGGCCGGCGGGCACTTGGATGTGCAGCCGGGGATTTCGGCAAAAGGTGCCCGGTCACGCCCAGGCACAAAGCACGAGCCATCTCGTTTTGGAACGGCTCGAGGAATTTTAGCCACTTCTTGCTGCAGGCCTGGCTACTTAACATGCCCGCTTTGCAAACACACACTCACATGCTTCTTTCCGCTTCCGACGCGCCACGCGTTGCCCAGGCCCTGGTCGGCCTCGGTGCTGTACGCATTGCTTCGCATCAACCGTTTATCTATACCTCGGGCTGGGCCAGCCCGGTCTATGTGGATGCGCAAGTCCTGATGTCCGATGTCGCACTGCGCGGCGAAATCATGGACATCGCAGCCCGCTGCATGCGCCCTCTGATTGCTGCACGCGGCATCAATGCCATCGTGGGAACCGAAAGCTCGGGCATTGCTTTTGCCGCATGGCTGGCCGAGCGCCTGGAGCTGCCCATGCTGTATTTGCGCAAACGCCCCGTCGGCTGGGACATCACGGCCCAGCTCGAAGGTCGACTGCCCGACAACGCCAAGGTCCTGCTGGTGGATGACGTCACCACCGACGGCCGCTCCAAGGCCGGCACGGTTGCCGCCTTGCGCCGCGCCGGCCCCGTGGTAGAGGATGTGCTGGTTCTGCTTGACTATGCGCTCTATGCCCCCCAGGCAGGCACACTTGCCGATCACGCCTTGTCCCTGCACGCCCTGGCGACCTGGAATCAACTGCACGAAGCACTGCTGGCGAGCGGACAGCTCAGTGCGGAGCAAAAAGCCACTTTGGCGGACTTCTCGGCCTCGCCTGTGGACTGGTCCATCCGCCACGGAGGTAGCGGAGCATGATGGCCTGCAACACCCTGACGGATACCAGCGCACTGGCGCAAGCCTTGCTCTCGGATATTCGCGAAGCCACCCGTGACGGCCTTGGCGTCACCCGCGAAAGCTATGGCGAAGGCGAGACTGCCGCGCTGCGCATACTTGAGGATCGGGCCGAAGATCTGGGCCTGAGCCATGAATGGGATCGGGCCGGCAATCTGTGGCTGAGCCTGCCTGAAGAAAACCGTGCCGAGCCCTTTGTCGTGGTTGGCTCGCATGCCGACTCCGTGCCGCAGGGCGGCAACTTCGACGGGCTGGCTGGCATTGTCGCCGGCATGCTGATGCTGCTTCAGCTACGCGGCCGCCACGAACAGGCACCGCCGCTGCGCGTGCTGGCCCTGCGTGGCGAGGAAAGCGCCTGGTACGGCAAGGCCTATCTGGGCTCTCTGTCCCTGCTGGGCAAGCTACCTGCCGCCACACTGAAGCGGCCTCACCGCGATGGCGTCGGCATCCTGAGCGAAGCCATGTCGCGCTGCGGAGCCGATGTCGATGCCATTGAGCGCGCCGAGCCGCTGCTCGATCTCGCCAATGTCTCAGCCTATCTGGAACTGCATATCGAGCAGGGTCCGGTCATGGTCAACCGCGGCTGGCCGGTGGCCCTGGTCACCGGTATCCGCGGCAATGTCCGCCACAACCTGATCCGCTGCATCGGTGAAACTGGCCACTCGGGCGCTGTGCCGCGCTGGTTGCGCAAGGATGCATTGCTGGCGGTTGCCGAGCTGCTGTCGCGCATGGATGAACACTGGCGCGTGCTGCTGCAGATGGGCATGGACATGGTGATGACCACGGGCATCTGCTCCACCTCGGCACAATCGCATGCTGTTTCCGTCATTCCCGGCGAAGTGGCATTCAGCTTTGAGGTGCGCAGCCAGGACACCCAGACCCTGGAGCGCTTCTACACCCTGATGCGCGAAGAGTGCCAGGTCATAGAGCGCGCCCGCGGCGTACGTTTCGAGTTCGACGAGCGCCTGTTCACGGAACCGGCCACCATGGATGCCGATTGGCTGAACCGTCTGGAAGCAGCGGGGCAAGACATCAAACTGGAGCGCATGGCAAGCGGTGCCGGCCATGATGCGGCAGTGTTTGCCAATGCCGGCGTGCCCTCGGCCATGGTCTTCATCCGCAACGAAAATGGCTCTCACAATCCACATGAGGCCATGGACATAGACGATTTCCTGGCAGGAGTCGATCTGCTGACCCGCGCACTGATTGCCTGAACCCTGCCCGCTCTAGCCGGGCACTTCCAGTGCGCCTTGCAGGCCGGCAGCCATTTTTGCACTGCCGCCTGCTGCCGGAACGCCATTCTTAACATCCTGGCGGCTCCTCGCCCAAGCCCGGGAGCGACTCCGGCGAAGGGCATCGAGCGACCCTCGATCTTTCAGGCAACAGCCTGGAGCAGATTTTCCACATCCTCGTTCGACAGGAATTTCTCGCTATTCGTCCATGCCACAAATGCATCCGGACGAATCAGTATCAGGTCAGATTCATAGCGTGCAAACTCATCCGTTTTGGTAGTTTCGACAATGGTCAGGGGCAGCCGCTTGCTGTCGGCCATATAACGAAACGTCTCAAGCGTTTGCGCGGGCGTATCGGCTGCGAGCAGCGTGTAGCCCTGCCCCAGATGCTCGAATATATTTCTGCCATCGCCGAGCGCGGCCGGAGCCAGGTGGTGACCGGCACGTGCGGTGAATATATGTGAGCCCTTGGCGCTGCAATTGCCGACGGCCGACGCCTGAGCGCTGCGCACAATGGGAGAACCCTCATAGTTGGGCTCGAAAGCATGCACCTCGCCTGCGGCCCCACTGGCCCTCTGACTCCAGGCAGCTTCAAAGGCGCCCCTGTCCTTTTCCGGATCAAAGCTGTCCAGAAACTGGTGATCGGTCTCTATGGACTTGGCAATAAAGTCGTCAATGGTGGATCTGAATACCGGGCGACGCTCCTGGTCATAGGAGTCCAGCAGCGTTTCGCTGCCCCAGCCTTTCAGCACGGCTGCCAGCTTCCACCCGAGATTGCGTGCATCTTCCAGGCCCGAATTCACGCCATAGCCGCCATAGGGAGGATGACTGTGCGCGGCATCGCCGGCGATGAAGACCCGGCCTGAGCGATAGCTGTCGGCAAGCATGAAGCGCAGATCCCAGAAGCCTATATGCTCGAACTCGACATCGAAAGGCGCTCCGACAGCATCTTCCAGATAGGCCTGGAAGTCGAAGTTGTCTGCCGTGGTTCCCGGTGGCACTGGCGCATGGAAGAACCAGGTATTGCCCAGATCGACGCGACCGAAGAATTTCCAGTAGCCCTTTAGCTCAGGCTGAAGCACGTTGTAGTAAGACTTTCCGGGAAAGCGCTCGAGCAACTTGTGCAGTCCCTGTGAGCGGAACACGAGCAGTACCATGAGGCGGTCATGGTCGGTCTTGGTCTGGGTGATGCCTGCTTGCTGGCGCACGCCCGAGCGTGCTCCGTCACAGCCGACGACATAGCTTGCGCGCAGCGTCTTGCGATCCGATCCGTTCTTTTCGGATACCGTTACGCTGACGCCTTCGTCGTCCTGCTCCAAGGTATCGAAGTTCCAGCCGTAAAAGGTCTCAACAGAAGGCAGCTCCGCGGCTCTATCTCGCAGAACCGCTTCCGTGGCGTACTGAGGCAGGCGCTCGTTCGCCGTGAAATAGTATGGCTTGACGAGATCGCGCTGGAGCCAGTCGTAAGAATAAGACCCCAGCAATGTGTTGTAGGCCGTCAGGCCTCCTATGCCGTATTCGGGCGGAATGGTACGAGCTGCGCGAAGCTGCTTTTCCGCACCCCAGGCGTGGAAATGCTCCATGGTGCGCTGGGTCAAGTTCTGCCCCTTGGGAATCGGTTGCGGCTTGGCGTAGCGCTCCACGACGATACAACGGATGCCGCGCTGACCCAGCTCTATCGCCAGCCCCATGCCCACGGGACCGCCGCCCACGATGATTACATCCGCATCCTTGCCTGGCGCTGGTGTCTGATTGACTTGCATATTCATGTTCATTTGATCTTCTTTTTATGGCTGGCTTATTCGGCAGTAATGCCCTGGGTCTTGATGAGATTGCCCCAGCGCCTGGCATCGGCTTCGATCAAGGCCTGGAAGGCTTGGGAAGTGCTGTGCTGGGGCGTCATGCCCTGGGACTCGAATGCTTTGGCAACTTCAGGCTGAGCAAGAATGCTCTTCAGGGCTTCGTTGATGCTGCGTACAAACTCGGGAGGCAGCCCCTTGGGGCCCAGCAAGCCATACCACATGTCCACATTCATATCGCCCAGGTTCAGACTCCTCAGCGAGGGCACCTGAGGCAGGAGCGGGGACGGCGTGTCTGAACTGATCGCAAGCGCACGGAGCTTGCCTGCCTTGATGTGCTGCAAAGCAACGTGGATAGGGAGAAACATCAGATCAATCTGCCCGCCCAGCAAGTCCGTCAAGGCCGGGGCCGTTCCGCGATAGCTGACATGTGTGAGCGATATCCTGGCTTTGCTCTTGAGCAGCTCTGTTGCCAGGTGGTGGGGGGTTCCGGCACCGGGCGAGCCATAGTTCAGAACGCCAGGGTTTTTCTGTGCATAGCCGATGAGTTCCTTCAGATCCGTGATCCGGGATTGAGAGCCCGTGACAAGCACCAATTGACCTACGCTGGTCTGGCTGATGGCGCTGAGATCGCGAACCGGGCTATATCCCATCTTGGGGTAGAGCTCGGTATTCATCACCAACGTATTCACGGTGACAAGCAAAGTCGTGCCGTCGGGAGTGGACCGGACTACCTCCAGGGTACCGATATTGCCCGAGGCCCCTGGCTTGTTGTCCACGATGAAGGGGCGCTGAAAGCGCTCCGAGAGCTTGGGACCGATGACCCGGGCAATCAGATCGATGCCTGTGCCTGGCGTGAACGGCACAACCAGCCGCACGGGAGCTTGCGTATTCGCGAATGCCGAAAGCCCGGAGGAACCCGCGGCTGCTGCGACAGCCACGGTGAGTAGAGCCTTGCGGCGGCTGAGGGGCAAGCCTCCTGCTGAAGGTGTAAGCATGGTGTCTCCTTGTGTTTTGTGCTGCAATTGCACCGCGTCCATTGATTTGAATCAAACGGGAATTTTTGGTGAATTCATCAGTAAAGCTGATTAATGTCGGAAGTCGTCAACTGCAGGCGTTTCTCGAGATATGCAAGTGCGGCAGCTTTGCTGCGGCGGCAGAGCGCATTCATCTGTCTCCGTCGGGAGTCAGCATGCTGGTCAAGGAACTTGAGCGCCAGTTGGGGGTCAGGTTATTCGAGCGAACCACACGCGCAGTGACATTGACCGACGCAGGCCGGCTGCTGCAGCCCTATGCCGAGAGGGTGGTGACGGAACTGCGGCAACTGGGTCTGGCCTTGCAAGGCAGCTCCTCAGCCTCACGGTCGACCCTGACGATTGCCGCGACGCCTGTGATCGCCACCTGCCTATTACCGAAGGTTGTTGCCGAATTTGCACGCAAGCATCCCGAAGTACGAATCCAGGTCATGGATGGCAGCCTCGATACCGTTCGGCAGGCCGTTCTGGAAGGACATGCCAATATGGGTATGGCCTTTTTTGTGAAACCTGCCGCAGGCCTGCTCAGAGAGTCGGTGTGCCGGTTCCGGCTCATGAGCATCAGCCCGGGCGAGAGGCGGCGCAGCAAACAGATCCAGAGCCGCAGCTGGAAGTCTCTGGACGGCCTGCCCATGATCGCTCTGCCGATCTCCAACCCGATTCAGGCCTTGATTGACAAGCACCTTCCCAGCGCCAAGGCCAGCCAGGATGATCGGGCAGAAATGAATTTTCTGGGCACCATGATTGCCATGGTGAAAGCGGGTCTGGGCAACGCAGTCATACCCTCTTTCATGATGGAAGAATGCCAGCAGCACGGCTTGAACATTGCGATGCTGACCGAACCAGCCGTTCACCTCAACATGTACGTCGCGCTACGGAGGGGCGCTGATCGACAGCTTGCCGAGACCCAGTTCATAGAAGCCTTGAAAGCGCATATAGCCACGTCGGATGATCTGGATTGACGCTACGCCCACTGCTTCATGCTCCGAGCCCGTCCGTCGCCACCACTTGCCTGAACACTCCAACACCCACCTCTGCTGGCCTGGCAAGCTCTCAACAAATGAGAATAGGTATCATTTGTGTAGAATCAGCGGATTTCTAATCCCGAGAGATTCCTGTGTCTTCCCCTGCCAACAGCATCGCCAGTGACGCACTTGGCAGCATGTACACACTGCACAACCGCTGGCTGACCGCCTGGCTGCAGCGCAAACTGGGCAATCGTCACGATGCAGCAGATATCGCTCAGGACACATTCACGCGCATCTGGGCGACTGCAAAATCGCAAAGCATCGAGGACATCCGCGAGCCCAAAGCCTATCTGACCACCGTCGCCAGGCGCTTGATGATCAACCACTTGGAACGCAGGTCGATTGAGCAGGCCTATCTGGCATCCCTGCATCTGCTGCCCGAGGAAACAGCACTGTCTGCCGAGGCTCGCGCCATCCTGCTAGAGACTCTGGAGGAGCTTGATCAGTTGCTCGGCGAGCTGCCGGCCAAAGTTCGCACGACATTTCTGCTTTCTCAGCTGGAGGGGCTCTCCTACGAAGAGATTGCATCGCATATGCAATTGAGTGTGCGCACGGTCACCCGCTATATGGCACAAGGCTTCCGGCAATGCCTGCGTGTGATGCTGGATGCCTGAAATGCCTGCAACAGATACCCGCATACTGGATGAAGCAGCCCAATGGCTGGCTCGCCGACATGCCTCGGACTTCAGCGAAACGGAGAATGCAGAGCTTGCCCGCTGGCGCAAGCTAAGTGCGAGGCACGAGCAAATCTGGCAGCACATAGAGCAGCTGCAATTTCGCATGGACAGCGTCCCCCCGGCAGTTGGCATGGCCGTACTCGATCGTCCACGCTCAGCCGGAAATCGCCGGCATATGCTGCGCGCGACGGCACTTGCATTGGCGACTCCCATGCTGGGCTGGTTCTCATACCGCTATCTGCCATGGCAGATATGGCATGCGGACTTCAGGACTGCCACGGGCGAGACACGTGAGGTGACACTGGCCGACAACAGCCATGTGCTGCTGAACACCGCCTCCGCCATCAGCGCACGGTTCGACAGCGAAGCACGTCGGCTTCATCACTACGCAGGTGAAATTCTGGTGGAGACCTCGCATACGAGCACCTACCAGGCCCTGCCGTTCATCGTCCAAACAAGCGATGGTGAACTCAAGGCGCTGGGCACCAGATTCATCGTGCGCAAGCATGCACAGAGCACGACGCTGTCCGTTCTGCAAGGAGCGGTCCAGGTGATGCCCAGCCACTCCACGCAGACGCTGGTCGTGCAAGCTGGCGAGCAAGTGACCTTCGATGCCCGCAATCCAGGCACCGTCACCCCGCTGCCATCCCATGCAGACGCCTGGACCCGAGGCGTCCTGCATGCGCACAGCATGCGTCTGGCCGACTTCCTGGCAGAGTTGCAACGCTACCGCCAGGGAGTCCTGCAATGCGACCCCAGCGTCGCCGAACTACGCGTCTCCGGCGTATTCCAGCTCCGCGACACGGACCGCATTCTGGAGCTGCTGACGCAGACCCTCCCCATACGCACCCGGGAGCGCACCGCTTACTGGGTGACGGTCACATCCTCCTGAGACGGCTCTGCTGCGCCGTCCGGTATCGATGGGTTCCGGACAGTGGCGTAATTTTTTTGTTGCATCGCTGTCCGGTTTTTCCAGCTCGCCTGTCAAGCACATCAAGACCCATTCATTGACAGCCAACGAGGACTGAAAATCATGCCTGCACTGCGCTCGCCGCACTTCCACACAAATTCTCTTGCGGTGCCGCTGCATCCGGTCACCCTTGCCGTCAAAGGCGCTCTGGTCGCTGCCCTTGGCACCGCGACCATGAGCCTGTACGCGCCTGCGACGTACGCAGCAGAGCCCATTGCCCGTCCCGCGCAACAGACCTATCAGATCTCCGCCGGCCCGCTCGGTCCCGCACTGATGGAGTTTGCCGCTCAGACAGGCATCAACCTCAGCATGGACCCGGACCTGCTCAGGAATCAGCGCACCCCCGGTCTGTCGGGCTCCCACACCATCGATAGTGGCTTTGCGCGCTTGCTGGAAAACTCGGGGCTGCATGTCCGCCGGCTGGGCGCCAGCAACTACGCACTGGAAGCCGTACCGGCTGCCAAGGCGGCTACGGCGTCCACTGCACCTCAGAGCGACACCTCCGCATCCGCCGAAAAGTCAGGCACTCCGGAGCTTGCCGCCGTTACGGTGACGGCTCGTACCCAGAACAATCTCGTGGCCCCGGCACGTCAGATCAGCCTGCTCGAAGGCGAAGAAGTTCAGCAACTTAGACAAGGCTCCGACAGCCTGGCCACTATGCTCAGCAAGGTGGTTCCGGGCATGGCCGACTCCAGCCACACCATCACGGACTATGGTCAGACACTGCGCGGGCGGAATATGCTGATTCTGGTCGACGGCGTTCCGCTCAACACCAACCGAGACTCCTCCCGAAACCTCGCCAACATCAATCCTGCCGACATCGAGCAGATCGAGGTGCTGCGCGGCAGCAGCGCCATCTATGGAAGTGGTGCCGCAGGCGGCATCGTCTCCGTGCGCACCAAACGCCCCTCCGGCGAGACCAAGGCAGAGACTGTCGTTACGGGATCGTCACCGCTGTTCAGGCCCAAGGCCGCAGGACTTGGGGCCGAAGTGCAGCACTACCTGTCTGGCGGCGGCGACGTCGTCGACTACTCGGTCAGTCTGGGCGCCAAACATGTAGGCGGCTCATTCGATGCCAAGGGAAACCGCATCGCTCCGGAGCCTAGCCAGGGAGACTTGTTCGACTCCAACATCTATAACGCATCCGCCAAGATTGGCTTCAAGCTGGATGCAAATCAACGGCTGCAGTTCTCGGCGAGCCACTACAACGCCAGCCAGGACACCGACTATGCATCCGACCCGTCGGTGGCCCGCCTGCCTGCCGGCACGGCTGCCGCCAGGCCGATCAAAGGTCTGGTGCTTTCGGACCAGAACCAGATCAAGAACACCATGCTGGGACTTGACTACGAGAACCGCGACCTTGCAGGCAGCACCTTGGCGGCTCAGCTCTACTACCGGGATTTCTACACGCGCTTCGCGCCCTTCGACGCCCGAGCCGTTGCGGTTCGGGGTGCCAACGTCGATCAATCGATGCAGAACTCCGATGTCTTCGGTGGACGCCTGACCATCAAGACGCCGCTGGGACAGGAGAAAAATTCCTTGCTGATCTGGGGCGCGGACTTCAATCACGAGCGCACCGACATGCCGATCGATATCTTTGATCCCAAAGCCTATGACGCCAGCAAAGGACTGGTGTTCAACAAGATCGGCCGCCTGATCTATATGCCGCCAGTCACCACGCGCAGCATTGGCGCCTTTGCCCAGCTGCAGCACAAATTCAGCGACAGGTGGTCCGTGGAAGGTGGCGCCCGCTACGACCGCGCCCAAGCCAGCTTCAGCGACTTCAGCCCTTTGTCGCAATCAAAGCTGCCGAGCCCACAATCCGTGGCTGGCGGTACCGTGAAATATGGCTCATGGACCTATAACCTGGGCACGGTTTTCACGCCGACGAAGGGACATGAACTCTATGCCTCGTACAGCCAGGGTTTCGAGCTGCCGGACATCGGGGTCGTAGTGCGCAATGCCACGGCAGGCTTCAACATCGGCAACTCCAATCTGCAGGCCGTCAAAACCGACACCGTAGAGATCGGCTGGCGCGGGAAGTTCTCGAATGTCATCGCCAACCTGGGAGCCTTTCAATCGCAGTCCGATCTCGGCGCCGTGCAAAGCTTCAACAACGGCCTCACTCTTCTGAGAACCAAGGAAAAAATCCATGGACTAGAAGCCAGCCTGGACTATTTCAGCGACGATGACCGCTGGACCAGCGGCGGCAGTCTCACCTGGATAAAAGGGCGCGAGCTCCCACAGGGCGCAAGCTCCTATCAAAGCATGACGGGCTACCGCATTCCACCCCTCAAACTGACCGCATACGTGGAATATCGCCCCAGTGCCAGCTGGAGCCATCGAGTCCAGGCTACCTCCTATGCCTCCAGAGACTATCGCCTGGACGGCAAGACAAGCTTCGGCCGCTACGAAACCAAGGGCTACACCACGGTGGACCTGATCAGCCAGTGGAAAATCGACCCGAAGAATCGTGTCTCACTGGGTGTGGAGAATTTGCTCAACCGCAACTACTTCCCGCTGTACAGCCAGCTGCTTCGGAGTAACAACAACACCAGCCGCCTTCCAGCGGCAGGCACCGTACTTCGAATCAGCTATGCGCATACCTGGTAGCAATGCCTGAGAAGGCCCGGTCTGCGCAAACAGAGGACAAGCCCGAAGAAGCTTGCTTCACATCGATTGCCGGCTTAGTGGCTTCTTGATGAAATGCAACAGGCAATCAGCTATTGAGTGACGAAAGCATGCAGATGGTGAGCCCAGGTTCCTGGTAATCCTGGAATGACAAGGGCTTGCCACTACGGCACTCGACAATCCAGCCTCGGCAATGCATACCAGAAAGGGCGCTCAAGCCTTGAAGAGTGCCCATGAGGCCTGTGCACGGAAGATTCATCGCAGATGTTCTGCGCGCAGGAAACAAAAAATCCCGCATTGAGCGGGATTTTTTGTTGCAGACTCTGGTTTCGTCTGCACGTTGGTAGGCGCGATTGGACTCGAACCAACGACCCCCACCATGTCAAGGTGGTGCTCTAACCAGCTGAGCTACGCGCCTGTTGTTCTGTTCGATGAAGCAATTGTAGCACGGGTTTTTCACTCATTTTTTGAGAGCTAACATTTTCTTGTCATCAAGCGCTGCCAGCTGCAATCGGGACTTACATCAGCGCCTTCTGGCCGAGCGAACGCCGGAGACACTGGCCACGATGCCGAGCACCTTGTTGAGGCGACCCGAGTCCGCCACTTCCACGGTGAACGTCATCCACGCCGTCCCCTTGACAGACTGGGTCTGCACTCCGATGACATTGGTCTTCTCGCGTGCAAACACGTCCGAGATGTCGCGCAGCAGGCCTTGACGGTCGGCTGCCTCGACTGCGACGTCCACGGGATAAACCGGTCCGCCCTTGTCCACATTCTTGGGGGTGCCCCAGTCGACCTCGATGACACGCTCGGGGCTCTTGGCCATCATCTCGCGGAAATTGGAGCAATCGCAGCGGTGCACGCTCACGCCCTTGCCACGGGTCACAAAGCCACCGATCTCGTCCGGAGGAGCGGGCTTGCAGCATTTGGCCAGCTGCGTCATGAGCGAATCAACGCCCACCACCAGCACCCCGCCGCGCGAAGAGTCATGGCCGCGCGCCTTGCGCACCGGCGTGAATGCGTCCTCCTCTGGCGTTTCTTCACTGGGACGCAGCACTACTTCGATATTGCGCAGTGAATACTCGTCCTTGCCCACGACTTCAAACAGTGCATCGGCGGACTTGAAGCCCAGTTGCGCCGCCAGCTCTTCGAGCTTGATCGCCGTCTTGCCTTCGCGCTGCAGCAGCTTCTCAACCGCCTCACGCCCGCGCGAGACGGTTTCGTGCGTGGCCTGGGCATTGAACCAGGCGCGCACCTTGGCCTTGGCCCGGTTGCTGACCAAGTAACCCAGGTCGGCATTGAGCCAGTCGCGGGAAGGCCGGTCTTCCTTGGCCGTGTTGATTTCCACGGTCTGACCGCTTTCCAGAGCGGTGTTCAGCGGCACCATGGCTCCGTCCACACGCGCGCCGCGGCAACGATGACCCAGGCTGGTGTGCACCGAGTAGGCAAAGTCCACCGGCGTGGCTCCTTGCGGCAGCTCGATCACGGCCGCATCGGGAGTCAGCACATAGATGCGATCTTCGAACAGGCCACGCTGGGCCGAGCCCGTCAGATCGCTGCCCCAGGCCAGCAACTGGCGCAGCACGGCGATCTTGGCGTCATATTCGCTGGACGCCGACACGCCCGCATAGCCCTTGGTGCCGGCTTCCTTGTAGGCCCAGTGCGCGGCCACGCCATGCTCGGCATGGTCGTGCATGGCCTGGGTACGGATCTGGATCTCTATGGTGCGACCGGTTTCATCGCGCACCACCGTGTGCAGCGACTGATAGCCATTGGGCTTGGGTTTGGCGATGTAGTCGTCAAACTCCTTTTCCAGCGGCGTGAACTGCTCGTGCACCCAGGACAGGGCTGCATAGCAGTCCTTGACCGTAGGCACGATGACGCGCATGGCACGGATATCGAACAGCTGGTCAAAGCTCAGTGACTTGCCGCGCATCTTCTTGACGATGCTGTAGATATGCTTGGGGCGTCCCTGAACCGAGGCGCTGATGCTGTGGGCGCGCAGATCGGCCTCGAGGCGCGCACGCATCTGCTCCATATAGGCTTCGCGCTCGACGCGCTTTTCGTCGAGCAGACGCGCAATCTGGCGGTAGGTATCGGGCTCCAGAAACCGGAAAGCCAGGTCTTCGAGCTCCCATTTGATCTGCCAGATGCCCAGACGGTTGGCCAGCGGCGCAAAGACATACAGCGCTTCGCGCGCGATGCTGGGCGAGACCGGGCTCTTCTCGGCCGCGTAGTAGCGCAGCGTCTGCAGGCGCGACGCCAGGCGCAGCAGCACCACGCGCAGGTCGCGCGAGAAGCCCAGCAGCATCTTGCGTACGTTCTCGGTCTGCGTGGCCACGCCATCGACATGCTGGCTGCTCAGCTCGGCGTCTCGCGCCTGCTGCTGCACGCGGATGAGCTTGATGGTTTCGACCGCCAGGGTCGCAAAATTATCGCCAAACGCCTTGGCAATCACTTCCTGCGGCTTGTTCAGGTGCACGCTGGCGTGCACCAGATAAATGGCCGCCTGCATGGTTTCCGAGCCACCGATCTTCTTGAGGATGGCGGCAACGGCGTCGGCGTGGGTCAGGGTGTTTTCACCGGTCTCCATGACTTCGCCGGCAATCAGCGGTTCTGCAAAGGCGCGGGCACGCGCCAGCGCATTGACTTGATCGGGCAAAACCTCGGAAGTGGCGGTAATCAGATGCGGCGTAGGCTCCGTGAGCTTGGGTGCGGCGTCAGAGACGGTGGTTACGGTATCGCTGGTCTTCATGCAGCTTCCTCTTGGGCCTGCTGCGCAAGACTGATGCTCGCAGGCAGACCCTTATCCCCTTGTAAAAACTTTTGTATCAAAGCCACTTGTCCCGGCACTACCAGTGTAGGAGCATGTCCCACGGCTTCCAGTTCCGTGCAATGCGCTCTGGGGCCACGCTCGGACATGGCTTGGGCGGTACGGCCGGAAAGCAGATCAGACTCGGCCCCTCTGATAAGCAAGACCTGTGCCGTGATCTGGTCGTAAAGCTGCCAGAGCAAGGCCTCACCGGCCTGAGCGGTCTCGCGCGTCATCTGAGCCATGGGCACTGCAATACGGGGGTCGTAATGCAGCACCACGCCCCCTTGGGGATCAGGCTTGATCATGGCCTGCGAGAGCCGGCTCCACTGCTCATCGCTATGTGGGCCGAATCCTTCGGAAATCAAGCGCATGGCGGCGGCGGCGCTCTCGAAGTTGGGAAACTGCAAGCTTTTGCCGACATAGGAACCGATGCGTTCCAGCGACTCCCACTCAATGGTCGGGCCGACGTCGTTGAGCACCAGCCGTCGCACCGGCACCGGCAGCGGCAGACCGGGCTGGCCCACGATGCCCATGCCGATCAGGCCGCCCATGCTGGTGCCGACCCAGTCCAGGGTTTCAATCGGCGCCTGAGCATGCAGCTGGGCCAGCAGCGCCAGCATATCGGCCGCGTACAGCGGCAGCTGATAACCCATGGGGTCGGCCAGCCAGTCGCTTTCGCCGCGCCCCACCACATCGGGGCAGATCACGCGGGCAAAGCGGCTGAGCTCGGCGGCCAGCACATCAAAGTCCCGCCCCTGGCGCGAGAGGCCATGCACGCAGACGATGACATGAGGATGTCTTGGATTGCCGGTACGGTTCCATTCCCAGTACGCCATGCGGTGGATGCCCTCGGGTTGGGCCCCAAGCTGCTCCAGGCGCTGAGCGCTGGCCCAGGTGGGAGCCATTGCAGAGGCTCCGGGACACGATACGTAATTCAGCGTAGGTTGATTCATGGAGAACGTGTTTTCAGGACCGGGGCCGATAATGGCTGTGTCGCATCGTAATTCATTCGGAGACCTTGTATGTCCATGTTGAAAGGCAAAACCGCTCTCGTGACGGGATCGACCAGCGGAATCGGCCTAGGTATCGCAATCGCTCTCGCACGCCAGGGCGCCAATATCGTGCTCAACGGCTTTGGCGATGTCGAAGCACCCCGCGCCCAGGTACTGGATGCAGGCAAGTCGGCCGACATCAAGGTCGGCTACCACGGTGCAGACATGAGCAAGACCGCCGACATCGAGGCCATGATGAAGTACGCCGCCGCCGAGTTCGGCCGCGTCGACATCCTGGTCAACAACGCCGGCATTCAGCATGTGGCCAAGGTGCAGGACTTCCCCGTGGAGAAGTGGGATGCCATCCTCGCCATCAATCTGAGCAGCGCCTTTCACACCACGCGTCTGGCCCTGCCCGCGATGCAGCTGGCCAACTGGGGACGCATCATCAACGTGGCTTCGGTGCACGGCCTGGTCGGCTCGGCCGAAAAATCGGCCTATGTCGCCGCCAAGCACGGCATCGTCGGCCTGACCAAGGTGACGGCGCTGGAAAACGCCACCACCGGCGTGACCTGCAACGCCATCTGCCCCGGCTGGGTGCTGACGCCGCTGGTGCAAAAACAGGTGGATGCAAAAGCTGCCGCCCAGCACATCAGCAACGAGGATGCCACCAGACAGCTGCTGGGCGAAAAAGAGCCTTCCATGCAGTTCACCACGCCCGAAGAGCTCGGCGAGCTGGCCGTCTTTTTCTGCTCGGCCGCGGCCAACAATGTGCGCGGCGTGGCATGGAATATGGACGGCGGCTGGGCTGCACAGTAGCCACCGCAGGGCTTGCGCGGAAGCATCTACTAATTAGATAGCATCTAGCGCTTGCCATCAGACATCTTCAGCATCAAATCATGATGAAAATCAAAAAGGAGCAGCGCGAGCTGCTCCTTTTTTCATACGAACCTGACGCAGATTCGATCACTGCATCTGAATCGAGCCGCCGACGGTGACCGTCACCTCGGCGCGGTCCGCCTCCACCGGCACGGGCGCGGCATCCGCATAGCTGGCCTTGGCCATGCTCATCATGCGCGGGCGCGGCATGGGATGCCCGCCACCGCCGCTGCTGCTGACATTGACCTCGCGCAGGCTGTAGCCTGCAAAGCCGAAGCTCTTGGAGATGGCCGCAGCACGCTGGCGGAAGTTCTCGATCGCCTTGGCCTGAGCTTCGCCCTCCACCTTTTCCCGCGCCTCGCGCGAGAGGCCGAAGCTCATGCTGCCCAATGTCATATCCTGCACCTTGGCCGCCGCCTGGGTGATGCGCACGAAGTCACGCCCCTGCAGCACGATCTCGGCCTGGCCCTGCCAGCCTTCAATCTTGCCGTTGTTGCCATAACGCGGCGAGATGGAGAAGTTGCCGGTGCTCAACTCCATCTGCCGACCTTGCGCATCGTTACGCAGCGTGGTCATGGCGGACTCCACGATCTTCTGCAACTGGGACTGCACCGAAGCGGCATCGCGGCCGTCCTTGCTGGCCGACAGCGTCGCCGTCATCCAGTCCTGCTTGACCTCCACCGTGCCCTGGGCCGACAGCTGCACCACATTGGCGGATCTTTGCGCGTCACGCGCTGCGGCCTGCGCCCAGACATTGCCACCGGCACAGGCCGCAGCCAGCGCCAGGGCGGCAGCCGTGGCGCGAGAAGAAGAGGAAGACTTGGAAAATTGATTCATGCGGTTCACCTTGTAAGTAAATCAGGCCATGCAGATACACATGCATTTCACCATTGCGCAAAGCCGCTGCTGTGCAGCATGTCAGCCCAGAGTGTGACTTTATGTACGAATAGCCGACATTAGTCACACCACCAGAACAAACATTGAAACAATAGGGCAAAATACTCTTAAAAAGTTCCTCAAGAAACATTTATTGTTCTATTTACAAACGCAACAATCGTAACAAGTGGCAAGACTTGACCTTGTTTTGCTGGATTTTTTGGATCTAGCGATAACAATGGGCCAGTTACAAATAAATCGATAAGGACGATCATGGCAACGACGAACAACCGTACTGACAAGATCCTCGTGGTGGATGACGATGCACGCATCCGCGACCTGCTGCGCCGCTATCTGACGCAGGAAGGCTTCGAGATCATGATTGCCGAGGACGGCAAGGCGCTCAACCGCATCCTGCTGCGCGAGACTGTCGATCTGATCGTGCTTGATCTGATGATGCCCGGCGAGGACGGTCTGTCCATCTGTCGCCGCCTGCGCTCGGCCAACGACCGCACCCCCATCATCATGCTGACGGCCAAGGGCGAGGACGTGGACCGCATCGTGGGCCTGGAAGTGGGCGCCGACGACTATCTGGGCAAGCCCTTCAACCCACGCGAGCTGCTGGCCCGCATTCATGCAGTGCTGCGCCGCCGCCCACCCCAGGAAGCGCCGGGCGCGCCTTCCGGGGACAACGAGGTGGTCACCTTCGGCCCCTTCACCTTCGACCTGGGCACCCGCGTGCTGCAAAAGAATGGCGAAGAGCTGCCACTGACCACGGGCGAATTTGCCATGCTCAAGGCCCTGGTGCGCCACCCGCGCCAGCCGCTGTCGCGTGAAAAGCTGGCCCTGCTGGCCCGCGGCCGCGAGTTCGAGCCCTTCGACCGCAGCCTGGACGTGCAGGTCTCGCGCCTGCGCAAGCTGATCGAGGAGGACGCTGCCGCACCGCGCTATATCCAGACCGTCTGGGGCGTGGGCTATGTGTTCGTACCCGATGGCATGAACTGATACCGCCAGCCTCCACTGCAACAAGCCGCCCGCTGCGCGGCTTGTTGCGCTTGGGTGCCGGCCCGTAAGTCAAGCTCTTTCAACAACCACCTGTAGATAGACACTTTTTGGATAAACCGTAACCCGAGTCGCCCATATTGGGCGTACCCTCGGGTCCAGTTATTTCCGCATTGCTGTTCATGAGCGCTTTTCACCATACGCCGCCCGACGCCACCAGCCCCGTACCCCTGGAGTACGAGCGGCGCAGTACAGCGCGCTCCCCTGTGGGGCTGAACCTGTTCTGGCGCACCTTCTGCCTGCTGGCACTGCTGCTGGTGGGCAGCATCCTGGCCTGGCTGCAGACATTGCGGGCACTGGATTTCGAGCCGCGCACACTGCAGACGGCCAAACAGGTGGCCTCACTGGTCAACCTGAGCCGCGCCGCACTCGAGCATTCGGATGCGATCAATCGCGTCTCCCTGATCAAGACCATGGCCGACCAGGAAGGCGTGCGCATTCTGCCCCGCGAGCCCGGCGACTCATTCGAGCTGCTGGAGCAGAACGCACTGGGCCAGAAGCTGACCGAAGAGCTGACCACCCGCCTGGGCTACGGCACCGTGGTGGCGCGCAGCGTCAACGGGGAGCCGGGCCTATGGGTGGGCTTCACCATCAATGGCGACCGCAACTGGATGCTGATGGACCAGTCGCGCTTCACTCCCGCCAGCGGCCAGACCTGGCTGATCTGGCTGATCACGGCCGCCCTGCTCTCGCTTATCGGCGCGGCCGCCATTGCCCGTCTGATCAACCGGCCGCTCAAGCAGCTGTCTTATGCGGCCAACCGCGTGCGCGAGGGCGACTTCGACGCCAGCCAGCTTGACGAGGAAGCCGTGACCAGCGAAATCCGCGAGGTCAACATCGGCTTCAACCGCATGGCGCAGAAGCTGGCCAAGCTGGAACAGGACCGCGCCGTGATGCTGGCCGGCATCTCCCACGACCTGCGCACGCCGCTGGCACGGCTGCGCCTGGAAACCGAGATGAGCGTCTATGACGATGTGGCGCGCGAGCACATGGTGGCCGACATCGTGCAGCTGGACGCCACCATCGACAAGTTCCTGGACTACGCCCGCCCTGATCATCGCGTCATGCTCAGCCCCGTGGACCTGCATGCCGTGGTTGCTTCCTGCGTCTATGCCGTGCAGGATCACCGCGAACTGCAGATCACCATGAACGTGCCGGAAGACCTCTACGTCATGGCCGACGAGGTAGAGCTGGCACGCGTGATCTCCAACCTCTTCGAGAACGCACGCCGTTACGGCAAGACCCCGTCCACCGACACCACCGAAGTGGACGTGGTTGCCAAGGAAAGCGAGAAATGGGTGGTCATCCGCATCCGCGACCATGGCAAGGGCGTGCCTGCCGAGCAACTGGCCAACCTGACCCAGCCCTTCTTCCGCGGCGACACGGCGCGCACGGCTGCCGCAGGCGCGGGCCTGGGCCTGTCCATCGTGGACAAGACCGTGCAGCGCATGGGCGGCATGTTTGCCCTTTCCAACTCATCGACGGGCGGCCTGGTCGCCCATCTGCAGCTGCAGCGCGCCATGGGCGTGACGGCCGGTGCGGCGCCCGAACAGCGCCTGCAGCGCCCCCAGGTCAAGCGCAATCTGCCCCGCGACAAGAAAGACGACGAGACCGGGGAAGACTGAATCGGCCCGCCTCCATGCACAATCGGCATCGCCTTTTCAACCATCTGCCGGAGAGTTCACCATGCAAGCCCGATGCCTGTGCAAAGCCGTTCTCGTTACCGCACCCGACACCCACGAAGTTCATGTCTGCCACTGCAGCATGTGCCGGCGCTGGGGAGAAGGCCCCGCCTTCACCCTGCATGGCGGCACGGCAGTGCAGACCAGCGGCCCGGTCACGCGCTATGCATCCTCGCCCTGGGCCGAGCGTGTCTTTTGCAGCAGCTGCGGCACCCACCTCTTCTATCGCCTGCTGGCCAGCAACGAGCATTTTCTGTCCGCCGGGCTGTTCCAGGATGCCCAAGGCCTGAAATTGGCACAGCAGATCTATATCGACGAAAAGCCCGACTATTACGCGCTGGCCAATGACACCCCGACCCTGACCGGGGCCGAAGTGCAAGCCCTCTATAGCGATTCATGACCGGCTTTCGCCACGGCCATGGCGTGAAGCAGGGTCAGGCAGTTCGCACCAGCAAGGCCACTGCACGCGCCTCCATGGCCTGCAGCTGACCCACAGGCCCGAGCTTCTCTGCGGTCTTGGCCTTGACGTTGACCTGCTCCACATCCAGCTCCAGCACCTGGGCAATACGCTCGCGCATCTTCTCGATATGGGGTGCCAGCTTGGGCGCCTGAGCCACGATGGTGCTGTCGATATTGCCGATTTCGAAGCCCTTGGCGCGCACGCGCCTGGCAGCTTCGGCCAGCAGCACGGCGGAGTCCGCCCCCTTGAACTGCGCGTCGGTATCCGAGAAATGGCGGCCGATATCGCCCAGCGCCGCAGCGCCGAACAGCGCATCGGTGATCGCGTGCAGCAGCACGTCGGCATCAGAATGGCCGAGCAGCCCCAGCGTATGAGGCACTTCGACACCGCCGAGAATCAGCTTGCGGCCTGGCACCAGGGCATGCACATCCCAGCCTTCACCAATACGAAAATTCATAAAAATCCTTGTCAAACCCTTGCTCATAAAGCGCAAGCAGCTATCAAATTAAATACAATCTACACCAATCCGGCTCGGACACGGTCTTGCCAGCCGCCAAGCCCTGTCGATGGCGAATCCGTCTAGCCACGCGCCTTGCGCTGCAGCAGCACGGCCTCGGCCAGTGCAAAGTCGTCGGGATAGGTCACCTTGAAGTTCTGCGCACCACCCGGCACCAGCCTGGGTGAGTGACCGGCCAGCTCCATGGCGCTGGCTTCGTCGGTCACCGCAGCACCCGCCGCCTGCAGCGCCGCCTGCAACGCAGCAATGCGGAACATCTGCGGCGTCTGTGCCAGCCACTTGTCACTGCGCTCCACCGTCTGCGCCACACGCGCAGGGCCCGCGCCTGCGGCCTGCTGCTTGAGCGTGTCGGGCAGCTTCAGCGCCAGCAACCCGCCCACCGCATCCGGCAGGCAGGCATCAATCAAGGCATTGACCTGCGCCGACGTGACCAGGCAGCGCGCCGCATCATGCACCAGCACCCAGTCCTCACCGCTGGCCCCCATGCGCAGCAACTCCTGCAGGCCGTTGCTCACGGTCTCGGCACGGGTGGCTCCGCCACAGGCAGCAATGCCGAGCCGAGCGTCCGTCGCGCGCCCCTGCCAGAAACCATCGGAAGCAGAGACCACCAGCAGCACACTGTGCATGCGCTCCACCGCCAACATGGCGGCCAGCGTGTGCATGACCATGGGCTGGCCGGCAACACTCTGGTATTGCTTGGGCAGTTCGGGGGCCGGGGAATCTGCGGCAATGGCGCGCAGACCGACGCCCGCGCAGGGAATCAGCCCCCAGCAGCGGGGCGCAGATGCCGGCGACGACACCGCTGCAGCGTTTGCCTTGTCGTCCGTCATGGACTCAGGCGAGAAAAACCGATCTGTCATGCACAGTATTTTAAAATCAGCATTTCGTCCGAAAGCCCGTGAGATCCATCGAAGTCCTGCTTTCGACTTGCATCGCCTTGAGGTGTCCCCATTTTGAGTGAATGCGCTGCCAACCATCAGCTCCGCGCTGATTGGGCTGTGAGCCCTGCCTTTGATGGCCGGACTCGCTCGCATTCAATCTGCCCCCGTTTTTTCGTACCCAGCCCGCTCCTGTGCGTCGCTGCCTGCGTTCGTCTGTGAAAAACCATGCAACTGCCCAAGCTCACCCCCGGTAAACGCTTTCACCTGCCCCGCCCTGTTGGCAGCGCCGACGCGCTGCTGCTGGCCAGGCTGGGCGAGCGTGAAAAGCAGGACGGCCGGGTCACGGCCATCATCACGGCCGATGCCGCCGATGCCCACCGTCTCATGGAGGAGATGGCCTTCTTCGCCCCGGAGCTGCGTTGCGCATTGTTTCCCGACTGGGAAACCCTGCCCTACGACAGCTTCTCGCCTCACCAGGATCTGATCAGCGAGCGCCTGGCCACGCTGTGGCGCATCAACCAGCGCGACAAGCAGCATGGCGCCGATGTGGTCATCGTGCCCGCCACCACGGCCCTCTATCGCCTGGCCCCGCCCTCGTTTCTGGCCGGCTATACCTTTGAGTTCAAGCAGGGCCAGAAGCTCGACGAGGCAAAGCTCAAGGCCCAGCTCACGCTGGCGGGCTACCAGCATGTGTCCCAGGTGGTCAGCCATGGCGAATACGCGGTACGCGGCGGCCTGATCGACCTGTTCCCCATGGGTTCGCTCCAGCCCTACCGCGTGGACCTGTTCGACGACGAGATCGACTCCATCCGCACCTTCGACCCCGACACGCAGCGCAGCCTCTACCCCGTGCCCGAGGTGCGCCTGCTGCCCGGCCGCGAATTCCCGATGGACGAGGAAGCGCGTGCCAAGTTCCGCAGCCGCTGGCGCGAGCTGCTCGAGGGCGACCCCACGCGCAGCCGCATCTATAAGGACATGGGCCTGGGCATTGCCACGGCCGGCATCGAGTACTACCTGCCGCTGTTCTTTGACGAAACGGCCACCGTCTTTGACTATCTGGGCGACGAGGCCACCGTGGTGCTGCACGGCGATCTGGAGCCTGCCTTCCAGCGCTTCTGGCAGGACACCAAGGACCGCTACCGCCTGGTGCAAGGCGACCCCGACCACCCGGCGCTGCCGCCCGAGACGCTGTTTCTCAGCGCCGACCAGTTCTATACCCGCAGCAAGGAGCATGCCCAGCTGGCCTTGCGCCCGGGCACCGAAGATGTGGCCGACAGCGCCATCTTCCAGAAGCTCGAAGACCTTTCCGTGCTGCGCGGAGCCGATGATCCGCTGGCCAAGCTGCAAAAACATATAGCAGCCAGCGCAAGCCGGGTCTTGCTTCTGGCCGAATCCGATGGCAGACGCGAGAGCCTGCTCGACTTTTTCCGTGCTTCGGGCGTCAACCCGCCCGTGTTCGATTCTCTGGCCGAGTTTCAGGCCGATGCCACGGAAAAGATCGGCATCGCCACCTCCAGCCTGATGACGGGCTTTGCCTGGGTCGAGGAAGGCCTGGACTTCGTCACCGAAACCGAGCTGTTTGCCAGCAGTCCCACGGGCCGCCGTCGCCGCCGCCAGGAGCAGGTCAGCGATGTGGAGGCCCTGATCAAGGACCTGTCCGAACTCAAGGTGGGAGACCCCATCGTCCATTCCGACCACGGCATAGGCCGCTATCGCGGGCTGATCAACATGGATATGGGCCAGAAGAACCCGGACGGCACGCCCGCGCTGCAGGAATTTCTGCACCTGGAATATGCGGCCGATGCCGTGCTCTATGTACCCGTCAGCCAGTTGCACCTGATCAGCCGCTACACCGGCGTCTCGCCCGACGATGCGCCGCTGCACAAGCTGGGCGGCACGCAATGGGAAAAAGCCAAGCGCAAGGCCGCCGAACAGGTGCGCGACTCGGCTGCCGAGCTGCTCAACATCTACGCCCGCCGCGCCGCGCGCCAGGGCCATGCCTTCCGCTTCCCCACGGCCGACTACGAGCAGTTTGTGGCCGACTTCGGCTTCGAGGAAACGGCCGACCAGCGCGCCGCCATCCACGCCGTGGTGCAGGACATGATCAGCCCCCAGCCCATGGACCGTCTGGTCTGTGGCGATGTGGGCTTCGGCAAGACCGAGGTCGCACTGCGCGCGGCCTTTGTGGCGGCCATGGGCGGCAAGCAGGTCGCCTTCCTGGCCCCCACCACGCTGCTGGCCGAGCAGCATTACCAGACCCTGGTGGACCGCTTCTCCAAATGGCCGATCAAGGTGGCCGAGGTGTCGCGCTTTCGCTCGGGCAAGGAGATCACGGCGGCCATCAAGGGCATCTCGGACGGTACGGTTGATATCGTGGTCGGCACGCACAAGCTGCTGTCCGAATCCACGCAGTTCAAGAACCTGGGCCTGCTCATCATCGACGAGGAACACCGCTTTGGCGTGCGCCACAAGGAAGCCATGAAGGCCATGCGTGCCGAGGTCGATGTGCTGACGCTGACGGCCACCCCGATTCCGCGCACCATGGGCATGGCGCTGGAGGGGCTGCGCGATCTGTCGGTGATCGCCACGGCGCCGCAGCGGCGTCTGGCCATCAAGACCTTTGTGCGCAATGAGGGCACGGGCGTGATTCGTGAAGCCGTGCTGCGCGAGCTCAAGCGCGGCGGACAGATCTACTTCCTGCACAACGAGGTCGAGACCATAGAGAACCGCAAGCAGAAGCTGGAGGAAATCCTGCCCGAGGCACGCATCGCCGTAGCCCACGGCCAGATGCCCGAGCGCGAGCTGGAACGCGTGATGCGCGATTTCGTGGCCCAGCGCTACAACATATTGCTGTGCTCGACCATCATCGAGACCGGCATCGACGTGCCATCGGCCAACACCATTCTCATCAGCCGCGCCGACAAGTTCGGTCTGGCCCAGCTGCACCAGCTGCGCGGCCGTGTGGGACGCAGCCACCATCAGGCCTATGCCTATCTGATGGTGCCGGACCTGGACGGCCTGACCAAGCAGGCCCAGCAGCGACTGGAGGCCATTCAGCAGATGGAAGAGCTGGGCTCGGGTTTCTATCTGGCCATGCACGACCTGGAAATCCGTGGCGCCGGCGAGGTGCTGGGCGAAAACCAGAGCGGCAATATGATGGAAGTGGGCTTTCAGCTCTATAACGAGATGCTGTCCGAGGCCGTGCGCAGCCTCAAGGCCGGCAAGGAACCCGATCTGCTCTCGCCGCTGTCGGCCTCCACCGATATCAATCTGCACGCCCCGGCCCTGTTGCCTAACGACTACTGCGGAGACGTGCATCTTCGTCTGTCGTTCTACAAGAAGCTGGCCACGGCCAAGACGGCCGATCAGATCGATACCCTGCTCGAGGAAATCGTGGACCGTTTCGGCAAGCTGCCGCCCCAGGCGCAGACCCTGATCGACGTGCACCGCCTGCGCGTACTGAGCCAGCCCTATGGCGTGGTCAAGGTCGATGCAGCTCCCGGCGTGATCAACATCAGCTTCAAGCCGCAGCCACCGATCGATCCCATGAACATCATTCACCTGATCCAGAAGAACAAGCACATCAAGCTGGCGGGCAACGAGAAGCTGCGCATCGAAAAAGAGCTGGAGAACCCCAAGGACCGTGCCCAGATGGTGCGCGATGTGCTGCGCAGCCTGGGCCAGCCGCTCAAGAGCGAAACAGCTGTTCATGCCTGACAGGGCTGCTGACAAAGCCAGCAGGGCTATTGACCCCAGTCCGATGCAGACGGCGCAAGATGGCGGCGGAACCTGATTTTCCGAGCTGCCATGTTTCTTGAAGCCGCCATTGCCCTGCTCGCTTTGTTTCTGGCCCTGCTCTGCCGTCCCTGGCGCATGCTGGGCAGCCGGGCCGGCCCCGGCGGCATGCATGACCCGGTACTGTCGCCGCTGATCACACCGCTGCTGGCCATTCTGGTGCTGCTGCCCTGGGTCTGGGCGCTGCCAGAGCTGCACAAAATGCCTTTGCAACTGCACTGGTCTGGTGCACCGCTGGTGCTGCTTCTGATCGGCTGGCCGCTCGCAGTGCCCGTACTGCTTGCGACAAGCGCTATTGCCTTTGCACTGGCTCCCGCACTCGGACTGCAGGACGCTCTGGGCCTGGCGGTCTGGCAGGGGCTGGTGCCGGCCACGCTGGCCATGCTCTGGGGGGCAGCAGTGCGCCGCTGGTGCTGGCACAACATCTTTGTCTTTATTTTCCTGCGTGGCTTTCTGGGCACGGTTGTGTGCGTGTTCATTGCGTCCTTGCTCGGCCAATGGGCCGGGCATGTGCTGCCCAATGTCAACGACGAGCTCTCGCACATGGCACGCTGGCTCATGGCCTGGAGCGATGGCGTGACCACCGGCATGCTGACAGCGGTATTCGTGGTATTTCGCCCGCACTGGGTGGCCACCTGGTCCGATGCCATATATCTGCAGCCGCCTGGCAATCCTGAAAGCTGAGGCCGTCGAAGCGCATCAGCTCTACCACTTCAGCTCTGCCACTTTCCCGACCACTGCGCAAACCGCATCTTTCCCATCCGGCAAAACGCCAAGGCATTTGGCACAAGGCTTGCTCATCATCGGGCTATCGCACCGCGGCAATCACCAAGCTGGTGCATATCTTGAGAAAGAGAGGGATCGCATGCTGCTCCAACCCGTCCGCAATATCGCTCACAGCAAAATTCGCCATGCCGTTCACGCCATGGCCTGCCCAGCACTGGCCTGTGCGCTGGTGGCAGGCTTTGCCGCCACGGCTCAGGCACAGGACGCCTATCCCGAGCGAGCGGTCAAGGTCATAGTCGCGCTGCCCGCAGGAGGCAGCGCCGACATGATTGCCCGAGTCGTGGGTCAAAAGCTGGCCACTGAACTCAAGCAGCCTTTTGTGGTGGACAACCGCGCCGGTGCCTCGGGCCAGATCGGCACGCCGGCCGTTGCACGTTCCGCCCCGGACGGCTATACGCTGATGGTCTCGCCGGCCTCATTCCTGACCACCAACAAGAGCATCTTCAAATCCCTGCCCTATGACCCCGAGGCCGACTTCGCGCCCATCAGCAAGCTGGTAAATCAACCCATGGTACTGGTGGTCAAGGACAGACAGAAATTCCCCAGCGTGGCTGCCGTGGTGGCAGCCGCCAAGGCAGCCCCAGGCAAGCTGACCTTTGCCTCATCCGGCGACGGCAGCCCACAGCATCTGGCCGCGCTGATGTTCGAGACGCGCACCCAGGCCAAGATGCTCCACGTGCCCTACAAAGGCGGTGCGCCGGCCGTCAACGACACACTGGCCGGCAATGTGGACATGCTGTTTGCCGTGCTGCCCGAAGCCCTGCCCCATATCCAGGCCGGCAAGCTGCATGCCCTTGCGCTGATGGCGCCCAGGCGCGCGGCCATGCTGCCCAACACCCCCACCATGGCGGAAGGCGGTTTTGCCGACCTCAACCTCTCGGCCTGGGTCGGCCTGTTCGCACCGGCCAGGACGCCGCAGCCCGTGATCGACAAGCTCAACCGCGCCGTGCGCCTTGCACTGGACAGCGAGATCAAGACCAAACTGGGTGAAAACGGCATGGAAGTCGCACCATCGACGCCCGAGCAGCTCAGGCAGACCGTGGCCCAGGACATCAGGCTGCATGCCGAGCTGGTCAAGGCTGCGGGCATTCAGCCGCAGTAAGCAGGCACCGCCTCGAACAGCACCAGGGGGCAAACTCAGGGGTGAATGGCCAGCCGAGGCCCGCCACAACAGCGGATAATGGCGGCCATCTTGAGGAATGGCGCAGACCCGATCTCCGCCCTTCCCCTTTCTGCTACCCCCTCATTCGCACGATTCGCAATGACCGACGCCACCGAATTCGCCCCCGGCCTGATGATCCGCGGCTTTACCGCTCCCCAGAAGCTGGCGGACTACAAGCTCATCGCCTTTGATATGGACTCGACGCTGATCACCATCGAGTGCATCGACGAGATCGCCGACGCCACGGGCAAGAAGGCCGAAGTGGCGGCGATCACCGAAGCCACCATGCGCGGCGAAATCACCGACTTCAAGGACAGCCTGCGCCAGCGCGTAGGCAAGCTGGTCGGAGTGACCGAGGCCGACATGGCCCGCGTTCTGGCCGAACGTCTGAAACTCTCGCCGGGTGCCGAAACCCTGGTCAAGGCCGCCAAGGCCGCCGGCCTGAAGGTACTGCTGGTCTCCGGCGGTTTCACCTACTTTGCCGAGCATGTGCGCGGCCTGCTGGACATCGACTTTGTGCGCGCCAATGTGCTGGAGATCAAGGACGGAGCACTGACCGGCGGTCTGGTCGAGCAGGCCTGGGGCGATATCTGCGACGGTGCGGAAAAGCGCCGTACCCTGCTGGAAGTGGCCTCGCTGATCGGTATCGATGCCAGCCAATGCATTGCCGTGGGCGACGGCAGCAACGACATCCCCATGATGCAGGCAGCCGGCCTGTCCGTCGCCTACCATGCCAAGCCACGCGTGCGCAACGAAGCCAAGGTCGCCATCAACGAGGGCGGCCTGGATCGCCTGCTGGAAGTGCTCCGATAGGCTGGAACAAGCACCCGCCCTCATCAGCCGCGGCCCTGTCGTCCAGGGTCAGCGGCTTTTTTGCGCCCGCTGCGGTGCAGCCATCCCCGGCAGCTTTGCTACAGTGCCATGCATCCACCTCAACCCAGTCGAAAGGTCAGAGCATGAGCCAACTCAGAATCGCCGTCATCGTGGGCAGCCTCAGCAAGCAGTCCATCAACCGTCAGCTCGCCCAGGGCCTGGCTGCACTCATGCAGGACAAGGCCGATTTCGAATTCATCGATATCAGCCGCCTGCCGGTCTACAACCGCGACTTCGACAACACCCCCGATTTCCAGCCCTTTGACGACCTCAAACCCCAGATTCGCGGCTGCCACGGCGTTTTGTTCGTGACACCAGAATACAACCGCTCCATCCCCGCATCGCTCAAGAACGTGCTGGACGGCCTGAGCCGTCCCTATGGCCAATCCGTCTGGGCAGGACTGCCGGCCGCCGTGATCGGCAGCTCGCCCGGCGCGGCCGCCACGGCCATGGCCCAGCAGCACCTGCGCAATGTACTGGTGTCGCTGGACATGCCCACCCTTCCCCAACCCGAAGGCTTTGTGCGCTGGTCCGACACGCTGCTCGACGCTGACGGCAAAATCGGCCAGGGCAGCCATGACTTCCTCGTCAAGTACATGACACGCTTTCTGGACTGGGTACAGCTGCACCAGAAGCGCTAAAGCAATCTTCCTCCGATTCGATAGCATGCCCCGCTTATGCACCAAGCGCTGCGGGGCACTTCATGACTATTTCCCTGCATTGAAGACTGCTGGAACTTTTGCGCACGCAGACTGTTCCTACAATAGCGTGCGGCCTCATACATCACACAACATCCGGCCGCCAGGGTCCGAGCCCTGTCCTTTTACGGACAGTTTCAGCTCGGCACCTTGAAAATCCACCTCTCGACTTTAAATACCATAGCAAGCAAGCCTTTTGCGACAACCGTTGCAGGGCATGCTGGTTGCCTTCGCTCGTCTGAGTGCGGGCGGCCGTCTATGACAACCATGACTGGAAACCATTTCGTGAAGACTTCGTACCGTGCTGCCGCCTCCGTGATTGCCATCGCCATCGCATCGCTGACCGTGCCTTCGCTGGCTCAGGCCAAGCGCATGGGCAGCAGCAAGTCCGTGCGCCCTGCCAGCATCGGCAACAAGGCGCCGGCTCAGCCCGCGCCCGTGGCTCCTGCCGCCGCCGCGCCCAAGGCTGCTGCTCCTGCCGCTGCCGCAGCGGCCCCTGCTGCCGCCCCCGCAGCTGCAGCGGCACCTGCCGCTCGTGGCTCCGGCATGATGGGCACCATGGCCGGCGCTGCCGTCGGTGCCGTGGCTGGCACCATGGCCGGCAACGCCATTGCCGGCGCCATGGGCGGTGGCGACAAGGAAGCCGAAGCCAAGAAGGCCAAGGAAGAAGAGGCCAAGAAGGCCGAAGCCGAGGCTGCAGCCCTGCAAAAGCAGCTGGACGATGCCAAGGCCAAGGCAGAAGCCGCTCGCGCAGCTGTCAAGTAATCAACAGGCCCGGCACGCCGGGCCTGCGGCCACTGCAAAAAAAGGGATGCACCTGCATCCCTTTTTTTGCATCCTTTTTTTCACGCTAGATACGCGGACGCGGCCATGCACCATGAGTTGGTCGTGCCCGCCGATGCCGACCTCCACCTCGAACTCAGGCGCTCCAGACAGCGGCCATGATCGCTGCAGCCGCCGCCAGAATGCAGGCAGCCGCAGCGGCCCCGCGGGCAGCGATGCTGATCAGGGCAACGACGAGCAATGCGCCTGCCGATAGCCAGCCCAGCCAGGCCACGACGCCTACGGACCAGCCCCAGGCCTGTACGCAGGGCATGACCGCCGCAGCCAGCAGCCCCACTCCCACTACGCGCAGCAGCCGCGCTCGCGCCGCAGATATCTCCATGGCAGCCGTAAGCTGCTCGTGGTGGCGTTCCATGGCAAACGCCAGCGCCGCCATGCCCGCAAAGCTCAGCGCAAATGCCAGCCACGATGCTTGCAATACATTCATGCTCCCACCTCCATCTTGCTCGCTGAAACCGGGCTTTCCGAACGGGCGCTGCGGCGCCGCAGATAGTGCCAGGCCCAGGCTGCAAGCAATCCTAGCGCCATGGCGCTCAGCTCCACCCCTGCGCTCTCCCAGTCGCCGCGAGCGATCTGCGCAGGCAGACTGTCACCGACCGTGATCCAGTTCAGCAGCGGCAGCAGCAGGCACAAGGCGGCCAGCAGGCCCAGCTGCTCCCGCCATGCTGCTGCGGGAGCACGCACCATGGCATGCAGCAGTGTCAGGCCCCACAGCCCGAAGAACACCGCCAGCTCCCAACTCGCTCTATGGGACAGCCCGACGGGAACCAGGCGGTTGGCCCACAGATAGCCTATGCAGCCCAAGCCCAGACCGGCGATGGCCGCGACATTGAGTCCCTCGACGAGCCGGTACACGCGCGCCGTGGCGCTGCCGAACTCGCCGGCCTGCCGGCCCAGGTGCTTGCCGCGGCGCTTGACCATGAACAGGATGGCGCCGCTGGCCATCATGGCGCTGCCCGCCAGCCCGCAGAGGAAATACAGCCACTTGAGCGCCTGGCCGCCGAACTCCACCTGGTGCAGGCTACCTATCACCGACTTGGTCATGGAGGCGTCACCACCGTCCACCTCGCCAGGCTGGCGCAGCCTCAGCACCTCGGCTGTCGCCGCCGAGAACATCACCATGCCGGTCGTTGGGTTCAGGCGCTGCTGCATTTCCTCCTCGCTGTTCCAGCCGTAGACGCCGATGCGTGCCGCCGCATCGCCGGGGTTGTCCACGACCACGGCCCGTACGGGCTGGCCCATCAGCACCTGGGCGCGTTGCACAAACGGCTCCAGCTGCGGAACCGCCATGGACCGGCCCGACGGTGCCGGCCTGTCCGACTCGTTGAGCGCCACCACATAGTCGCGCAGCCCCTGGCTGCCCGTGCCGAAATAGGCCGCAATGCCGGCCGGCATCAAGGTCGAGGCGGAGATGGCAATCCCCGTATAGGCAATCATGATCTGAAACGGCAGCGTCAGCACCGCCACCGCATTGTGGGCATCCAGCCAGCTGCGCTGCCCCTTGCGGGCACGAAAGGTGAAGAAGTCCTTGAAGATGCGTCTGTGCGTGATGACCCCGCTGAGCAGCGCCACCAGCATGGCCATGCCCGCAATGCCGACCACCCATAGGCCCGCCTGCCCTGCATGCAGCCGGTAGTGGAAATCCACGAAATGGTGGCCCCCCTTGGTGGCGCGCACGGCGCCATGAGACTGGTCCTTGCCCAGCGGCTGCCCGGTGGCGGAATCCAGTTCGGCCGCAGCGTACTGGCGCTTTTCATCGAACCAGTAGACACGCAGGTCGCCAACGCCCTCGGCATCCGAAGGCCACAGCTCCCACATCTCGGCCCCCGGATGGTGTTTTTCCATATAGGCCAAGCCCCAGGCCAGGCGCTGGCCCAGATCACCCCCACGCTGGCCGGAGGCTCGGGCGGCCGCCTGCGCCTGCTCCTGGGCGTGATGCTCGGGCGTCATCCAATGGGAGATGGGCTCCTCGAAGACCGCCAGCGTCCCCGTGAAAAAGACCGCGAACAGCAACCAGGAAAACCACAGGCCGCACCAGGTGTGCAGCCAGGCCTGGGCCTGGCGAAAACCGCCCTGGCCGGCTCCGCCCGCATTTTTACGCTCGGCCATGCTCAAGCTCCTCCAGCCAGCCAGGCAGAGGCGCCCACCAGCAGGATGCTGGGCAGCAGCAGCCCCAGCCAGACGCGGCCCGGCGACACCGGCGAAAAGGCCCAGATCACGGCCAGCAGATACGCAGGGAAACTCCACAGCATGCCCGCCAGCACCGACTCGGCACGCGGCTCGGAGAGGACCGTCGCCAGGAATACGGCCAGGGCGCTGGCCAGCAGATAGCCGCCCAGGACGGCGGCCAGCAGCCGGGACAGGACGCTGCTGCCCGCAAAGCGTAGAAAGAATGGAGTCATGACATAAGGAAAGAGATGAAGGCCCCGGACAGCCCGGGGCAAAGCAGGCCGCAAGGCCCTTTCTTTATGTATGACAAACGAAAACCCAAAAAGGGTCATCCGCGCCACGCCCTGGCACAGGCCGGCCCCCACCGGGCTTGGCTGAACCATGGCAGAGCGGGCCAGCAATCGCCCGCCTGGCGCGCCGCACTCAGGCAGAAGTGGCCGCCGCACTCAGGCAGAAGTGGCGCCAGCCCTCAGAAGTCGTAGCGCATGCCCACGTTCACGCTGCGCGGCGCACCCCAGGTGTAGTAGAGGCCGCCCAGATTGCTGACGCCGGCAAAGTATTTCTTGTCCAGCAGATTGTTCACGTTCAGGCTCAGCGACAGATGCTTGTCGACCTGGTAGCGGGCCATCAGATCCAGCACCGCGTAGGACTGCTGTGCCAGAGTGTTGTGGCTGTCGCTGGTCGAAGTCTTGCTTTGCCAGCGAGTCGCCGCCCCCAGCGTCAGACCGCGCAGCGCGCCGCCTTCGAAGCGGTAGGTGCTGCCGAGCTTGAGCTGGTACTTGGGATACAGGCTGGAGCTGGTCAGCGAGCTGTTTTGCTGCACCAGGCTACCCTGGACTTGCCAGCCGCGCGCCAGCTCGCCCGACAGCTCCAGCTCCCAGCCGCGCCGCGTGGCGCCGTTGACGGCACGGTAGGCCATATCGCCGCCAGGCGTGAAGGCGCCGGTTTCCTCGGCCGAGTTGTCGGTCTTCATCCAGAAGTGGGCGATGCTGGCGTTGAGTCGCTTGTCCAGGAATTCGCCCTTGGCGCCGACTTCAAAGGTCTTGCCTTGCTCGGGATCCAGGGTGCGACCCTGCGCGTCCTGGGCGCTTTGCGGCTTGAAGATGGTGGCGTAGCTGCCGTACAGCGAGACCTGGGGATGCACTTCATAGACCAGGCCGGCATAGGGCGTGGTGACGGTTTCGCGCATATCGTAGTTCCACCAGGTGGGCGTCACGTCATGCTGGCGGTACTGCGTCACACGCATGCCCGCAATCAGCTGCAGCGGATCTGCCAGGCGGAAGCGCCCTGCAGCATAGGCATAACGCTGGCGCTGGTTGAATACATGGCGGTCATAGTTCCAGTTGTTGAAGTCTGGCTGGGCCAGCGCGCCGCCGCCCTGGGCATAGCTCAGGCCCAGATTGGCCAGTGGCACGCTCTTGGAGCTGCCGTAGAGCAGGTCGCTGTGGTAGCGCGACATGCCCATGCCGGCCAGCAACTCGTGCGTGCGTCCCAGCAAGCTGAACGGGCCTTTGACATCGAGATTGACCGACCAGTTGCGGTTTTCCACATCCTTCCAGGGCAGATAGGCAGCAGTGGTGCTGTTCCAGAGGTAGCCCAGTGTCATGTCGTCCATCTTCACGCTCTGATGGAAGAACTTCAGGCTTGCCGTCCAGTCATGGGCCAGACGCTGCTCCACGCTGCCGAACAGCTCGGTGCTGTCCTGTTCATAGCCCGACCAGGGCGCACCGTTGTTGAAGGAGCGCGGCATCAACCCCACTTCGGCACCTGCCGCGGTGTAGCGCTGTATGGGCCGGGTCGTGCCGAAGCCGCGAGCCTCGCGCTGACGCAGCGTGATGCCCAGATTCAGCAGGGTATCGGGCGTTAGATCCGCCTCCAGCGTGCCAAACAGCATCTTGCTGTTGCTCTTTTCATTGTCGCGAAAGCTGCCCGCGTCCGTCATGGAAGCCACGACGCGACCGCGCAGCGTCCCGGCCTCATTGAGCGAGCCGCCTATATCGGCCTGCGCACGGTAGGTATCCCAGCTGCCGGCATTGGCGCGCACGCTGGCCTGGAACTCGCGCGTGGGGCGCTTGCGGATCAGGTTGACGGTGGCGCCATAGCCGCCCTTGCCGACAACCAGTCCCGACGAGCCCTTGAGCACCTCGACACGGTCCATCTCGGCCATATCGTCCAGCGCATACATGGTGCTGGTGACGAAGTACCAGCCGTTGCTGAGCTGGGACATGCCGTCGACCTGCAGATTCACTTCCGAGCCGCGGGCCTGGAAGTCCGTCGCGTTGTTCTGGCGATAGACGCCAATGCCCGGCGTCTGCTCCAGCACATCGGCCAGCGTCTCCAGCTTGAAGTCATCCATGCGCTGGCGCGTCATCACGCTGACCGACTGCGGCGTCTCGCGTAGCGTCAGGTTCAGACCCGTGGCCGTGCGGCTGGGCCCCGTCTGGGTGTAGCTTCCCGTGCCTTCCGTGGTGCCGCTGCGCTCGGCCTGAGCCGTCACGCGCACCTCGGACAGCGTGCTGCCCTCCTCAACCGAGATGGGAGCCACGGCCTGCCTTTGCAGGGTGTAGCTGCCGCCGGGACGCGAGACCAGCTCCAGACCGCTGCCGGCCAGCAGACGCTGCAATGCCTCGCGCGGCGTGTAGCTGCCGGCCAGAACCGGGCTTTGCCGGCCCTGGGTGAGCGCTGGGTCGAAGGACAGCGCCATGCCGGCCGTGGCCGCCACCTCGGACAGCACCCGGCCCAGCGGGCCTGCCTCTATCCGGTAGGTCTGGGCCTGGCCGGCGGCCGACGGCTCGGCAGCCTGCACGGCGCTTGCCGCCAGCGCCCAGCCCAGCAGGGCAAGTCGGGCGGCGCGCGCAACGGGTCTAAATACAGGATTCGGCAGGGAACGGGAAGCCATGGAAGCAGGCATGAAAAGCAGTCCTTTGGAAGCAAAAAATGAGTGGTTCACCTTGCTTGCCAAACAACTTGCGAAAAAGTCTCAGCTGCCTACATCTTTTTTTTTGCGGCCGCTCCAGCGGACTCAGCGCGCCGCCACCGTGACCCAGTACCCGCGCCAGCGCTGGTGCACGCTCACGGCATAGGTCTCGGCCAGCATGGCCAATGCCCGATCGGTATCAGCCAGGGGATAGGCTCCCGAGACCTTGATGGCCATCACCTCGGGGGCGCAATGCAGCAGACCGGAGCGGTAGCGTGCCAACCGTGCGCAGACTTCGGCCATGGGCATGGCATCCGCCACCAGCATGCCCTGCGCCCAGGCCAGTTGCTGCGCGCTCGCCGTCTCCAGCGCTCCGGCGCCCCGGTCAGTCAAGCGCGCCCAGTTGCCCGCAGGCACCACCAGCTCAGGCCGGGAGGCTCCGTGCAGCGTGACTTCGACAGCACCTTGCGTCACGGCCAGGTCCACGAACCGGCCCTCGCTGTCCTGCTGCACCGAAAAGCGCGTGCCCAGTGCCCGCAGACGCCCCACGGCCGTCGCCACCAGCAAGGGCCGGTCCACGCCGCTGGGATCGGCGGCGGTTTCCAGCAGGATGGAGCCTCGACGCAGATGAATCAGGCGCTGATGAGCATCGAAGCGGATATCCACGGCGCTTGCCGTATCCAGCAGCAAACGGCTGCCATCGGCCAGCGTCACGCTGCGCTGCTCTCCCGTGGCAGTGCGCAGATCGGCCGTCCAGCCCTGTTGCTGCACCATGCGCCAGCTCATCCAGCCACCAGGCACAGCGGCCAGCAGCACCGCCAGTCTGGTCACGGCGGCTCTTCGGCTGCGGCGCTGCGTTCGGTCCAGTGCAGGCATGGCCAACGCTGTCGGCAGGCCACCGAGCTTGCCCATCAGCAGCTCGGCCCGAATCCAGGCGCCTTCATGGTCGGCGCTGGTATGGCGCCAGCGCTCGAAGGCGGCATGCTCGGCCGCCGTCAGGCCTTCATCGTTGAGGCGGACCAGCCAGTCCGCGGCTTCGTCAAGCAGGCGTGCATCCATGGCGCTTCAATCCATCAGCGCCAGACAATGCCTGAAAGCCTGGGCCATGTAGCGCTTGACGCTGCTCAGCGACACGCCCAGTTGCAGCGCGATGGCGTCGTACTTCATGTCTTCCAGCTGCGACAGCAGGAAGGTGCGCCGCACCAGGGGCGGCAAGGCATCGAGCATGGCATCTATCTCGTGCAAGGCTTCCAGCACCAGGGCCCGGTGCTCGGGCGACGGCGCTTCGGGCTCGGGCAGCAGGGCCAGTGCATCCAGATAGGCGCGCTCCAGCGCCTGGCGCCGACACCAGTTGACCAACACGCCCTTGGCCACCGTGGTCAGATAGGCACGCGGCGACTCAATCTGCTGCGGCTCGCGCACACCGAGTATGCGCACGAAGGTGTCCTGCGCCAGATCGGCCGCATCGAAGGCATTGCCGACCTTTTTGCGCAACCAGCCCTGCAACCAGCCGTGATGGTCGATGTATAGCGCGGTGACTTCGCGGTGGATGACGGATTCGGCAGCGGACATGGTGCGATGGAGATAAAGCTCGGGCGAAACTCAAATGATATCAATTCTCATTTTCAATGTAAGCAAAGGCGTCACTATTTCCGAAAGGATCGGGCTCCGTCATCCAGCCCGCCGCGCCGAGGCCGGACGGCTGGAAGCACAAGGATCGCAAGCGCCGCGCAGAGATCACTGTGCGCAAGCCCTGCTCTATGCCGGGCCTGCCCAGAGATCGCGGCAACCGGATGGTGTGGCAAAAGGCAAACAATGATCGGGCGCGGCGGCGGCCCACGGTTGCGAGCCGCAGCCTCCGATAGACTTTCCGATGGCTATTGCACTGCCGAGATCGGCGATGTTTTACTGGGCCGGTGACCGCGTCGCTTGCGGCCCGGGCTGCCAATCAGGAAACTCAAGAATCAAGATGACAGGCTTTCATCCTCACCGGCTTTTGCGTCGCATCGTGCTCGGCAACCTGCTGGTAGCCGCCCTGCTGTGCTTTGCCACCTGGCTGGGCGTGCATGCCAATTACCGCGCGGACATGGAGCTGGGAGTGGCCGTCACACGACACCAGGCACGCAGCCTGAGCCTGGAGCTGGCTGCCGAGGTGAGACTGGTCGAGAACGCCTTGTCGGCGATTGCCAGCCGTTATCGTGCACGCAGCTCTGACGGCCTGCCCGCTGCCAACTCTGCCCTGTATGAAATGCTGCAGGAGCAGCGTGCCCTGATCCCTTTTGTCACGGCCTTGCGCACCACTGACAGTGCGGGCCAGGTGCTGATCGCGCCCAGCGAAGCCGATCTGCCGTTTTCGGTGGCCGACCGCGACTATTTCGCCCAAGCCCGCGAAACAGACAGGATGGTGGTGTCCGAGCCCCTGATCAGCCACTCCTTCGGGAAATGGTCCATCGTGCTGGCCCGGCGTCTTCAGTCCGATGACCGTCAGTTCCAGGGCATCGTCTATGCCATCGTCGCGGCGGAGCATTTTCACCAACTGTTCCAGCGCCAGTCCTTTGGCACGAGCAGCGCCATGGCGCTGCGCACCGATCAGGCCCGGCTGGTCGCGCGCTATCCGGCCGAAAGCCAGGACGCCGAAGCCGGCATCGGCAAGGCCGCCGTCTCGCCCGAGTATCACCGTGCCGTCGGCCGCAACCGCGAGGAAGGCTGGTACATCACGCCGACCCTGATTGATGGCGTGGAGCGCATCACGGCCTACCACCGGCTGCCCGGATATCCGCTGACCGTGTTCACGGGACTTGGCACCGAAGCCTATATGGCCATGTGGCGCGCCTCGGCCTGGCGGGCCTGGGGCCTGGCCGGCCTGTGCATCGCCTTCATCGCCCTGGGTTCTGTGGCGCTATATCGTCTGCAGCAGCGCGAACGCCGCATCCGCAAGGAGCAGGAGCTGGTCATCGACAATGATCTGATCGGCATGGCGCGCCTGCGCGAGCGCAAAATCGTCTGGACCAACCCTGCCATGCGCCGCCTGCTCAAGCAGTCGGCTGCGGCACTGCAGGGTGCGTCCACGCGCACGCTGTACCCGGATGAGGCCTCCTACAGGCGCATCGGCGAGAAAGCCTATAGCTCCTTGCTCGCCCGGGGCAAATTCCATGCGCAGTTCCAGATGCGCAATGCCGAAGGCAAGCTGTTGTGGGTCGATGCATCGGGCACATTGCTCAACGCTGAGGAGTCGCTCTGGATCCTGGTGGACATCGACGCCCTCAAGCGCGGCGAGCAGGCCGCCAACCATCTTGCCAATCACGACGCGCTGACGGGCCTGGCCAACCGCCGCGCGCTCGAGGAAACGCTGAACCAGGAACTGGCGGACGGTCAGATGGTTGCCGTGTGCTTCATGGACCTGGATGGCTTCAAACAGGTCAACGATACCCAGGGCCATGACGCAGGCGACGAGGTTCTGCGCGTGGTCGCGGCCCGTCTGCTGGCCCAGGCTCGGGCTGGCGACTGCGTCGCCCGCCTGGGCGGGGATGAATTCGTGGTGCTGCTGTCCGGCCTGCACGTGCCCGAAGAGGCCATGTCCGTGATGAAGCGCTGCATGGAGGCCGTGCGCCAGCCGATCGCGCTGCAAGGCGGAGTGATGGTTCAGGTCGGCTGCAGCATCGGCATCTCCATCAGCGTGCAAGGCAGCTCCACGGCAAACCTGCTGCAGACAGCGGACGAAGCCATGTATGAGGCCAAGCATGCGGGCAAGGGACGCATTGTCCAGCACGCGGATCTGGCACAAGGCCCCGGGAGCTGAAGCCTCGCGCCGCCCGGCCGCAGCCCGGGCCCGCCGATTTCATCTCCTGTTCTGTGCAACTCACGCCTGGCCGAGAACCCTGTTGCGGCCTATTCCTGCGCCCTGGGCGGCAGGCCCTGGGCCCTGCGAATCGGCTCCAGCAAGGCACCGAGTCCGTTGTGGTCGAGCTCCTGCATCAAGGCCAGCAACTGGCCGATCTCCCCCTTGGGAAAGCCCTCGCGGGCAAACCAGTTGAGGTAATTGCCGGGCAGATCGGCAATCAGGCGGCCCTTGTACTTGCCATAGGGCATAGACACGCGCACCAGGCGCTCCAGCATTTCGGGATTCATGACAGGGAAACTTTGTATAAAAAACGACGCTCTTATAACCAAATAAGAAAAATGTCCTGCAGGCCTTGGTACAGGGCACTAGACTATGCACCTTAGTTCACTGCGGCCCAGACAAGGCCCGGGATTTATCGCAACTTGCTGAAGAAAGTCAGAACCAATGTTGAAGAAAGCTCTTTCTGCTATCGCTATTGCCACTCTGGCGCTGTCGGCCCAGGCCGCTGACGTGCTCAAGGTGGGCGCCACGGCCGTGCCTCACGCCGAAATCCTCAACCACATCAAGCCCGCACTGAAGGCTCAGGGCATCGATCTGGAAATCAAGGAGTTCAGCGACTACGTCCAGCCCAATGCCGCAGTGGAAGACAAGCAGCTAGATGCCAACTTCTTCCAGCACCAGCCCTATCTGGACAGCTACAACAAGGACCGCAAGACCTCGCTGGTGGCCGTGCCCAACGGCAAGGTGCATGTGGAGCCCTTCGGCGCCTATTCCAGCAAGATCAAGAACATCAAGGATCTGAAGAATGGCGCCACCGTGGCCATTCCCAACGACCCCTCCAACGGTGGCCGCGCGCTGATCCTGCTGGCCAAGCATGGCCTGATCGAGCTCAAGGACCCCAAGAGCCTGACCCCCACGGCTCTGGACGTCGTCAAGAACCCCAAGAAGCTGAAGTTCAAGGAACTGGAAGCGCCCTTGCTGCCCCGCGCACTGGCTGATGTCGACCTGGCTCTGATCAATACCAACTACGCCATCGAAGCCAAGCTCAATCCCACCAAGGATGCGCTGTTCATCGAAGGCGCCGACTCGCCCTATACCAATATCGTGGTGGCCCGCAAGGACCGCGCCAACGGCGCCGACATTGCCAAGCTGATGAGCGCTCTGCACTCGGCAGACACCAAGAAGTTCATCCAGGAAAAGTACAAGGGCGCCGTGGTTCCTGCGTTCTGATGCGCACAGGCCACGCCCTTCTTCGCAGGGTGTCGCGGCTGCACTGCATAGTCCCATGGCCGGGCAGACCCGGCCGCGGACTGCACTTGACGGCCCGAGCCTAAAAAAAGCGCTGCTACGGCAGCGCTTTTTGCTTTCATTTTGATAGCTTATAGCGCTTTACAGGAAAGCGTTTGAAGCCATTTTCACTTGCAGTGCCTCAATGCGAGGGAGCTGGCACAGAATGCAGCAGCACCGGTGTCTCGCCATCGCCATTGACACTTTCCAGGTGCACGCCAAATCCCCATAGCCTGGCGACATGCTTGAGCACCTCCTGCGCATCCTCGGCCAGCGGCCTGCCCTGGTACTGGGTATGCCGCAGCGTCAGACTGCGGTCGCCACGCAGATTCACGCTCCAGGCTTGAATGTTGGGCTCACGTGCTCCCAGGTCGTATTGCTGCGACAGCAACTGGCGCAGCGTGCGATAGCCGTCTTCGTCGTGGATGGCGCTGACCAGCACATCACGCTCTTCGGGATCGTCATGCAGGGAGAACAAGCGCATGTCACGCATCAGCTGCGGGCTCAGGAACTGGCCGACAAAGCTCTCGTCCTTGTAGTTGCGCATGGCGTGGTGCAGCGCCGGCAACCATGGTGTGCCGGCCATGTCGGGGAACCAGCGGCGGTCCTCTTCGGTCGGCTTTTCGCAGATGCGCCGGATATCGCGGTACATGGCAAAGCCCAGCGCATAGGGGTTGATGCCGCTGAAGGCCCGGTGCCCTGCGGGCGGCTGGTAGATCACATTGGTGTGCGATGACAGCCACTCCAGCATCACGCCATCGGTCAGCCAGCCTTCGTCGTACAAGGTGTTGAGCAGGGTGTAATGCCAGAACGTGGCCCAGCCTTCGTTCATGACCTGGGTTTGGCGCTGCGGGTAGAAATACTGGGCGATCTTGCGCACGATGCGCACGATCTCACGCTGCCAGGGCTCGAGCAAGGGAGCGTTCTTCTCGATGAAATACAGAATGTTCTCTTCGGGCTCGCGAGGAAAGCGCTCGCTGCCCGGCACCGTGCTGTCCTTGTCCTTGTCCCTTCGGGCAGGCAGGGTGCGCCACAGCACATTGACCTGCTGCTGCACATAGGCCTCGCGTTCCTCGCGCTCTGCGCGCTCGCGCGACAGGCTTTTGTGCGAGGGCCGGCAATAGCGATCCACGCCGAAGTTCGACAGCGCATGGCAGGAGTCCAGCAGCTGCTCCACGCTGTCAAGACCGTAGCGCTCCTCGCATTGCGCCACATAGTCGCGCGCATAGACGAGATAGTCGATGATGCTGCCGGCATCGGACCACATGCGAAACAGATAGTTGTTCTTGAAGAAGCTGTTGTGCCCATAAGCGGCGTGGGCAATCACCAGGGCCTGCATGGCCGTGCTGTTTTCCTCCATCAGATAGCTGATGCAGGGGTTGGCGTTGATGACGATCTCGTAGGCCAGCCCCATATGGCCGCGCCGGTAGCGGCGCTCCGTGGCCAGAAACTCCTTGCCATAGCTCCAGTGCCTATAGTTCACGGGCATGCCGACGCTGGAATAGGCATCCATCATCTGCTCGGCCGTAATGATCTCCAACTGGTTCGGATAGGTGTCCAGGCCATAGCGCTCGGCCGTGGCAGCAATCGCCGCGTGATACTGCTCGATGAGCTCGAAAGTCCAGTCGCTGGGATCGGGCAGCGGGGACGACGGCCGCTGCGACGCCACCAGCGGCGCCTGCGGAACATCGCGGTAACGCGACTCCCCTTGCGTGTGCGAATTGCCGGCTCTTTTGCTGGCCCTGAGATCCAGCACGGGATAGAGATTGAGGTTCATATCGATACCCCATCCTTTTTGAAGAGATCACGGAACACCGGATAGATCTCGTTGGCGGCCGATACCTTGCGCATGGCGAAATGGGGAAATAGCGGCAGCAGACGGTTGTACTCATCCCAAAGGCTCTGCTCCTCGAGCACCACCTGCAGATAAGCGTAGTAGCGCACCAGCGGCAGTATTCTTTCGGCGAGGATGCTGTGGCATTTGCCTCCGTCGTCGCTGAAGTTGTCGCCATCGCTGGCCTGGGCCACATAGATATTCCAGTCATTGACCGGGTAACGGGCCCTGATGATCTGCTCGAGCAGAACCAGCGCGCTGCTGACCACCGTACCGCCGCTCTCGGTGGAGTGGAAGAACTCGTCTTCGCTGACCTCCGCCGCCTGGGTGTGATGGCGAATGAAGACGATCTCGATCTTGTCGTAATGCCTGGTGAGAAACAGGTACAGCAGAATGAAGAAGCGCTTGGCCAGCTCCTTGCGCTCCTGATCCATGGAGCCTGACACGTCCATCACGCAGAACATTACGGCCTGGCTGCTGGGCACGGGCACCTTGCTGCGGTTGCGGAACCGCAGATCCAGCTGTTCGAGAAATGGCACTCCGCCTATGCGCTCCCGCAGGGCGTCGATCTGACGCTGCAACTCGGCTACCGCCTCGCTGGTACCGTCATCCTGCGCCAGCAAGGCGTCGAGCTGCTCTTCCAGTTCCTTGAGCTCGCGATGCGCGGCCTTGGTCAGTGCAATGCGTCGCCCCAGGGCACCGCGCATGGTTCGCACCAATGCCAGATTGCTGGGCGTGCCGTCATGGCTATAGCCCGCGCGCCTGGTCTTGTATTGCAGGGTGTTGCCGATATGGTTGCGCAGCAGGCGCGGCAGGGCCAGGTCTTCAAAGAAGAGATCCATGAACTCTTCCTTGGTCAGCGTGAAGGTGAAGTCGTCCTGCCCGTCGCCGCTGTCGCTGGCCTGCGATCCCGAGCCGCCGCCCCCGCTGGGCGGGCGCGCAATGCGATCGCCGCGCACATGTTCCTGGTTGCCAGGCAACACGACATCGCGGATACCGCCCTGCCCATGCCTGAAGACCGGCTCCTGAATGTCCTTTTTCGGGATGGTGATGGTTTCCGCCTGGTCGATATGGCGGATGTCTCGCGCAGACACGGCCTTGCGTACCGCTTCCGCGATCTGTTCCTTGAAACGCCGCACAAACCGCTCGCGGTTGCCCACCGATTTGTTCTTGCCTGCAAGCCTGCGGTCGATGATATGCAGTGCCATCTGTGCTCCCATCTCCAGGGACTGTTCTCAATCATCGCGCCGGTGGTCGCCCAGGACGACCACCGGTCCCTCGGTCAGCTGCTCTTGCGCACGCGCAGATACCACTCGCAGAGCAGGCGCACCTGCTTGGGCGTATAGCCCTTGGCCTCCATGCGGGTGACGAAGTCCTCGTGCTTGCGCGCATCCTCGGCACTGGCCTTGGCGTTGAAGCTGATGACAGGCAGAAGCTCCTCGGTGTTGGAGAACATCTTCTTCTCGATCACCACGCGCAGCTTTTCGTAGCTGGTCCAGCTCGGGTTCTTGCCCTGGTTGTTGGCCCTGGCCCGCAGCACGAAGTTGACTATCTCGTTGCGGAAATCCTTGGGGTTGGCAATACCGGCAGGCTTTTCCACCTTCTCCAGTTCGGCATTGAGCGCATTGCGATCAAACACCTCGCCGGTATCGGTGTCGCGGTACTCGCTGTCCTGAATCCAGTAGTCGGCGTAGGTGACGTAGCGGTCAAAGATGTTCTGGCCGTACTCGCTGTAGCTCTCCAGATAGGCGGTCTGGATTTCCTTGCCGATGAATTCGGCATAGCGTTGAGACAGATATTCCTTGATGAAGCCTATGTATTTGGTCTCCAGCTCGGCGGGGAACTGCTCGCGCTCGATCTGCCGCTCCAGCACATACATCAGGTGCACGGGGTTGGCCGCCACTTCGGTGCTGTCGTAGTTGAAGACCTTGGCCAGGATCTTGAAGGCAAAGCGGGTGGAGATGCCCTCCATGCCCTCATCAACGCCCGCATAGTCGCGGTATTCCTGGTAGCTCTTGGCACGGGGGTCCGTGTCCTTGAGGCTTTCGCCGTCATAGACCTGCATCTTGCTGAAGATGCTGGAGTTCTCCGGCTCCTTGAGACGTGTGAGCACGGAGAACTGCGCCATCATCTTGAGCGTGCCGGGCGCGCAGATGGCGTTGGCCAGCGAAGACTCCCGGATCAGCTTTTCATAGATGCGGACCTCCTCGCTCACGCGCAGGCAGTAAGGCACCTTGACGATGTAGATGCGGTCGAGGAAGGCCTCGTTGTTGCGATTGTTGCGGAAGGCCTTCCACTCGCTTTCATTGCTGTGGGCCAGCACCACGCCGTCGAAAGGAATGGCGCCAAACCCCTCGGTGCCCTTGTAATTGCCTTCCTGGGTGGCGGTCAGCAAGGGGTGCAGCACCTTGATGGGTGCCTTGAACATTTCGACGAATTCCAGCAGACCCTGATTGGCCAGGCACAGGCCGCCCGAGTAGCTATAGGCGTCGGTGTCATCCTGAGAAAAGTTTTCCAGCTTGCGGATATCCACCTTGCCCACCAGGCTCGAGATGTCCTGGTTGTTCTCATCGCCGGGCTCGGTCTTGGCAATGCCGATCTGCTTGAGAATGCTGGGGTAGCGCTTGACCACGCGGAACTGGCGAATGTCCCCGCCAAACTCCTCCAGCCGCTTCACGGCCCAGGGCGAGAGCACATGCTGCAGATTGCGGCGCGGAATGCCGAACTCTTCTTCCAGAATCGGACCGTCTTCCACGGGGTCGAACAGACCCAGCGGCGACTCGTTCACCGGCGATCCCTTGAGCGCGTAGAACGGGGCCTTCTGCATCAGGTATTTGAGGCGCTCGGCGATAGAGCTTTTACCGCCGCCCACCGGTCCCAGCAGATAGAGAATCTGCTTGCGCTCCTCCAGCCCCTGGGCTGCATGGCGGAAGAAGCTCACCACCTGCTCGATGGCATCTTCCATGCCGTAGAACTCGGAGAAAGCGGGGTAGCGGCGGATGACCTTGTTGGCGAACAGACGCGACAGCACGGGGTCGTTGCGGGTATCCACCATCTCGGGTTCGCCGATGACCGCCAACATGCGCTGTGCGGCACCCGCGTACGCCATAGGGTCACGCAGGCAAAGGCTCAGGTACTCGTCCAGCGACATTTCTTCTTCACGCAGGCGGACATAGCGTGCTGCGGAATTGCTGATGACATCCATATGACCTCCCGTGGCGGCACCAGGGTTCGAATCAGTGCCGCAATGTTGCAAAGCATTCGTTACCGTGTGCATCCGTTGTAGCACCTCGCTCCTGATTTGAATAGACCGAGAGTCCTACAAATACGCAGTAGCCACGACAGCCAAAACCGCAAACCGGATAGCGCAAAAACCGGTCAAAAAACAGGACTCAAAATGAGCATAGAGGACTGGCTTCACCTGTGTCATGAAACACGCTATCTGTGTGCCAGTATTCAGGATTTCAGCGACTCCGGAATCATAGAAAACGGCTGCCGGTAGCCAGGCCGATGTGCAAAAAAAAGCGCTGCCCAGGCAGCGCTTCAGACCCATCCAGCTACAGAAAAAAGAGCTTGCTGCGCAAATTTCTAGGGTTATTCACTAGAAAAAATTCTGCAAAGCATTGATTAGCAAGCGCTTACAGCACCTCTTTTCATAGCATGGGTATTCATCCGGAAGTGGCTGCCGATGCATCCACGGTGGGCGGTTTGCTACCTGGCCGCGTCACGGCACTGCCCATGGCTGCAGCCATGATGCAGGCAATCGCAGTCCACTGCGTGGCGCTCAGATGCTCGCTGAGCAGCAGCATGCCCATCAGTGCCGCAATGGCCGGCTCGGTCGCCAGTGCAATGCCAAAGGTCGCAGGCGGCAGGCGGCGCAGGGCCAGCATTTCCAAGGTGTAGGGCAAGGCACTGGAGATGGCCGCCACCATCAGACCGAACAACAGGATCGACGGCGTCAGCAGCTTGAGCCCGGCCTCGGCCACGCCAAATGGCACCACCACCAAAGCCGCGCACAGCAAGCCCAGGGAGACTGCCTGACCGCTGGGAATATGGCCCAGCCTGCGCCCCAGCACGATGTAGGAGGCCCAGCAGATGGCGGCTCCGAGCGCACAGGCAATGCCCACCGGCGACAGGTTCAGGCCCGAAGCATTGCCGCCCAGAGGAAGAATCATGGCCAGCCCGGCAACCGCCAGCGCCAGCCAGACAAAGTCCAGTGCACGGCGTGAGTAATAGATGGCCACGGCCAGCGGCCCTGAAAACTCTATGGCCACGGCCAGGCCAAACGGAATATCGCGCAACGCCATGTAGAACATCAGGTTCATGCCGCCCAGCGCCATGCCGAAAATCAGCAGCGCCTGTGCCTGCTGACGGTTGAGCGACCAGCGCCAGGGCCGCCAGACGCACACCAGAATCAGCGCGGCAAAGCCCACCCGCAATGCCGAGGTTCCCTGGGCACCGACCAGGGGAAACAGCTGCTTGGCCAGCGAAGTTCCCAGCCCGAGTGCAGTGACCGAGCCCAATACGGCCAACACGGGCCACCAGTGATTCCAGCTGTTTTTTGACATAGGTGGGTACGATATTGCATGTCACCCGCGAAATTTGCTCGTTTTCGGCCCTGAATCTGCAAGTTTCGCTCTCAACCCATCCCACACCATGCCTGCTGCCGATCTGGACTCCTTTGACCACGCGATTCTTGCCCTGCTCCAGCGTGACAACCTCATGCCACAGCGTCTGATTGCGGAGCACATCAACCTCTCGGCCCCGGCCGTGCAGCGACGCATCAAGCGATTGCAGGAAACTGGGGTGATTGCCGCCAACGTGGCCGTGCTGGAGCCCGTCAAGGTGGGCCGTACGCTGACCGCGATCATCACCGTGCAGCTGGTCAACGACAGGCCGGACCTGTCGCGCGGCTTCAGGGCCAGAATCGCCGATGAAGCGGCCGTGCAGCAATGCTTTTATGTGACGGGCGAAACCGACTACATCCTGGTCGTCACGGCAACCGACATGGATGATTACCAGGCCATCTGCAAACGCCTGTTCGAAGGAGACGAGAACATTCGCCGCTACAGCACCTCGATCGCACTGGAACGCATCAAGACAGGTCTGCAGCTGCCGCTGTCCGCGCCATGAGGCAGTTCTGCCTTGTGGCCCGAGTTGGTGCAGAACGATGGCTGCCATCTGCCATGGAGATTGGCACTGGCGCCACCGGAAACAAAATGCAACAATTGCGTCATAAACCTGCTCAGGTTCTGCACACAACAAGAGTCCACTCTTGAGGAGACACGATGAACACTTCTTCCGCCACCCCGCCCGATATGGCCACGCTGGTTGCCGATCGCACGCTGGACAAATATGCCAAGGACTACTTCCCCCGGCGCGAGCAGGTGACGATTGCCTTTCGCGGCGACATTGCCGAGAAGCACAACTACGACAAGATCCGCCCGATCTCGCAAGCCCAGCGCCATGGCAAGCACATTGTGGTGATCGAGGGCCAGAGCCAGAAAACCGGAGCCACAGGCCACTACCGTATCGAATGCAATAGCTGGAACCTCATCGAAGCCGTGGGTCTGTGGGAGCAGGCTGCAGCGGCTTGAACCGCAGCCAGCGCCTGCGCAGCAATCCGTAGTGCGAAGCGCTGGCTCGACCTGAGACTCAGACGTCCATTCCAAATGCGCTGCTCGCCACCCACCAGGCCAGACCCAGCATCATCACGCCGGTGATGCCATCCATGACGCGCCAGGCGCCGGGGTTGGCAAACAGGTGCTTGAGACGGCGCCCTGCCATCGCCAGCAGCACAAACCAGAGACAGCTGGCCGAGGCAGCTCCCACCACGTAGGACCAGCGGCCCGCACCTTCCTGCTGGGCACCAATCGAGCCCATCAGCAACACCGTATCCAGGTACACATGGGGATTGAGCAAGGTGATGGCCGCCAGCGCAGCCAGCACGCTCATCATCCCGCGCGGTGCCGCCCTGCGCTCGCCGGCTTCCATGGCTGCATCCGGAGCCAGCCACATGCGCCGCAAGGCGAAAAGACCATAGGCCAGCAAGAATGCAGCTCCGCCCAGCGTCAGATACTGGGCCAATGCCGGATAGCTGGTCAGCATCTGCGCCATGCCGGCCACCCCCAGCGCTACCAGCAGCCCATCGCTGAGCACACACAGAGCCACGCAGGCCTTCACATGTTCGCCCTGCACTGCCTGACGCAGCACATACAGGTTCTGGGCACCGATGGAAACAATGAGCGAAGCGCACACCGTAAAGCCTGCAATCCAGGCGGAATAAAAATTAGTTGTCATATCCATGAGCCGCTGACTCCTCCAAACCGGCCCGGATTCTTGCTCCACGGAGCAATTAAGTAAAATTACATTTACTCAATCCAATGAAGAATTTCTAATGTTTGACTACGCAGGACTGGAAGCGCTTGCCGCGGTATTGCGCGAGGGCAGCTTCGAGCGTGCGGCGCGCAAGCTGCATGTCACCCCCTCCGCCATCTCCCAGCGCATCAAGTTGCTCGAGGAGCGCGTGGGACAGGTGCTGGTGCTGCGAGGCACGCCTTGCAGCGGCACGGAGGCCGGACGACGCCTGTGCCTGCATGTGGAGCAGGTGGCGCTGCTGGAAAACGATTTGCGCCGCAAGAATCCCGAGCTGGTCCCCGAAGGCCAGACCGCCCTGCCCACGCTGAAGCTGGCAGTCAATGCCGACTCCCTGTCGACCTGGTTCATGGATGCCATGGCGGCTTTCACGCAGGATGGCAACGAGTTGCTGGACATCAGCATTGACGACCAGGACCACACGGCCAAACGCATCAAGGAAGGTGAAGTCATGGCCGCCGTCACCGCCACGGGCTCGGCGATTGCTGGCTGCAACACCTGGCCGCTGGGCCGCATGCGCTATATCGCCGTGGCCAGCCCGGAGTTTGTGCAGCGCCATCTGGCCCAAGCCGAGTCGGACCGGGAACTGGCACAGATGCTGGCCAAGGCGCCCATGATGTACTACGGCCGCAAGGACAGCCTGCAGGACCAATGGCTCCATGGTCTGGGACTGGACGGACGGCGCAACAATGCACGTCACTTTCTGCCCTCCAATCAGGGCTACACCCGAGCCGTGGAACTGGGCATGGGCTGGGGCATGCACCCGGCGCAGCTGATCACCCCGCAGCTGGCCAGTGGCGATTTGATGGAACTGCTGCCGGGCAGAGATCTCCACATTCCCATGTACTGGGCTCACACCCGCAATGCCCAGGCCAGCCTGCAGCGTCTGACCGACTGCATCATCCATGCTGCGACCGCCTGGCTGGAGCCCATGCAGGACTAGCTCAGGCGGCAGCAGACTTCTTCAGGCCGTAATAGAACACCCATGCGGCAGCCAGATACAGCAAGGGATAAAGCGCCACATAAGGAGCCAGGTGCAGATAGGCGGGCCAGCGCTGTGGCGCGAAAAAGCTCGCATACACCAAGGCCGCGAGCAATGCCCCGCTACCCGTCAGCAGACCGACATAGGCCAGCAAGGTAGCAAGGCGCAAGCCCGGCCTGCCACGCTCGACCAGCCGCAACCGCCCCGAGCGCAGCTGCACGGGAATCTGATAGAGGCGAGCAAGTGCCATCAGGAAAACGATGGGCACCAGGATCAAAGGCAGGAAAAACATGTCTCGCAGACCCCTCAGGGACGGCGCTCGGACTCCGCCACATGGCGCACGGCCGCCCTAGCCTGGCTGAGCATATGAAAGTCCAGAATGCGTGTCGCCATGATGGTCTCCCAGAGAAAGCAGCACAGCGCCAGCACAAAGGCCAGAACTCCCAGCAAAAAACTGAACACGGCATAGCCGTGGCCGCTGACGCCGTAGGCCTGGCCCACGAACAGCAGCACGATGGTCAGCCCTATGCACATGCCGCACAGCGTCAGCAGCGCAATGGAGACGTTGGCCAGCCGCCCGCGCTCGCGCAGAAAATGCAGCTCCTTGAGATGGCGGGCGATCAGATCGTGATCCTCCAGGGTGCGCAGGCTTTCCTCCAGCTTGCGGGCGCGATCAATGATGCGGGCCAGCCGCCCCGCTACGGAGCCGATCATGCCGGCCACGGCAGTCAGAAAAAAAACCGGCGCAACAGCGAGCTGAATGCTGTGGGTGACGGTCTGTGCGTCGATGGACCAGATGCTCATGATGTCCTCAGAATCGGGGGCTTTCTCAGCCTCTATTTTGTGCACAAATGTCAGCGCAGTTTTGACTGCAGCCACTCAAAAACAGCCGCCGCCGACATTTCAGGCGGCTGCAGCCTGTTTGGGCATCGGATATCGATCACGGGCAGCGTCGCCACAGTGCCTGAACTTGCACCAGAGCCTCGCTGAACGCGACGCCTACCTTGAGCTGTGCCTCGCTGCCCCAAAGGAATCGCCCTGATCTCCCAGACGATGTCTGGATGCGCTGCTATATAATTTTTTGCTGAAACAAGTCTCGGCACGGCCGTGCCGCAGGCTTTTTCTCCATGCGACAGGTGCCCGGTGCTTCATCGGGTTAAACGGGAACAAGGTTCAAAGCCTTGGCTGCCCCCGCAACGGTAAGCAGATCAAACCACTTCATGGCTTTTGCGCTTGCAGGAGTCTGTCACTGGTGTTCTACGTGGCCTCTTCGACGAGGTGCGCGGCAACGCCGGGAAGGCGAAGTGACATGCCTCGCGCAATCTGCCAGCCCGGATACCGGCCTGTTGAGCGCTGACCACCCGGACCCAGTCCCGGCAGTCGGCATGTGCAACGAGCGTCTGCGGGGAGCAGCGTGACGGCAACAGGCTGCGAGTCCCGCCCTCCGCCCGATCTCGTCACCAGCATGCAGACCGTCTGCCCTGGCTAATGACAATGAGACACCTTGCACAGGCTTTCGCCTCGCGCTTCGGGCCCGCTGGCGCCATGCCCACCTGGGACCCCCCCCTGCTGCAGCCATGACCCAGCCGTTGACACAGATGTTCGTCCAGCAACGCCATCAGCTGAAGCTATGGCTGGCCATGTTGGCGGCAGTGCTGCTGCTGTCTCTGACTCTGGCCATCACCTTGGGGCCGGTACGGATCGCCCCCGGGCAAGCCTGGCAGATCACGGCTTATGAGCTGGGTCAGCGACTGGGCCTGGACTGGCCTTCGGGCAGCTGGAGCAGCGCCCAGTACCAGATTGTCTGGCGCGTGCGCCTGCCGCGCGTATTGCTCGCAGCCCTGACCGGCGCTGGCCTTGCGCTGGTGGGCGTGGCCATGCAGGCCATGGTGCGCAATCCGCTGGCCGACCCCTATCTGCTGGGCGTTTCCTCCGGTGCGTCGGTCGGTGCCGTAAGCGTGCTGGCCTTCGGCGCACTGGCATTCGCCGGCGAGCTGGCCTTGCCGCTGGGCGCTTTCAGCGGCGCGCTGCTGGCCTGTGTGGCCGTGTACTTTCTGGCCCATGCCAATGGACGATTGCAGGCATCGCGACTCATTCTGGGCGGCGTGGCCATTGCCTACTGCCTGGGCGGCGTCACCAGCCTGATTGTGCTGACGGCCGATCAGCGCGAGCTGGCCAACTCCGTGCTCACCTGGACCCTGGGCAGCCTGGCCGGAACCCGCTGGCAGGAGCTGGGCCTGCCGGCTGCCTTGCTGGCAGCTGGCGTGGCCCTGCTGCTGACACAGGCTCGCTCACTCAATGCACTGCTGGCAGGCGAAGAGACCGCCGCCACGCTGGGAGTGGACACCACCCGCACCAGGCGCTGGCTATTCGTTCTGGTCTCGATGGTGACGGGCGTGCTGGTGGCGCTGACGGGTCCGATCGGTTTTGTCGGCCTCATCGTGCCCCATGTCGCCCGCATGCTGGTCGGCTCCGAGCACCGGCGCGTGCTGCCAGTGGCCGCTCTCACAGGTGCCATTTTCCTGATCTGGGTCGATGTGTTCTCGCGCATCAGCTTTGCCCCCGCCGAAGTACCCGTGGGGGTCATCACCTCGCTGCTGGGCGGCCCCTTCTTTGTCTGGATGCTGTGCCGCAAGAGCGTGCGGGAAAAGGGCAATCCGTGAGTTCCGCACCCAGCGCTTGCTGCCTGCTGGAGGCCAGCCGCCTGCATTGGCAGACGGCAGCCGCCTCCATTGTCAAGGACATCAGCCTGCATATCCGGCATGGCGAACTGGTCGGCCTGCTCGGCCCCAACGGCAGCGGCAAGTCCACCCTGTTGCGCATGATCTACCGCATGCTCAGGCCTGCCAGCGGTGCGGTCTGCATAGACGGACAGGACGTCTGGCTGCGCAGCGCTCGCGACAATGCCCGCTCCATGGCGGTGCTGACCCAGGAAAGCGTCAGCGAGTTCGATCTGCGCGTCTGCGATGTGGTGCTCATGGGTCGCACGCCGCACCAGAGCTCTTTCGCCCGGGACAGCGAGCAAGACTTCCGCATCGTCGCCCAGTCCCTGGCTCAGGTCCGTGCCCAGTCGCTGGCGCAGCGCATGTTCTCCACCCTTTCGGGGGGCGAGAAGCAGCGCGTGCTCATGGCCAGGGCATTGGCCCAGCAGACCAGGCTGCTGGTGCTGGACGAGCCCACCAACCACCTGGACGTACGCCACCAGTTCGAGCTGATGAACCTGATCCGCAGCCTGGGCCTGACCACGCTGGCCGCGCTGCACGAGCTGCCACTGGCCGCTCATTACTGCGACCGCCTGTACCTGCTCAAGGCAGGAGAACTGGTGGCACAGGGCACGCCGGCCCAGGTGCTGACCGCGCAGACCATTGCCGAGGTCTACGGCGTGCATGCCCAGGTGCGCCTGAGCGAGCGCAGCGGCAGACCGCTGATCGAGTTCATGCCGGACGAGTTGCTCTAAATCCCTGCGCGTTTCGCCCGGGGACTGATAAACTCTCGCGGCGCCTTGATGGCGCTTCGTTTCGGAAGGTGCTCGCTTGAAGCGAGTGAAACGGGAACAAGGTCTGATCGCAAGCTCAGGAAGCCTTGGCTGCCCCCGCAACGGTAAACAGGTCAACACACTCATGCGAGCGCATCTGCGCTTGCAGCCACTGGACATGATCCGGCCCCTCGCATCGCGACGGTCTGCATCTTTTGGGAAGGCGAGTCGTGAATTCAGCAATGAATTGCCTGTGAGCCCGGAGACCGGCCTGCCGATGACTCAACTCCGCCCCTTGGGGCGGTATTTACGAAAACTGTCTGCGGGGTGCGGATAGCGGCCAGAAAGTGGATTGCGTCATGCCTGGTAAAGGCGGACCTGTCTGCGGCACAGCTATCCCTTCAGGCAGTTTCGGCCTCGTGATATGTGCTCTCATCCACAAACCTCTGCTGCTCTTCATTCCGCCCTCAACTCCAAGCCTCAGCTGCGCCATCTAGGCAGCACCGCACTCAAGCTGCTTTTGCTCTGCCCCGCCGTCGGCATGGCCCAGCAGTCCCTGCCCGAAGTCACGGTGCGGGAAAACCGCCTGCCCTCGCATGAGCTGCAGACCAGCCAGCCGTCAACCACGGCCTCCCATGTGAACGTACCCGTGCTGGACCTCCCGGCCAGCGT
>NZ_JBKFBC010000002.1:594352-620982 GCF_053345995.1 Comamonas sp. C24C | reverse complement strand
CGCGCTCACCCGCACCGTGGGCCTGAGTACATCGGGCGCCCCCGGCAATGGGGGGCTGTCTTTTTCAAGCCGCGGTTTCAATGGCGTGAACTCCATCGGCATTGCCGAGGACGGCATCATGCTGGGCGTGGCCTCGGGCACCGTCAACTATCCGGGCGACAGCTGGGGCTATGAGCGCATCGAAGTGCTGCGCGGCCCGGCATCGCTGATGTATGGCAGCGGCACCACAGGTGCCACCATGAATGCCATCCGCAAGCAGCCCAGCCGCGAGCGCTCTACCGAAGTGCTGCTGGGAGCAGGCAGCCACGGCAAGGCCTACGCCGGCATCGGCGCCAGTGGCGCACTGGGCGAGACCCTGAGCTACCGTCTCGATGCCTATGGCGACCGCACCGACGGCGAGCGCGAGCTGGGCAAGGCCAGCAGCGGCAAGCTGATGAGCGCACTGCGCTGGACGCCGCGCAGCGATCTGACCGTGGACCTCAGTGCCGACATCAGCCAGCAAAAGCCCGAGCGCTATTTCGGCTCGCCCGTGGTCAACGGGCAGATAGTCAAGGAGCTGCGCAACAAGAACTACAACGTGCTCGATGCCATCGACCAGTTCAAGGACCAGCGCTTCCGTGCCAAGGCCCAGTGGCGTGCCAGCGACGCGCTGACGGTGCGCAACGAGCTCTATCACTTCAAGTCCGATCGCCACTGGAAGAACATCGAGGCCTACGACTACCAGCCGGCCACCGGCCAGGTGGGGCGATCCGACTATCTGGAAATCGGCCACGATGTGCAGCAGACGGGCAATCGCATGGGGCTGGACCTCAAGGCCGCCAACCACCAGATCGCCGTGGGCTGGGACATCTCCAATGCCCAGTTCACAAGCACCAGCAACTCTCCCTACACCGGCCAATCCACGGTTTCGGCCTTCAACCCGCAGCATGGCTATTGGGACAGCCCCGATGCCTATCTGCCGCGCATGAACTCCAGCCTTCGCCAGAATGCGCTGTATCTCGAAGATGCCTGGAAGATCAGCGAGCAATGGCTGTTGATGGCCGGCATGCGTCGTGACTGGTATGCCTTCTCGCGCAACAATATTCAGGACGGCTCGGGCTTTGACAAGCCGCTGAACGGCACTTCCTGGCGCCTGGGCCTGACCCACAAGTTCGATGCGCTCAGCAGCGCCTATGTGCAAACCAGTACCGGCCATGACCCCGTCACCAGCCTGCTGGCGATTGCCCAGTCGCAAACCGGCTTCAGCCTCAGCCAGGGCCGCCAGATCGAGGTCGGCTACAAGCAGCAACTGGCCGATGGGCGTGGCGAATGGACCGTGGCGGCCTATCGCATCGTCAAGGACGACATCATCACCCGCGACCCCGATCGTCCGGCACTGTCGATCCAGGGTGGCAAGCAGTCGTCCAGGGGGATTGAACTGACCGGTCTCATCCATGCCAGCAAGACGCTGCGCTTCGAAGGCAATATTGCCTATGTGGATGCGAAGTTCGACCGTTTGCTCGAAGGCAGCAAGGGCGTGGACCGTGCAGGCAACCGCCCCAGCAACGTACCGCGCGTGACTGCCAACCTCTGGGGTCACTACCGCACCGGCCCCTGGCAGGCATCGCTGGGCATGCGCTATGTGGGCGACCGTTTTGGTGACAACGCCAACACCGTTCGCATGCCTTCCTATGTGGTGACCGACGCCGTGATGAGCTGGGATATGAACCCGCGCACCACGCTGCGCCTGGTGGGCCGCAACCTGACCAACCGCCTCTATGCCACCTATGCCTATAGTGGCAACCAATGGCTGCTGGGACGCGGACGCAGCGTGGAACTGTCCGCGCTGATGCGTTTCTGATGCTGCCCAGGCCTGTTGCCATGCAAGCTATTGGCTTGAATCGTCCCTGCGCCTCGGCGCTGCTGGCGGCATCGCTGCTGCTGGTCGGTTGCGGCAAAGCACCCGAGCCGCAGGCGGTTGCGGTACCGATGCGCCAGCATCAGCCCGTACTGGAGTTGCCGGTGTGCGGGCAGACGGTGCGCTATGACAAGGTTCCCCAGCGTGCCGTCACCCATGACGTCAACATCACCGAGAGCTTTCTCTATCTCGGTCTGGGCCGGCGCCTGGTCGGCTACTCGGGCATCCCTTCCAGCAAGGAGATCAGCCCCCAGCTCAAGCCCTGGCTGCAGCGTCTGCCCGATCTTTCATCCCAGGGCATGAACCTGGAGGTATTGCTGGGAGCCGAAGCCGACTTTGTCTTTGGCGGCTGGAGCTATGGCTTTCGCCAAGGTGCCGTGACCCCGGAGCGCCTGGCCAGCCACGGGATCGCCTCCTATGTGCTGTCTGAATCCTGCATCCGCGTGCAAAAGCGCGAGCGCATCGCACTGGACGATGCATTGCTCGACATGGAGAACATCAGCCGCATCTTTGGCGTCCTCCCGCAGACCCAGCCACGCATAGACAAACTGCGGGCCTCCCAGGCCCAGCTGCGCCAGCAGATGCAAGGCAACCGCACGCTGCCGCGCGTCTTTGTCTACGACAGCGGCCAGGAGATTCCCGTCACCGTCGGTCACTTCGGCATGCCACAAGCCATGCTGGACGAGGCTGGAGCCAGCAATATCTTTGCAGACCTGCGCCAGAACTGGCAGCGCGGCAACTGGGAAGACGTGATCGAGCGCGACCCCGAGTGGATCGTGATCATTGACTACGGCCAACCCGACGCCCAGGGCAAGATCGACTTCCTGCTGCAAAAAAAGGAACTTGAGGCGGTTTCCGCCATTCGCAATCGCCGGTTCTTCGTGATGAGCTATGCCGAAGCCACACCCGGCCCGCGCAATATCGAAGCCGCACAGCGCCTGGCAGCCGCCTTGCACCCCGAGCGCAAGATCAGCGTCCAGCGCGTGGAGTTTTCTGCAGGAGAGCTGCCGTGAACAAGCACCTCCCCAGCTCCCGACCTGCCGACCTCAAGCAGGCCGCAGCGCCTTCGCTGGCCATCATCTTGCTCAGCCGGGGCGGCGCCTATACCGCAGGCCTGACGGAGCTCAGCGATCTGGCAGCGCGGCTGGAGACCGCCATGAGGGCCTCAGGCCAGCCTGTGCAGCAGGTGACCACGGCCTATGTGGACCGCGCCCAGCCCACGCTGGGCGAGGCGCTGGACCTGTGTGCCGAGGCGCGCAGCATTCTGATCCTGCCCGTGATGGTGCCTGACGAAGCCTCGCTGCGCCGCTGGCTGCACAAGCTCATCATGCGCTGGCGTTCAGCACGTGATTCCTCACAGCCCTCTCCGCGTCTGGTATTTGGTCAACCGCTGCTGCAGCTACCCGGGCTGACCGAGTTGCTGGCCCGGTCCGTGGAAGATGCACTGCGCCAGCCCGATGTGCCAGAGGTGCTGGGCGTCGATCCATGGGAGCACGACCCCAAGGGCTGGTCGCTGGTGCCCGAGCACCGCCAGCATGTGCTGTGGTGCGTGGGCCCGCGCTGCGCGGCCAAGGGAGCGCTGCAGCTATGGCCCACACTGACGCGCGCGATACGTGAAACACCGGGACTGAAAAACCGGCTGCAGCCGCTGCAGACCGGCTGCCAGTACCCCTGCAACCATGGCCCGTTGATGATCGTCTATCCCGACGGCGTCTGGTACGGTCCCATGGATGCCGACAATCTGGCGTCCACACTCACAGGCCATGTGCTTGATGCGCGCGTCAACCCGCAATGCCATGTCCACGGACCGGCTGTCCTCGAACGCCCCTGATTTCTCTTGCTTTCCTCCACCGGAGATAGATCCATGCAAACCACCAAGATTCCCGCCACCATCGTCACCGGCTTTCTCGGCAGCGGCAAGACCACCTTGATGCGCCATATCCTCGAGCAGGCCAAGGGGCTGCGCGTGGCCGTCATCGTCAACGAGTTCGGCGAACTGGGCATTGACGGCGAAATCCTCAAGACCTGTGCCATAGGCTGCCAGGAGGAAGGCGGCGCCGACGGTCAAATCTACGAGCTGGCCAACGGCTGCATGTGCTGCACCGTGCAGGAAGAGTTCTTCCCTGTCATGAAGGCCCTGGCCGAGCGCCGCGCCGATATCGATGTGCTGCTGATCGAGACCAGCGGCCTGGCCTTGCCCAAGCCCCTGGTCCAGGCCTTCCAGTGGCCCGACATTGCCAATGTCTTCACCGTCGATTCCGTGGTCACCGTGGTCGACACGCCCGCTGCGGCCGCCGGCCAGTTTGCCCATGACCCGCATGCCGTCGACGAGCAGCGCCAGGCCGACCCCAATCTCGACCATGACGCCAGCCTGCATGAGCTGTTCGAGGACCAGCTCTCGGCCGCCGATCTGGTGGTGCTGTCCAAGGCCGATCTGGTCACGGCCGAACAACTCGGCCAGGTACGTTCCCTGGTGGCCGAAGAAGTACCGGCCAGCGTGAAGATGATCGAAGCCCTGCAGGGCCAGGTGCCGCTGAACGTGCTGCTGGGCCAGCATCGCGCCGCCGAGCTGTCGATCGACGACAAGCACAGCCACCATGACCATGACGAAGACCACGACCACGATGCCTTCGACTCCCTGCACCTGGACCTGGGTGCCGTGGACCGTGAGCGTCTGATGCTGGCCCTGCAGTCCATCGTGGAGCAGCATGGCGTACTGCGCGTCAAGGGCTTTGCCGCGCTGCCGGGCAAGAAAATGCGTCTGCTGGTGCAAGGCGTGGGCCGCCGCTTCGATGCATATTTCGACCGTGCCTGGGCCGAGGGTGAAGCTGCAGCCACGCGTCTGGTGTTCATCGGCAAGCAGCTCGACGCCGCCGTGCTGCGCCAGGCCTTGCTGGGCGCACAGGCATAAATCCAAGCAAAATCAGCCTCAATCGCTTTACTGGCAAGCGAATAAAGCTATCTTTTTGAATCATGCACCTGCTCAGCTCCCGCCCTGGCGGCTTTGTCGAAGACGACAGCATCATCACCCGTCTGGACCAGACGCCTGCCGACATGGTGGTGCTCAGTTCCGCCGACACCACGCTGTCGCTGCTGGCCGATGCCTACCGGATGTGGCAGCAAGCCGAAGCCGATGTCCCCACGCTGCGGCTCGCCAATCTGCTGCATCTGCGCCAGAGCGCCTCGCTCGATCTGTATATCGACGAGGTGCTGCAGCATGCCAGGCTGGTCATCGTCGACCATCTGGGAGCCGAATCCACCTGGCCCTACGGCATTGAGCAACTGCAAAAGCTGGCGCGCCGCAAGGGCCAGAAGCTGGCCATGTTCTCTGGCGACAACCAGGAAGATCCGGAACTGCTGGCCAAGGGTACGCTTGAGCCCGAGCAAAGCCGTGCGCTATGGCAATATCTGCGCGCCGGCGGCCTTGGCAATGCGCGCGAGTTCCTGCGCATGGCGGCAGCCTGGGGCCTGAACCAGGGCCGCGAGGGCGCGCCCGTGCGGGTGCTGCCCCCCGTGGCCGTGCATGTGCCACAAAGCTGGCTGGCCGACGATGCAGGGCATCTTCCGGGCCTGGACGACCTGCAGGCGCGCTGGACCCCAGGGGCCCCCGTGGCGATGCTGGTGTTCTACCGTTCACATCTGCTGGCGGCCAATACCGAGGCCTTCGACCTCATGGCCGACGCCCTGCTCGCACGCGGCCTGAACCCGCTGCCGCTGGCCCTGGAGTCGCTCAAGGACGGGCTGTGCCTGCAGACGCTGCGCTCCCTGTGCCTCACCCACCAGGTGCAGATCATTCTCAACACCACGGCGTTTGCGGCCCTCGGGGAACATGCACGCACCGGCGAGGCTGCCGATGCGCTGGCGGGCGACATTCCCGTGCTGCAGGTCATCGCCAGCGGCAGCAACCGCGAGGACTGGCTGGCTGACAGCCAGGGCCTGCGCCCGCGCGACATTGCCATGCAGGTGGTGCTGCCCGAGATGGACGGCCGCATCATGACGCGCGCCATGAGCTTCAAGGGCCTGGCCCATCGCTGCGAGCTGACGCAAGCTGATGTGATCAGCTACCAGGCCGAGCCCGACCGCATTGCCTGGATTGCCGAGCTGGCCTGGCGCTGGTGTCAGCTGCGCAGCAAGCCCGCCGCGCAGAAGAAAGCCGCGCTGATACTGGCCAACTACCCGGGCAGCGAAGCTCGGATGGGCAGTGGCGTGGGCCTAGATACGCCGGAATCCGTCGTCGCCCTGCTGGATCAGCTGGCACGCGACGGCTGGCAGCTGGGGGATGCTGCTGCGCGGCCCGACTCCGGTCTGGCTCTGATGGGCCTGCTGCAGCAGGGCATCGCCAACGACCCGAAAAAATGGCCTCTGCGTCCCGCGAGCCAGGGCTATTCGCTGCAGGCCTATCAACAGCGCCTGGCAAGGCTGCCCGGCGATATGGCCCAGGCCATAGCCGATCGCTGGGGTGCGCCCGAGCAGGACCCCATGCTGCGCGATGGCTGGTTCATGATTGCGGGCCTGCAGCTGGGCCATGTCTTTGTCGGCATACAGCCCGCGCGCTCTCTCGATGGACGCAATGACTACGCGAGCTACCACGACGCCGAGCTGGTGCCGCCCCATCACTATCTGGCGTTCTACTTCTGGCTGCGCGATGTGTTCGGCGCGGACGCCATGGTCCATGTAGGCAAGCATGGCAATCTGGAATGGCTGCCGGGAAAGAGCCTGGCGCTGTCCCAGCAATGCTGGCCCGATGCCATTCTCGGCCCGCTGCCGCATGTCTACCCCTTCATCGTCAACGACCCGGGCGAAGGGGCTCAGGCCAAGCGCCGCAGCCAGGCCGTCATCATCGACCATCTGATGCCGCCGCTCACGCGCGCCGAAAACCACGGCCCCATGCAGGAGCTGGAACGCCTGGTGGACGAATACTACGAAGCCCTGCTGGTCGATCTGCGCCGCTCCGGCATGCTGCGCAAGCAGATTCTGGACTGCGCCACGCAGCAGGATCTGCTGCGCGAACTCGGCCTCGAAGCGGCAGGCGCACAGCCCGATGCCGACGAGCAGCTGCTGGAACGCATCGATGCCTATCTGTGCGAACTCAAGGAAACCCAGATCCGCGATGGCCTGCATATCTTCGGCCGCTCGCCCCAGGGCCAGCTGCGTGAATCCACCCTGCTGTCGCTGGCGCGCTACCCAGGCAGTGGTGGCAACGAGCAAGGCCTGCTCAACGCACTGGCCGCCGACCTGCTGCCGGCCATGGACTGGAACCCGCTGGACATGGATGCCGCCGCGCCCTGGAACGGCCCGCGTCCGGCCGCGCTGCAGCAGCAGGCTGCCGGTGCCTGGCGCCATGGCGGCGACGCGCGCGAGCGTCTCGAGCTGCTGGCCCTGCAGGTCATTGCCCGGCCCGAGCTGGCCCGCGACTGGCCACACACCCTACAAGTGCTGACGCGCATAGAGCAGCAGATTGCACCGTCACTGGACGCCTGCGGCCCTCAGGAGCTGCTGCAGTTCTCGCGCGCACTGCGAGGATGCTTTGTCCCCCCCGGTCCCAGCGGATCGCCCTCGCGCGGGCGCTGCGACACCTTGCCCACGGGGCGCAACTTCTACACCGTGGACACCCGTGCCATCCCCACCCAGACTGCCTGGGCGCTGGGGCAGCAGTCCACTCAACGCCTGCTGGAGCGTTATCTGCAGGAGCATGGCGAATATCCGCAAGCCATCGGGCTTTCCGTCTGGGGCACGGCCACCATGCGCACCGGCGGCGACGATATCGCCCAGGCCTTTGCCCTGATCGGGGTTCGTCCCAAATGGGCGGCCGGCAGCCAGCGCGTGACCGACTTTGAAGTCATTCCCGCCGTGGGGCTGCGTCGCCCGCGTGTCGACGTGACGCTGCGCATCAGCGGCTTCTTCCGCGATGCCTTTCCCAACGTGGTGCAGATGTTCGATGCTGCGGTACGTGCCGTGGCCGAGCTGGATGAGGACGCCGAGGACAACCCTATCCGCGCCCGCATGCTGCGTGACACGCAAACCGCCATGGAGCAGGGCCTGAGCGCCGACGCGGCCCGCGAACAGGCGCTATGGCGCGTCTTCGGGGCGCCTACAGGCAGCTACGGGGCCAGCATGCATGAGATGCTGCGTAGCGGCCAGTGGACCGACGCAGGTGACTTTGCACGCCACTACCTGCACTGGGGTGCCTATGCCTACGGCCAGCAGGCCGATGGCGTGCCGGCCCGCGCCGCTCTGGAGCGGCGTCTGCAGGCGTTGGATGTGGTGCTGCAGAATCAGGACAGCCGCGAGCATGACCTGCTGGACTCCAGCGAGTACTACCAGCATCAGGGCGGCATGGTGGCGGCCGTGCGGCACCTGGGCGGCAGCGACCCTGCCATCTATCATGGCGACCACGGCAATCCTCAGTCTGCCAGGATTCGCTCCCTGGCCGAGGAGATCGGTCGCGTGGTACGCGCCCGCGTCATCAATCCCAAGTGGATTGCGGGCGCCATGCGCCACGGCTACAAGGGCGGCTTCGAGATGGCGGCCACGGTGGACTATCTATTCGGCTTCGATGCCACCACCGCGCTGGTCTCGGACCAGCATTACGCCATGGTCACCCAGGCTTATGTGGAAGATGAGAGCGTGCGCCAGTTTCTGCGCCAGCACAATCCACAGGCGCTGGGCGATATCGTCTCGCGCCTGCTGGAAGCCATAGACCGTGGCATGTGGGAGCAGCCCGGCGAGCATCGCCAGAGCCTGCTGGCCCAGATGCTGGAGCACGAAGAATTCATGGAAGGACAGGTTTCCCAATGAGCCCCAACCACGATCCGGTACCCGTATTCCCTCTCTCTGCCATACAGGGACAGCCCACCCTCGTGCTGGCTCTGCTGCTGGCCGCGATCGAGCCACAGTTGGGCGGCGTGCTCATCCGGGGCCCGCGCGGCACGGCAAAGTCCACGGCAGCACGTGCGCTGGCGGATCTGCTGGCACCTGCACCATTCGTCACCCTGCCGCTAGGTGCCTCCATCGAGCATGTGACCGGCAGCCTGGACCTGTCCAAAGCTCTGGCGGGCCATGAAGTGGCTTTTGCGCCGGGCCTGATCGCCAAGGCGCACGAAGGGGTTCTCTATGTCGATGAGATCAATCTGCTGCCCGATGCCATCGTCGATGTGCTGCTTGATGTGGCAGCCTCCGGCATCAATCGCATAGAGCGCGACGGGATCTCGCACAGCCATGCTGCACGCTTTGTGCTGGTCGGCACCATGAACCCCGAGGAAGGCATGCTGCGCCCGCAGTTGCTGGACCGCCTGGGCCTTTGTGTGCAGTTGGATAATGCCCAGGACCCGCAGCTGCGCAGCAGCATCGTCAAGGCCAGGCTGCGCTTTGACCTGGACCCCCAGGGCTTTGTGCAATCCCATGCGGCCCACCAGCAGGAGATCCGCCAACGGCTGGCGCAGGCCCGCAGCCGTTGCCGCAATGCCTCGGAACTGACCTGGAGCGATGCCGTCCACGAGGCCGTGGCCCTGCAGTGCATTGCCGCCCAGGTAGACGGACTGCGTGCCGACCTGGTCATGCTGCGCGCTGCACGCGCCCTGGCAGCCTGGCAAGGCAGTCACAGCATCACGCCAGCCCATGTGGCCGAAGTCGCGCCACTGGTACTGCTGCATCGCGCTGCGCAGCCAGACCCGGGCAGCGCCAGTCAGCCCCAGCAGACTCCCGCAGGCACGCCTGCGGCCGTGCCCGCTGCGCCATCCGGCACGGACCGCAAAGACCGCACGGAGCCTGATATCCAGGCGTCAGCATCCCCTTCAGCGGCCTCCCGCGAACCCGGCGCCACCGGCTCCTTGCCTCAAGACGCCGGCCCGGGCCTCGAACAGCCGCCTGCCGGCTGGGGTCAGGCTCAAACCGTGAGCAGTGTCGTCTTCGAGCCTCAACAGGCCGATGCCATGGCTCAGGCAGCCCTGGAGGCCCTGGCCGCAAAAAAAGCCCGGGCCTCCGGTCTGCTGCGCTGAGCGCCGGCCGGGGGCAAGTCGGCTCCGCCAACCAAGGTCTGGCCCTGGCCAGCCATGCCGTATCCAGCGCCCACAAGATGCCAGGGTCATCGATTGACTGGACTGGCACTCTGCGCCAGCGCCAGGGGCTGCCGCTGGCACCCGCCCATCTGCGCTGGCACCAGCCCGAGGGAGCGGTGCGCAGGCAACACCTGTTCCTGCTTGACTGCTCGGCCTCCATGGTGGAGAGCGGCGCATTCGCCCAGGCCAAGGGCCTGCTGCTGCAGTGGCTGCGCCGGGCCTATCTGCAGCGCGAATCCGTGGCCCTGCTGTGCTTCGGCGCAGGCCGGCTGCACTGGCTGCTGGAGCCCACGCGGGCGCCACGCTGGAATGCCGATCTGATCGAGCCGCTGCGCGGCGGTGGCGGCACGCCGCTGGCCCAGGCCCTGGAGTCAGGCTGGCAGATGGCGGCCAGATACTCCCGGCAACCATCCCGCCTGTGGCTGATCAGCGACTTCCGTAGCCCCGATGTGCTGCAACTGGAGCGCGGCCCCATACCTGCCCTGGCGCAGATTCTGGTGGACTGTGAAGCCGCTGCGGGCCAGAACAAGCGTCTGTTTGGTGGTGCCGAGAGGCTGGCAAAGGCCTGGCCGGATACTCTTCGACTGCCGCTGAAATTCAACTAAAAATCGCCTCTACCGCTTAGCAGGCAAGCGCTAGCAGCTATCCATTTTGATAACCATCCAACAGGGCATCACACTGCCCCTGTTCGCCCTATCGATACTCAGCGACCCCACAGGCGGCAGGAAAGCGGCCGCCAGGCCGATGAATTGGGCCGTATGCACCAGGTTATCGCGTAAGATCGCGCCACCACAGGTGCCTCAAGGCGTGCTCTGCGCGCGGAGGTGAAACGAGAAGCAGGTGAATGGAATCCCCATCAATCCTGCACTGCACCCGCAACGGTAATCAGATATATGGCGATGCACGCTCTGGCCCACGGCCATGGCCGCCACTGCGAAAGCGGGAAGGCGCATCGACATGCCACCCTCAGGTGAGCTCTGTAAGTCCGGAGACCGGCCTGATGTGTACAAGGCGCAGCGGGATTGCATGTGGCTTGTGATATGCCAACGCCTGCGTGCGGCTCATCACCTCTTCATTTCCCTCTGCACATTTTGTTTGTCTGGCCCGGGTATCGGCCAAACCGACCGTGGATGACCTATGTTGCATGGAATTTGCCAGTCAGATTTGTCCCAGCGGGCCGGCCGTGCCCTGGCCTCGTCGCCTGGAGCAACGCTTGTCCAGCCCTGAGACCATCCAGATTCGCGGCTGGTGTCCCAGCACCTGGAAGCCCATGCAGGCACAGGACGGCTGGATCGTTCGCGTGCGCCCTCGCTGCGCGTCTCTCAGCGCCGCTCAGTGGCTGGTACTGGCCGAGCTCGCGCGAACCCACGCCTCGGGCCAGATCGAGCTGACGCGCCTCGGCAACCTGCAATTGCGCGGCGTGCACGAATCGGCGCTGCCTGCCCTGCGCGCGGCGCTCGTTGCCTCCAGGCTGGCCCCTGCCGATGAACAGACAGATCTGGCGCCTGCCGTGCATTGCACGCCGTTCTATGCCAGAGGAGATCGCACCCATGCGCTGGCTCTGGCGCTTTCCGTGGCGACGGCGCGTGATCTGACTCCCCTGGCCCTGCAACAGCAGGACATTCCTGCCTTGCCCGGCAAATTCGACATGCTGGTCGACGATCCGCAGCGCCACCTCCAAAGCCTGAGCTCAGACCTTCAGCTATGGGCCTGCGCCGATGGACGCTATGGGCTTGCCCTGGGCCAGTCGGCAGACTGGTATGGTTTCGAGAGCGCACCGGCGGCCGTCCAGGCCGCCATACGGATTGCACTGTGGTTTGCCCGTGAGCGCAGCGCGCAGGCGGCAGGCCGATTGCGCGGCCTTGCAACGCCCATCGACCTTCAGGCCTGCGGACTCGCCAGGGCCAGTCATCACCTTGAGCCCCGCACTCAGGACAAGACCACGGCCAGGCCGTTGCGGCCCGGAGCGCTCAACCCTCACGGCCTGCTGCTGGGCGCCCCGCTGGGGCGCCTGGACGCATGGGCCATACAGAAGCTGGCGGCTCTCATGCCCGAACAGGCAGAGATCCGGGTCACGCCCTGGAAATCTTTGCTGCTGCCGAACAAGCACCTGGATTCACTGCCGGCCCGGCTCGATTCCTGGGACTGGATCAGCCAGTCCACGGATGTGCGCCTGCGGGTCTCGGCCTGCACTGGCGCCCCCAACTGCCCTCAGGCCCATATCCCGGCCCAGTCCATGGCCTTGCAGTTCGCCAGCTCGCAGGCGGCAGACCGGCACCTTCATATCAGCGGCTGCGCCAAGCTCTGTGCCCTGCCTGCCGATGCGACAAATCTGGTATTTGCCAGCCAGGACACAGCGGGCCAGATATGGCTGCACGCCAGCCCCGCCGAAGCACAACCATCGGTCCGGGCCTCCATTCCCTATCGGCCTCTGGACCCAGATCCTCACGATATACAGCAACAGCTCAATGACCTACAACTATGAAAAGTGCGGTGAAGAGATTTACCGGCAATCGTTCAGCATCATCCGCCGCGAGGCCGATCTCAAGCGCTTCAATCCCGTGGAAGAGCGGGTTGCCTGCCGCATGATTCACGCAGCCGGCATGGTGGAGCTGGCCTCGCATATCCATTTTTCCCCGACCTTTGCCGAAGCCGCAGAAGCCGCGCTGCAGCGCGGAGCACCCGTGCTCTGCGATGCTCGTATGGTCAGCGAGGGCATCACGCGCAAGCGCCTGTCGGCCCAAAACCCCATCATCTGCACCCTGCAGGACCCACGCGTGCCAGCGCTGGCCGCCGACATGGGCAACACCCGCAGCGCCGCAGCACTGGAGCTGTGGCGCGAGCATCTGGACGGCGCCGTGGTCGCCATCGGCAATGCGCCGACGGCCCTGTTTCATCTGCTCCGTATGCTGCAGGACCCGGATTGCCCGCGCCCGGCCGCCATCGTCGGCTGCCCGGTCGGCTTTGTGGGAGCGGCGGAGTCCAAGGACGCTCTGCGCGAATGGGGACAGATTCCGTTTGCCATTGTGCAAGGGCGCCTCGGCGGCTCCGCCATCACGGTTGCCGCCATCAACGCGCTGGCAACCACGGTGGAGTAGGAAGAGTCACCATGAATCACGGAAAAATCTTCTGCGTGGGACTGGGTCCCGGCGATCCCGACATGATGAGCGTGAAGGCCGACCGCCTGCTGAGAAACGCCCGCCATGTGGCCTACTTTCGCAAGCGCGGTCACCCGGGCAAGGCACGGCAACTGGTCAACGGCCTGCTGCATGCCGAGGTCACGGAGTACCCGATGGAGTATCCGCTGACCACGGAGATTCCGCACGACGACCCGCGCTACATCGCCCAGCTGTCCTGTTTCTATCAGGACTGGCAGTCCAGGTTGACGGAGCTGACGCGCAGCGAGGATGTGATCGTGCTCTGCGAAGGCGATCCGTTCTTCTACGGCTCCTTCATGCACCTCTATGTGCGTCTGCGACAAGCGGAACAGGTCACGGTGGAGGTGCTGCCAGGCATCCCCGGCATGGTGGGCTGCTGGCATGCCACCGGCATTCCCATGACCTGGGGTGACGATGTGATGAGCGTGCTGCCCGCGACCTTGCCCGATACGCCGCTGCGCGAGCATATGGCGCGCTCTGACGCGCTGGTCATCATGAAGGTGGGACGGCATCTGGGACGCATCCGTGGGCTGCTGGACGAGCAAGGCAAGCTGGACCGTGCCTGGCTGGTCATCAACGGCACCATGAGCGATCAGCAGGTCATGCCGCTGCGCGATGCGCCCGAGCGCTGCCCTTACTTCGCCATCATCGTCGTGCACGGCCAGGGCCGCCGCCCGGCCAATGACATGTGATCGCGCTGACATGAGCAAGACCTCAATGCCTCCACAACTCCTGGTGCTGGGCCTGGGCCCGGGCGATGATGCCCTGCTGACGCAGCAGGTTCGCGACAGCATTGCCAGCGCCAGCGATGCATTCGGCTACTTTCCCTATGTGGCGCGGCTGCAGGGCCTGGAGCACCTGCAACTGCATGCCAGCGACAACCGTGAGGAGCTGGAACGTGCGCGCAACGCCTTGAATCTTGCAGCCCAGGGCCGCAAGGTGCTGATGCTCTCGTCGGGCGACCCGGGCGTGTTCGCCATGGCCAGTGCCGTATTCGAGACGCTGGAACAAGCCAGCCCCGAGGAGCATGCCCGCTGGCAAGGCGTGGACGTGCATGTGCAGCCGGGCATCACCGCCATGCTGGCAGCAGCAGCCCGCCTGGGGGCCCCCTTGGGACATGATTTCTGCACCATCAACCTGTCCGACAACCTCAAGCCCGCGAAGATCATCGAGCGCCGCATCCGCCTGGCCGCCCAGGCCGATTTCGCCATGGCCTTCTACAACCCCTGTTCGCGCTCGCGCCCCGAGGGCTTCTCGCGCGCCCTGCAGGTGCTGCAGCAGGAGTGCGAGCCCGAGCGCCTGATCTGCTTTGCCCGCAACGTCAGCCGCCCCGATGAGACGCTGCGGGTCGTGAAGCTGCAGGATGCACGGGCCGATATGGCCGATATGCGCACGGTGGTGATCGTGGGCAACAGCCAGACCCGCCAGGTGGGCAAGCATGTCTACACCCCGCGCAGCTATGAAGCCTGCAGCAGCGCAGCTTCCATCGTGAGCGACAATGCCTGAGTACACGCAAGGTCCTGCCGGGCAAAAGTGCTCAGCAGCGCTGCCGGTCCAGCCACTCCATGGCCTGTTGCGGGCTCTGGCACTGCGTGCGGGGCGCCAGTACCGGTCTGTCGACCATGATGACCGGAATGCCCAGTTGCCGTGCGGCCTCGATCTTGGCATAGGTATCTGCGCCACCGGCATTCTTGCTGACGATGCAGTCGACGCGGTACTGCCCGAGCAGCGCCAGCTCATCGGCGAGCCGAAACGGGCCGCGCGCCACGATCAGCTCATAGCTGGAAGCCGGCAACGGCAAGGCACCGCCCTCCTGGTCGATGACGCGCAGCACAAACTGGTGCTCACCGGCCAGGCCCGCAAAGGCCGCCAGCTGCTTGCGCCCTATCGCCAGAAACACCCGCTTCAAAGACCGACTCAAGGCCTGTGCGGCAGCCGCCATATCCGGCACATGCTGCCATTGGTCGCCAGGCTGCGCCTGCCAGGCGGGCCGCTCCATGGACAGCAAGGGCAGATCCAGTTGGGCGCAGGCCACGATGGCATTGGCACTCATCTGTGCCGCGAACGGATGGGTGGCGTCGATGACATGGGTGATGTGATGCGCACTCAGGTAATCGACCAACCCCTGCACGCCGCCAAAGCCGCCCACACGCACCGGCAGGGCCGGAGTACGGCGCGTCTGGGTGGCCCCGGCATAAGAATAGATGGCTTGCACCCCGGCCTCGTGCAGCAGCGTGGACAACATATAGGCATCGAAAGTGCCGCCTAACAGGAGAACTTGGGTCATGGCCAATCCGTGGCTTTCAATTATCGGAATTCATCCATCAGGGCTGGAAGGTCTGAGCCCTGCAGCACGACGAGCCCTGGATGATGCCAGTGTTGTGTTCGGCAGTCCGCGTCATCTGGCGCTGGCACAAGCAGGGTCGCGCGGCAGGGCCTGGCCCGTCCCCTTCAGCGTCGAGCCCGTGCTACAGCTGCGTGGACAGCAAGGCGTGGCCGTGCTGGTGTCCGGCGATCCGTTTCACTTCGGTGCAGGGGCATCGCTGGCCAGGCACCTGGAGCTGGGCGAGTGGCGCAACTACCCTCAAGCCTCGACATTTTCCTGGGTTGCAGGCGAACTGGGCTGGTCCCAGGAGCGCACCCACTGTCTGGGCCTGCATGCTCGCAGCCTGAGCAGCCTGACGCCTCTGCTGGCGCCTCACGAGCGCTTTATCTGCCTGTTGCGTGACGGCCCGGCCGCTCACACTCTGGCGCAGTGGCTGCTGCAGCAGGGCTGGGGCGACAGCCCGCTGTGGCTGGTGGAGCAGGCAGGCAGCGATCAGCAGGATATCCGCAGTGGCACTGCGCGCGAGCTGGCCTCACTGTTGGCAACCCAGCCAGCCAAGGCCCCTGTGACTGCGGCTTTCGAAGCGCGCGGCGAAAAAGGTCTGCCCCAGGTGCCAGGCCTGCCCGTCAGTGAGTTTGCACATGACGGGCAGATCACCAAAAGCCCGGTGCGCGCCATGACGCTGGCAGCGCTGGCACCGCGAAAAGGCGAGTGGCTCTGGGATCTGGGTGCGGGCTCGGGCTCGGTCGCTGTCGAGTGGTGCCTGGCTGGCGGCCAGGCCATCTGCGTGGAGCAGCATGCCGCGCGTGCATCCAATATCGCGCAGAATGCCGAGCGCTATGCGGCAGCGATCGAAGTGGTTCATGACCACGCCCTGGCAGCTCTGCCCCGTCTGCAGCCAGAGCCGCAGGCCGTCTTTGTCGGCGGAGGCTTCAGCGCCGAGCTGTTCGATGCCCTATGCATGCGCCTTTCCGGGCCTTGGCGGCTGGTGGTGAATGCCGTGGCACTGCACACCCAGGCGCTGCTGCTGGAACTGCACCGCACACACGGCGGCCAGCTGTATCAGTTGCAATGGAGCGAAGCACAGAGCCTGGGCAGCATGCATTCCTGGTCCCCGGCCCGCCCCCTGGTGCAGTGGGTCTGGAGCAGCCAATGAGACATCTGTTCGCGGGCTGGGGCTTTCAAGCCGGTGCTCTGCCTCAATCATTCGAAAGCTGCTGGAGCCAGGCCTGCCAGAGACTCGAAAGCGCGGATTCAGCGCCCTGTCACTGGACCTTTGCACTGCTGAGCACCAGAAGCCAGACCTCGGCGGCCTACGCCTTGCAGGATTGGGCGAACCGGATTCCGTGCCATATCGACTGGAAGACCTGTACCGAAAGCACGATTGCACATATCGCCACGCCGTCGCATTCCCCAAGATTGCAGCAGCGCTTTGCCACGGGCAGCGTTGCAGAAGCCCTGGCCCTGCATGCCGGCGCCGCTCTGGCACATAGCCGGCTGCTGGTGCTGCGCACCGTTTCGGCAGACCGACGGGCCACGCTGGCGATTGCCGGCCTGCCGCTGCCCACCTCATTGATCCCTGGAGTTTTGCCTTGACCGTTCATTTCATCGGAGCCGGCCCCGGTGCGGCCGACCTCATCACCGTTCGCGGGCGTGATCTGCTGGCCGCCGCGCCGGTGTGTCTGTACGCAGGCTCGCTGGTACCCAGCGAGCTGCTGGCGCACTGCCCTGCAGGTGCCCGTCTCGTCAACACCGCCCCCATGTCGCTGCAGGACATCGTGGCCGAAATCCAGACCGCGCACGAGCAAGGTCTGGATGTGGCGCGCCTGCATTCCGGCGACCTGAGCATCTGGTCCGCCATGGGCGAGCAGCTGCGCGCCCTGCGCGAGCTGGACATCCCCTACACCGTCACGCCCGGCGTCCCCGCCTTCAGTGCTGCAGCCGCTGCGCTGGAAGCCGAGCTGACTCTGCCCGGCTCCTGCCAGTCGGTGGTGCTGACACGCACCTCAGGGCGGGCCTCGAGCATGCCCGAGGGCGAGACCCTGGCCGCCTTCGCGGCGACCGGAGCCGTGCTGGCGATTCATCTGTCGGTCCATGTGGCCGAGCAGGTGCAGCAGGAGCTCACCAGCCATTACGGCGCAGACTGCCCTGCCGCCATTGTCTGGCGTGCCTCATGGCCCGACGAGCAGCTGCTGCGCACCCGTGTCGGAGATATTGCCAGCGCAGCCCAGTCCAATCCGCTGCAGCGCAGCGCGCTGATTCTGGTCGGTGCCACGCTGAGCCAGCAGGACTTCGGCAACAGCCGGCTCTATGCCGATGACTACGATCGCCGCTACCGTCCGCGCGGCGACGAACCGCGCTTCCCTCGCGGAACCGAAGGCGCCTGATGCTGGAGCTGTTTCTGATCGGCATCGGCACCGGCAACCCCGATCACCTCACCCGGGAAGCCGAAAAAGCGATTCGCAACGCCGACCTGGTTCTGCTGCCGCACAAGGAAGACAGCAAGGCCGAGCTGGCCCAGGTCCGCCTGTCGCTGCTGCAAAGCCTGGCCGTGGAAGAGAGCCGAATTGCTCACTTTGACATGCCCCAACGCCGCCAGCAGGGATCAGACTACGACCAACAGGTGGACGAATGGCACGATGCCATTGCCCGGCGCTGGCAAGCCAGTCTTCAGCGCCATCTACCTGCTCGCTCGGGACGTGTGGCCCTGCTCGTCTGGGGCGATCCGGCACTCTACGACAGCACATTGCGCATTGCCTCGCGCCTGGGCCTGGCCCGCGAACAGGTGCGCGTCGTGCCCGGCATCACCTCCATGCAGGTGCTGTGCAGTGCCCACGGCATCGCCCTCAATGAAATCGGCGAACCCTTTCTGATCACCACCGGTCGCCAGCTGCGCGAAAACGGCTGGCCATCCGGGGTGGACACCCTGGTCGTGATGCTGGATGGTCAACGCAGCTATGAGCAGCTGCAAGACACCGATGTCGACATCTACTGGGGCGCCTATCTCGGCATGCCCCAGCAATTGCTCATGCATGGCAGGCTTTGCGACATCGCGCCAGACATCACCAGCAGGCGCGCCCAGGCCCGTGAGCAAAACGGCTGGATCATGGACATCTATCTGCTGCGCAGGGTCGCTGCACACTGATCTAAGGTCGCCAAGGCGCATCTGTCGCCTGGCAGTCACACCCGATCAGCGCACGAAGCGCTTCATGTCTGCAAAGTCTCGATAGCCCGGGGCGTTCAAGCTGCTTGCCGGTAACCGTCTATGCGGATGCCGGTGCTACTGCATGAGGCAGCTTGAGCCGATGCCAGAGCCTGAGCATCTCCTGCAGCAGCACTGGTGCATGGTCTGTGCGATACACCGCGCCCAGCGGCGGCAAGCCCCCTTCGATACGCACATCCAACGCACGCACACGTCCCTGCGAACGCAGTCCCGGAAGAATGCTGCGAGGTACCAGCGATACGGCCCCAGGCTGGGTGAGCAGGCCCTCCAGCACGGGCAGGGACACGGTGGAGGCCGGAAACCAGGAGGCATCCTCCAGCACGGGCAGTACCTCGGTCTCCACGATATGGCGCACCGCGATGCCAAAGCTTGGCAGCACCCAGCGCGCGCCCCTCAAGGCAGGCAGCGGCACATCGCGACGCCCGACGAGAGGATGATCTGCATCCGCAATCACCACGGCCGCATCCAGCAGCAGCGGCTCGAAGGAAAACTCCACCGGCAAAAGCTGGGGCTGGCGACAGAACACCACATCGAGGCCCGAAGCCATGAGCTGCGACAGCAACGGGGCGCTGCCGTCCTCATGCACATCCACATAGACCTGCGGGTGTGCCTCGTAAAAGCGCGGCAGCAGCTGGGACAGCACCGAAAGCGCAGCTGCCGGAATGGCTCCAAGACGCAAAGCCGCCGAAGCCCCGCGCCGGATGGAGGCCAACGATTCGGACACCTCCTGCAATCCCACCAGCATGCCGCGTGCTGCATCGATCAAGGCCTGGCCTGCCACTGTGGGCCGTATGCCGCGTGCATGGCGCTCGAAGAGCTTGATGTCCAGTACCCGCTCCAGCTCGGCCAGGGCCTGGGTCGCCGCCGACTGACTCATGTTCAATTCCACTGCCGCCTGCATGACCGAGCCACATTGCTGCAAAGCCAGCAAAAGCTGCAACTGACGCAACCGCACCTGCTTGACCATACGGGAAAAGAGCAACCGGCCCTCGGGGCTTGCAGCCCCTGCACCAGCCTGCCTCTGAGAAAAAGAAGAGTCAGCAGCCATGATTCCAACGGGTGTCAGATCGTTTCAACAAAGTTCGGCAAGCCTTGAAATCTCGCCAGCGCGAGCGCCAGACTCGCCCGCCCGCTCGCCGAAAGCGGGCCTCCTGCATCAAGCGTCGGAATGACCGTGAGTCGGATAGCTTGCACGCCTCTACCGGTGCATGCCCTCAGGCCCGAGCGGTCGGAGGAAACGCCGCACCACCGCATTGTCGCGGCAATTGACCCGTCTCCTGATGCCGCGTCATGACTTCTGACCCGTCAAGATACGCCGTCATACGCCGTGACATGCAAACGGGGCACTTGCAGTCCGGATCGAGGCATATAGCAGCATTGCCGGTGAACGGCTTCGGGCGATCCTGGCCGGCCCCCTGTAGAGCACGACCCTTGGAAAAACACCACTAAGTAAAAGCCAAAATGGAAATCCGGCCCACATGCAAGATAATGATAACCATTCTCAAAACATGACTCCGTGGCCTTTCTTGCTTGCTTATGCCACGTCTTTTCTGTGCATAGCCTCTACCAAGACCACCACCCCTGGCTGCAAAGCCTGCTGCGCAAGCGGCTTTCCAATCGAGAAGATGCGGCAGATCTGGCACAGGACACCTTTGTGCGCCTGTTGCGCTCCCCCATGCCGCAGGAGCAGATACGGGAACCACGGCGCTATCTGGCCACCATTGCAAAAGGCCTGGCAGCAGATCTGTTCCGTCGCCGCTCGCTGGAGCAATCCTACCTCGACTACCTCGCCACGGTGCCACCCGAATTCGCCCCGTCCACCGAGGAGCAGGCCATCATCCAGCAGACCTTGCTGGATGTGGACCGCATGCTGCAGGAACTTCCGCCCAAGGTTCGCGAGGCCTTCGTGCTGGCCCAGTTCGAGGAACTGAGTTACCCCGAGATCGCCGAACGCCTGGGCATCTCGCTGCGCACGGTCAGCAACTATCTCACTCGCGCCATGGAACATTGCTGCCTGGTTCTTGCATGAGGCCCGCCGACGACATCGAACGCCTGGCCCTGCATGAAGCGGCCGCATGGCACGTACGCCTGAGAGATCCATCGGCCCCGGACAATGCCCGGCAGGCCTGGCAGCAGTGGCATGCGGCAGACCCGGCCCACCAGCGCGCCTGGCAGCGGGTTCAGTCCGTCAGCGCTCAACTCGCCACCCTGCCTCCCTCGCTGGCCAGCCAGGCACTGGGCAAGCCTGCAAGCCGGACACGGCGCACGGTAATGAGAAGTCTGGTGATCGGCCTCGGGGCCGGCACCACTGCCTGGATGGGCTGGCAAGGCCTGCCCTGGCAGCAGTGGCAAGCCACCCATCGCACAGGCACGGGCGAGCGTCTTGACATCAGCTTGCCCGACGGCTCCCTGCTGGCGCTGGACACGTCCAGCAGCGTGGATGTGGACTTCAACGACCGCGAACGTCTGCTTCGCCTGCACAGCGGCCGCATACTGATCAGCACCCACCCCGACTCTCAGGGGCGTCCCTTCAGCGTCCAGACCCCTCAGGGCAGAGTCCTGGCACTGGGAACACGTTTCATGGTGCGCCTGGATGACAGTGGGCAAAGCCATGTTCAGGTGGAGGAAAAGGCAGTTCGCGTGCTTCCCGCAGCAGCAGACCCTCAGGAGCTGCGTGCAGGCGAGCAGACCTGGTTCACGGCCGGCGCCACGCGATCCGCGACCAGGGCCGATCCATTCGGCGCCAGTTGGCACGAAGGTGGAGTGGTGGCGGTGGACATTGCGCTGGGCGAGCTGATTGCCGAGCTGTCGCGCTATCGCAAGGGCTACCTGGGATGCTCACCTGAAGTCGCGCAGCTCAGGGTCTCAGGCGCCTTTCCCATCGATGACACAGACCGCGCCCTGGCTGCACTGATCAGCCGCTTTCCCCTACAGCTGCGCAGCCATACGCGCTACTGGGTTCGCGTGGAGGCCCGTAATCCGCAGCGCTGAGTGCTGTTGATTTCAGAAAATAAAAACATAGCACCCATCCCTTTCCAGCATTGCGTTTCAGAGCAAATACGCTTTATCAGCAAGCGAATGCATTGAAAAAAATGCCAAAGCAGTTGCAGGATTGGCAAGGCTTGTTCGGCATACGAGGAAACCTCATTCATTTTCTTCGACGCCATGCTCCGCCCTCCTGTCTCACTGCCACAGCACGGCCTTCCTGCCGTCTTGCGGCATGTGCCGCATAGGCCAGCATCCCGCGTTTTTCGCCGCCAGACAGAATTGCTGCTGGCCTGGCTGCTTCTTGCAGCGACAGCCCTGGCAGTCACCCCGGCATCCGCCCAGCCACAGCCGACCATCGATGCGCGAACAGGGGCCCGCAGCTTTGCCATTGCCCCCGGCCCTCTCTCGGAGGTCATCGCCCGCTATGCCAACCAGGCTGGCGTGGCCCTGTCCTTTGATGCGGCCCAGACTGGCCAGCGCCACTCTGCAGGTCTCCACGGCTCCTACGCTGTCGAGGACGGCTTTGCCCGGTTGCTTGAAGGCACTGAGCTTCAAGCCGTGCGCGAGTCCAGCGGCGTCTATACCCTGCGCGCCCTGACTCCCAAGGGAGCGGCAGGGGCACCTTTGCTTGAGACTGTCACGGTCAGCGCCAAGGCAGAGATCAGCGCAACGACCGAGAACTCCGGCAGCTATGCAGCGGCGCGAGTCACCGGCAACGTCGGACAGCAGCTGGTGAGCGACATTCCCCAGCCCGTTACCGTGCTCACCCGCCAATGGCTCGATGACCAGGCCCTGCCCGACCTGCACGCGGTGATGAGCAACACCGCCGGCGTGACAGTGGACTACATCGACAGCGAGCGCATCAACTACTATGCGCGCGGCTATCAGATTGACTCGCTGCAGATCGACGGACTGAGCATCAACCAGGTCACTTCAGCCCCGACCTTCATTCAGCCAGACACGGCCATGCTCGACCGCGTGGAAGTTTTGCGCGGCGCATCCGGCCTGCTGCGTGGCGCTGGCAACCCTTCAGCCGTGGTGAACATGGTGCGCAAACGCCCCACGCCGGATTTCCAGGGATCTGCAGCCCTGACTCTGGGCTCCTGGAACAGGCGACGACAGGAAGCCGACCTGTCTGGTTCGCTCAACGCGGCCGGCACCCTGCGGGGCCGCCTGGTGGCACTGGCCGATGACAAGGCTTCCTTCCAGACAGCACGTCACGAGAACCGAAAAAGCCTCTATGCCGTGCTGGAGGCGGATCTCGGACCCCGGACATTGCTGACCGCCAGCGTGCAGCACACCGAGCTGGAAGCCACGGGCTCCTGGGGAGGACTGCCTGCCGCCCTGGACGGCAGCCAGCTTGATCTGCCGCGCAGCACCTATCTTGGAGCTGCCTGGAATACCTGGAATCGGCGCAACCGGCAGGCCTTCATCGAGCTGGATCATGCCCTGGGAAACGGCTGGAAGCTCAAGGCGCAGGCAGCGCGTACCCAGTTTCATTCAGCGGGCTTCAAGCAGACCTCGTTTTCCAGCGCCAGCACCACCAACCCCTTTCTGGTGGATGTCAACACCTCCATCTACGACGGCGAGGCCAGCAGCCAAAGCACCTGGAGCTTGCAGGCAACCGGCCCCCTGGAGGTGCTGGGACGAAGGCATGAACTGGCATTGGGCGTGGACCTGCAAAGGGTGCGCGCGATTGGGACCTCCGGTCACTGGGGCATCAGCCCGCTCTATGGCGTGGATATCCGCAGCTGGAACCCCTATACCAGCTACCCGGAGCCCTTCTATACCGTAGGCAACGGCAATGCCTACTCTGCACCCATGTCGCAGGTGCACCAACATGGCGGCTTCGCCAGAGCGCTGCTGTCGCTGACCGACTCGGTCAGCGCCGTGCTCGGCACGCGTCTGAGCTGGTGGAACTATCGCGAGCCTGCCACGCCAGCAAGCAGCTATGGCGTGCAGCATGAGCTCACGCCCTATGCAGGCCTGATCCACAAGCTGTCGGATCACACCAATGCCTATCTCAGCTACAGCAGGATTTTCAGCCCCCAGAACAAGAAAACCAGCGCCGGCAGCCTGCTGGCGCCCATCCGCGGCCAGGACCTGGAAGCCGGACTCAAGACTGAATTCCTGGACGGGCGGCTGCGGGGGTCGTTGTCGGCATTCCACATCCAGTTTCTCGGCGACGCCATGGAAGACAGCAGCTCGGCCATGCCCTGCGTTCCTTACTACCTAGCAGGCCGCTGCTATCTGGCCGGTGGCAAAAGCCGCAGCCGGGGCTGGGAGGCCGAGCTGAGCGGCGAACCAAGACCGGGCTGGCAGCTAATGGCCAGCTATACCTACACCAGCACCCAGTATCTGCGCGACGAGACGGCGGCCCTGGTCGGCCAGCCTCTGCGCCCGGCGGACCCGCGACATAGCTTGCGTCTGCATACCAGTCACCGGCTCAGCGGCCCATGGCAGGGCTGGACAGTGGGGGCAGGAGTGCGGCTGCAGAGCGATACCTACACCAGCGTTGGCAACCTAACCACCCGCCAGGGTGGTTACGCACTTTTTGACGCCTTGCTCGTGTATCGCCTGAACCCGACCTACACCCTGCAACTCAACGTCAACAACCTGTTCGACAAAGTCTATTACGCCAAGTTTTCGCCCAACAGCACGTATTTCAACAACTACTACGGCGAGCCACGCAAGGTCACGCTGTCGCTGCGCGCGAACTTCTGAAGCCGATCACCGGCCACGCCTTTCCTGTTTCCTTTCCGCATCACCTCCGACTTGAAGTTCATGAAAAATCGCTCTTCCTCCGCTCATTCGCGTTTTGCACTACAACCCTTGGTCAGGCTCCTTGGCCAATGCCTGGGGACCGGCATGGCCGTGGCCTCCTTCGGCGTGGCGGCCCAGACCGCTAGCGGCGACGCCGCCCTTCAGGAAGTGGTCGTGGCTGACCAGGCTGAAGCCATCGGCGGCCTGCAGAAAACCTACTCGGGCGGACAGCTGGCCCGCGGCGGCGACCTGGGCATTCTGGGCCGCACCGACCTGATGAATGTGCCGTTCAGCACGACCAACTACACCTCGGAGCTGATCGAGAATCAACAGGCGCTCAATATCTCCGACGTGGTAATGAGCGACGCTTCGGTTCGCACCCTTCAGGCCCGCGGCGGCTATGGAGAAGACTTTCAGATCCGCGGCTTTACCGTCGGCATGCGTGACGTCTCCATGAACGGCCTCTACGGCCTCGTTCCCTCCACACGCGTGCCGCTGGAGATGATCGAGCGGGTGGAAGTACTCAAAGGCCCGGGCTCGCTGACAAATGGCGTGGGCCCCAGTGGCAGCGTGGGCGGCAACATCAATCTGGTCACCAAGCGTGCCGGCGATGCGCCGCTGACGCGCCTGACTGGCACCTATATGGGCAAGGCCCAGTTCGGCACCCATCTGGATGTGGGGCGCCGCTTTGGCGAGGACAATCAGTGGGGGGTGCGGGTCAACGGTGTATGGCGCAACGGTGAGGGCAATATCGACGGCGGTCGCCAGCGTCTGGGCCTGGGATCGCTGGGCCTGGACTATGCGGGCCAGAAACTGCGCTGGTCCCTCGATGCGCTCTCCACCAACGGCAAGACCAACGAATTCCGCCCCCAGGTGGGCTTTCGCAGCGGGATTACCGAAGTGCCTGCCGTGCCTGACGCACGCCTGAACTTCTACCCGGGCACGGCACTGACGGACAAGGCCAAAACCGTCATATCCCGCCTCGAATACGACATCAACGCCAACACCACGGTGTACGGCGGCATTGGCTACAGCGACGTCAAGAGCTACCAGAACTTCCCGGGTGCCTGGGGCACTGAACCCGACTCTCAGGGCAACTTCAGCGTTTCCAACGGCTACTACGACGAATACAACAAGACGACCTCGGCCGACATCGGCCTGCGCACACGCTTCAAGACAGCAGGCATAGGCCACACGCTGGTGCTGTCTGCCAACCATATGGCGCGCGAGACCGGCTACTTCTACACCGGCACCGGCTCGACTCCCTCCAATCTGTACCGTCCTTCTCCCCTGCCCGTGATCACCACGCCTCGTCTTGAGCCCAGCAAGACGGCCGAGCTGGAACAGCACAGTGTGGCCATCGCGGACACCATGGCCTTGTTCAATGAACGCATCTTCGTGACCCTGGGACTGCGCGACCAGAGCATCAATCAAAAGAGCGTGAATGGCTCGACCGCCTACAAGGCCAGCTCCGTCACGCCGCTGGCAGGTCTGGTGTTCAAGGCCACGCCCAATACCTCGATCTATGCCAACTACACGGCAGGCCTGACGGCCGGTGGCACTGCGGGCGTGGGCCTGGCAAACGAGGGGCAGGTCTTTGCACCTCAGAAGAGCAAGCAGCTGGAAGCTGGCGTCAAGGTGGACTGGGGCGTGCTGATGACTCAGGCCGCAATCTACCAGATCACGCAACCGGCCAGCATCACCGAAAACAATGTCTACAGCTTTGGCGGCGAGCAACGCAATCGCGGGCTGGAGCTGACGGCCTACGGCGAGATCCAGCGCGGCCTGCGCCTGATGGCCAGCGCAGCCTTCAACGATGCCAAGCTGACGCGTACCGCCAGCGGCAACAACCAGGGCAACCAGGCTAACGGCGTCCCCAAGCGGACCTACAACGTGGGCCTGGACTGGGACACACCATGGGTGGCGGGCCTGAGTTTCAACGGCCGCGTGATCCACACCTCGGCCATGTACTTTGATGCAGCCAATCTGCTGCGCATGCCTGGCTGGACGCGTGTGGACCTGGGCGCTCGTTACCGCACCAAGCTGGCAAACAAGCCCCTGGTGCTGCGCGCCAGCCTGGAGAACGTGGCGAACAAGGGCTACTGGGTTGCCACGCCCAACCCCAGCTACGCCACCGTTGGCGCTCCGCGCACGCTGATGCTGTCGGCACAGATGGACTTTTAAACGGCTGAGCCAGTCCAACAGCTCCGAGGCATGG
>NZ_JBKFBC010000002.1:478589-594274 GCF_053345995.1 Comamonas sp. C24C | reverse complement strand
GCCATGCCTCGGGGACCTCATCCATTGGAGCGAATCAAATGCAAAGCCACACCATCAAGATCTGGGCCTGGGTGCATAAATGGAGCAGCCTGGTCTGCACCGTGTTCATGCTGCTGCTGTGCCTCACCGGCCTGCCCCTGATCTTTCACCATGAAATCGGACACCTGCTGGGCACCGAAGTCGAAGCTCCGCCCATGCCCGAGGGCACGCCGCATGCCAGCCTGGACAAGGTACTGGATGTTGCCAGCGCCCAATATCCGGATCGCGTGGTGCAGTTCGCGTCCAAGTCCGATGAAACCGACGATCTCTGGTTCATCACCATGACGCCGACCCCTGCGCCAACCGATGACTTCCGCTCGGTGGTCGTCGATGCCCGCACTGCCGAGCTGCTGGCCCAGCCCCGTTTCGATCAGGGCTTTATGTGGATCATGTTCAAGCTCCATGTGGACCTGTTTGCAGGCCTGCCCGGCAAGCTCTTCCTGGGCCTGATGGGATTGCTGCTGCTGATAGCGATTGTCAGCGGAGTGGTGCTTTACGCTCCCTTCATGCGCAAGCTGGACTTCGGGACAGTGCGCCGCGATCGCCAGCCGCGCCTGAAATGGCTGGATCTGCACAATCTCCTGGGCATCGTGACCCTGGTCTGGCTGTTTGTGGTGGGTGCCACCGGCATGATCAATACCTGGGCCGATCTGGTGATCAAATACTGGCAGCATGACCAGCTCAGCAGCGTGCTGGCGCCCTACCAGGGTCAGCCCACTGTTCCCATGGCCGAACGTGCTTCGGTGCAGCGTTCGCTCGAAGTGGCCCGGCATCAGGCGCCCGATACCAAGCTGTCCTTTATCGCTTTCCCTGGCACCAGCTTTTCCAGCCCCCACCACCACACCATCTTCCTGCGCGGCAACGAGCCTTTGACCTCTCGCCTGCTCTATCCGGTCTTGGTCGATGCCAAGTCTGCCGAGGTCACCGCCGCACCGGAACTGCCCTGGTATCTTGCCGCCCTGCTGGTGTCGCAGCCGCTGCATTTCGGCGACTACGGCGGCCGCGTGATGCAGATCATCTGGGCGCTGCTGGACATCGCCAGCATTGTCGTGCTGGGCACCGGGCTTTATCTCTGGATCAAAAAGGGCCGCAGCACCGAGCCCAAGAGCCGCCAGAGCAGCCAGAGCAGCCAGCCCAGGATCTCTGAGGAGGTTGCGCCATGAAGAACACGCCATCCCGCTTGCTCGCCATCTGGGGCTGGCCTGTCGCGCTCGGCTTGCTGACCGGCATCGGACTGATCGCTGCGCTGTTCAGCGACGGCGGCCTGGGCGATACCCTGTCAGGCATATGTCTGGGCATACCCACCGTTTGCGGCATCTGGTACGGCCTGCTGAGACGGGCCCCGCGCTGAACTGTGCACGTGCGTGCCTGCCTCCAGGCAGGCAAGCGCGCGGCTGGGCAGAGGCCAGCATCGATCATCAGGCCTGGCTTTCATCGCTGCTGCACCAAGGCCGTGCCAAGCCTGCCGGCGCCTCCGCCAACAAGCCTATTGCTCTGGCCGGCGCTCAATGCATGGGTCGCCCCAGACGCTGGCTGGCCTTTGAAATCCCATAGTTCACGAGGCAGTAAAGCGCTGCCACGATCAGGTACACCGGCACCAGCGAGTGATAGTTCGCAATCAGCACCTTGGCGTTCTGCATGAGTTCGCCATAGGTGACTACATAGCCGAAGGTGGTGTCCTTGACCACGATGACCAGCTGAGCGACCAATGCCGGGATGATGTAGCGCAGGGCCTGGGGAAAGACGACGAAGAAAAAGACCTGGGCTTCGGTCAGCCCCAGACTGCGCGCGGCATAGGTCTGGCCGCGCGGCACGGCGAGCACGCCGGCGCGGTATACCTCGGCGACCACGGCTGCGGTACTCAGACCTATGGGCAGGGTCAGCATCCAATAGGTGCTCAGCTTGATGCCGACCGACGGCAGCACCAGAAAACAGACATAGATGAGCAGCAGCGTCGGCGTGCCGCGCAGGAACTCTATGACCGCAATGCTGGGCCAGCGCAGCAGCCTGAGCCGCGACAGCCGCCCCAGCAGCAGCACCAGTCCCAGGGCCAGGGAAATCACGGCAGCCATCGCCGACGATGCCAGCGTACCAAGTAGGCCCTTGGCAAGAAAGCTCCAGGTCGTAGCCCAGGCAAAGAATTCCCAGTACGGTGCTTCGAGCTGGCCTGCCGAATGGAACTGCCACACGATCGCCACCGCAAGCAGAAGCAGCAGGGCTGCGGCGGCCACGCTCACCGCTTTGGTGACGGCCCGGGCCCGCAGGCCTGGCGCGGCAAACAGAATTTCTTCCAGAGAGCGGCTCATCGCAGTATCCGCACTTTCTTTTCCAGAACCGCGCCGGCCCAGGCGATGAGCAGACCTGTCACCACATACATGGTGGCCGCCACGGCGAACGCGGCAATGCCGAGCGCCGAGTCATTGGCAATCTTGGAGACCAGGGCTGTGAGCTCGCGGCCGGGAAACGGCAGCTGCGACGCCAGGGAGGTCGAGAGCATCAGGGCAATCAGCAGCGAGGTCATGGGCTGCACCACCGAGCGCAGCGCCTGCGGCAGGACCACGGCAGACACAATCTGCAGCGGCCGCATGCCCAGGCTGAGCGCGGCCTCGATCTGGCTGCCCGGAATCGTGTTGATGCCTGCGCGCAGGTAGTCCGCCGTGAATGCGGAGCAGACCAGCGTCAGCGTGAGGATCACACTGGGCTCGTAGTCGATCACTATATTGAGATCGGGCAGCGCAAAGACGATGAAGATCAGCAGCGCCACGCTGGGAATATTGCGAAAGATCTCCACATAGACGCTCAGAGCCCAGCGCAGCGGCGGCAGGGGCAAGAGCCTGAGCACCGCGACGAGCACACCCAGCAGGACGCCGGGCACGAAGGACACCAGCGTGAGCTTCCATGTCAGCAACAAGGCCTGCCAGAAGGCAGGCCCGTGGTCGGTCAAAAGCCTTGAAACCTCACCCATTGTTCAAGGCAGAGCGGGCGGAGTCGGAACCGTCGTGCTGCCGGTGCGCTGCCCAATGGAAATTGTCCAAAGCTTGGCCCAGGTACCGTCGGCTTCCAGCTTCTTGAGAAAGGCATTGATGAAGGCCACTCCGTCCGAGCCCTTGGGCAGTCCCACGCCATAAGGGTCCTGGGCACCGAATGGAGCCCCCGCCAGCCGCGCATTGCTGGTGCCAAGGCTCAGGGCGTTGAGCAGCAGCGTGTAGTCGGTCACATAGGCATCGACGCGGCCCTGACGCAGGGCATCGAGGGCCTCCTGATGCGTCTGGAACTCCTGCACGACGGCCTTGGGGGCGTACTGGGCCAGTATCGCAGGCCCCGTGGAGCCGGCTTGCGTGGCCACCTTCTTGCCGCCCAGGTCGTTGTAGGACTGCAGTGTCTTGTTGTTCGCCTTGACCAGCACACCGGACTGCGATGTGTAGTAAGGGCCTGCGAACGAGATCTTCTCGGCGCGGGCAGGAGTGATGGAATAGGTGGCGAAGACCATGTCCACCTGATTGTTGATGAGCACCTGCTCGCGCGTGGACGAGGTCACCTGGGTGAACTGGTACTTGGCAGCATCGCCCAGGATGTAGCGGGTAATGAGCTGGGCCAGGCCCAGGTCAAAGCCACGGATCTTGCCGTCCTTCTCGTTGAGCAACGAGAAAAGATTCGAGGTCTGCGTGCTGCCCAGACGCAGCGTGCCGGCCTGCTTGATCTTGCTGGCCCAGGTACTGGACGCAATCGTCGCCGCATCGGCAACAGGGCCCTGCGCTACCAGCGCGTCGTAGGCCGCTGCATTGATGGGCGTGCCCTGTGCGAAAAGCGAGCCGCTGGCCGCGAACGTCAGCGCCACCACGGTGGATTTGAAAATGGATTGGATCGACATGCGGTGTTCTTGGATGGTCGGTGATGCGAATCAATATAAAGCAGCGACGGAATGCACATGCCGCCGGTCCGGGCCGAACACCATTGTGCACACAATACAGGCCTCGCGCCCTGCGACAAGGGCCGATTATGACAACTTACATGGATTGCGAGATCCCTCCAGAGACGCCACCCAGGCCGGCTGCGCAGCGCTGGCTGGTCATGGAGCGGCTCGTACGGTAGCGCGGCCTTGGTGCCTGGCGCCACGGGCCAGATCCGGCCCCATAGGCCAGGAACAGGCCAACCCTGGAGTACTCTTGCAGGACATCCGGCCCGCCTGCTGCATGCCTTGCAGCCCTGCCCTCGCCTCCCCCCTGCTTGCGGCCCACTGCGGTCCAGGCGCTCAATACACGTCCCGGCGGTAGCGCCCCCGGGCAATCAGCTCGTCCAGGGCGTCGCGGCCCAGCAGCTCCTGCAGCACCGTGTCCACGCCTGCGGCCATGCCCTGCAGGCTGCCGCAGATGAAGATCACGGCGCCCTCATCGATCCAGCCGCGCAACAGGTCCGCTGCATCGCGCAAACCATCTTGCACATAGCGGCGCTGGGCCTGGTCGCGTGAATAGACAAAGTCTGCTCGCGCCAGCTGCCCAGCCTGCAACCAGGTGCAGGCTTCGGCCTGGGCATAGCCATCATGGGCTTGCTGGCGTTCGCCAAACAGCAGCCAGTTGCGATGCTGGCCCGCACGCATGCGCGCCAGCAGGTGGCCGCGCAGGCCTGCATAGCCCGAGCCGTTGCCGATGAAGATCGCGGGCACATCCGATGGCGCGGCAGCATCATCGACGGGCGCGAATGCGCAGTTGTCCACCAGTCTCAGCATCAGCGCTGTGCCCGGTGCCGCATAGGCCGTAAGCCAGCCCGAGGCCAGGCCCAGACCCGCATCATGGCGGGCCTGGCGTACCAGCAGCCGCACATGGCCGTCAGCCGGCAAAGATGCCACGGAATAGCTGCGCGCGGCCAGTGGCTGCAGCGCATCGGCCACGGACTGCGCCGAAGCATCCGCGCTCAGGTCACCGGACTGGGGCAGCACGCTTGCAGACAGTGCGGCCTGCAGCGGCTGGCTCCGGCCCTGCCACCGAACCACGGCATTACCGTCCAGCGCCTGCTGCTGCAGCCAGGCGGCAATGGTTTGGGGCGCATGCCGCGGGCAGATTTCCACGAGCGCGCCCGGGCGCCAGTCCAGGTCCAGTCCTGCCGGCGGCGTCAGCGTGAGGCTGTGCAGCGGTGTGCCCAGACTGCCGGGATTGATCAGACTGCGCTCTGCCAGCGTCCATGGCGCAAACGCAGGAACAGCGGGTGCATCGGGCAATTGCCGGGCAGTGCGAAAGTGGCCACTGAGCATCTGCTGCCAGGCGCTCCAGGCTTTGCCATCTTCGCCGTCCATTTCGATTCGGGGGAAGATCGGTTGCGCAGCCAGGCGTTGCAACTGATGATCGAGTGCACGGCCAAAACCGCAAAAGCGCGTGTACTGGCGATCGCCCAGCGCCAGCAGGCCGTAGTGCAGCGTGGCCAGAGGATTGGCCGCGGCGGCATCCAGCGCGCGGGCAAAGCGACGTGTACTGTCAGGTGCTTCGCCGTCGCCAAAGCTGCTGGCAATGAAAAGAGCCCGGCCATGGTGGCGCAGCTGCTCCGTGTCCAGTTGTGCCATGGGTTTGAGCGTCGTGGCCAGTCCCGCATCGCGCAGCGCGGCCGCAGTGCGCAGGGCCAGGCGTTCGGCATGGCCTGTCTGGCTGGCATAGGCCACGAGAATGCTGTCCTGTCCCTGGACTGCAGGGGAACTGCCGGCCAAGGCCCGGCGTTCACCTTTGAGGGCACGAGCCTTGCGGCGGCGGTCCAGATAGAGCAGCCAGCCGGTGATGGCGAACAGCGGCATCATCAGCGCCGCCAAGGTGACGATGATGCGCCCCGGCAGCCCGAAATACGTGCCCATATGCAGCGGGTAGATGGCACCCACGGCGCGGCGGCCGGCAGGCAGATCGGCATAGCGCTCATCCTGCTGAACGCGGCCCTCGGGAGTCAGACGCAACTGGTTGCGCGCACGCTCGTGGGCCGCTGTCTCGTCGAACCAGGCAATCTGCACGGACGCGCCCGCGCGCTCGGACAGGCGCAACTGGGCAAACTGCCAGCCCGGTGCCAGATGCTGAAAGCTCTGCCATGCGCTCGTCAGGTCCGGCGTCGGCGCGGCCAGCTCTCTGTCGGGCTTGGCGGGCGTGGCAGCAGCGGCGCGCGGCGGCACCCCAGCCCAGGTATCGACCGTGCGGCGCAGGCCGTCGAAAGCCCAGTACATGCCCGTGGGAGCCAGCACCAGATAGACCAGCAGCGCCAGAGTGCCCGCCACGGCATGCAGATTCCACAGAAAGCCACGTCCCTTAAGGCGCATGTCCAGCCATAGCCAGCTGCGCCAGTCCATGGGCTTGCGCGGCCAGCGCAGATACAGGCCGGACAGCGACAGCAGCACCAACAAGCCCGCCAGGGTACCGGTGATGGGCTTGCCGTCATCGCGCGACAGCAGCAGCCAGCGGTGCAAGCGCTCTGCCCATTCGAAGAACTGTGCATCCTTCTGAGGCGGCAGCTGGGCTGCTGTATAAGGATTGACAAAGACCGTCTCGCCGCGGCGCTGCCCCTTGAGCGGCTTGAAACTGATCTGGGCCGATCGGCCCGCTTCGGAATGCACGGTGATGCGCTGCACCACACGCTCCTCGCCCTGCGCACGCAGCGTCTGCAGCAATTGCGCAGGCGTCATGGGCGCCAGGTCGCTGCGCGCCTGCACGCGCGCAGTGCCGGGGTTCAGCCAGTCCAGTATTTCCTCATGAAAGGAAAACACCGCCCCCGACAGACCGAGAACGATCAGCACCGTGCCGGCCGTGATGCCGACAAACCAGTGCAGCTGAAACCAGAGTTGCTTGAAGGACGGCATAGAAAATCAGTGATGCTTGGTATCGGTTGCCGCTCGCCGGACCTGCAGCCCGCACGCGGATACAGCGCCTTGCGGCCTGGTTGCGCAGCGCAACAGCGAGCGCTGCATGACGTCAGAAGTCCATGACCGCGCGCAGCACGGCCTGACGGCGCTCGCCCAGCGAGACATAGATATTGCTGCCCGAGGAAACGACATAGTTCTTGTCGAACAGGTTCTTGATGTTCAGCTGCAGGCGCACGGGGCGGTTGTCCCAGCGGGTTTCGTAGGAGACAAAGGCATCGGCGACGTTGTAGGCATCGTTGTCGAAGGTGTTGGCTGCATCTCCGGCACGCTTGCCCACGTGGCGCACACCGGCACCAGCACGCCACTGACCGTAGCTGCTGCGCTCAAAGGTATAGGCCGCAAACACCGAGGCACTCTGGCGTGCCACATTGGCAAGGCGCTTGCCCTGCAGCTGCGGATCATCGGACACCCAGGCGTCGGTATAGGCATAGCTGCCTATGAGCTGCCACTGGCGGCTGATCTGACCGGCCACATCCACTTCCAGGCCGCGCGAGCGGGCGCCACCAGCGGCGCGGGTAGCCAAATCGCCGTTGACGGGAATCCTCACCGCCACATTGCGCTTGCGGATGTCGTAGAGCGCTGCCGTGGCGCTGATGCCGCGCGCCAGCTCCAGCTTGGCTCCTAGCTCCCAGGACTTGGCCTCTTCCGGCGGCAATGCGCCTATCACCGTACCCACGCTGCTTTGCGGCTTGAACGACTCGCTGTAGCTGCCATAGAAGGACCAGTTGGAATCAGGCTGCCACACCAGGCCCACGCGTGGCACGAACTGCCAGCCGTCGGAAGCACTGCCCACGACGAAAGGCCTGCCTTTGCCGGCTTCCTGGTCGTAGTGCAGCCAGCGGCCTCCGGCCTGCACCATCCACTGCTCGGACAAGCGGATATTGTCCTGGAAGAAAAACGCCTGCTGTCTGATCTTGTCGCGCTGGTCGCTGTCTGCCGCGCTGATGGTGGTGGAATACGGTAGCAGGCCATAGACCGGGTTATAGACATTGAAGCCGGTGCTGTTGCTGCCGCGAATCAGGTCGCGTCGGTAGATATCGCTGTCTTCGATGTCCAGACCAGTCAGTATCTCGTGGTGGACGCCGCCCCACTGCAGATTGCCCTGCAAGTTCAGCTGGGCCACATGCTGCTGGCTGAGCGCTCCGCGCGTGCCGTCCGGGCGGCGGGTGAGCACGCCGGTAACCGGGTTCAGCGATACCGGGCGGGCCTGGTAGTCGTCATAGCGATTGCGGTTGTAGCTATAGGTGGCGTTGAGCTTCCACTGCGAATTCAGCGTGTGCTGGCCCTGGACGGTGAAAAAATCCGAATCCCCGATGGTGCGGTTATAGGCTTCGTCGAGGCGGCGGCGCGGGTCGATGGCCACAGGCTTGCCGGTGCGGCTGTCGATGACGGTGCCGCGGTCAAAGGGCTGCTCGTATTCGGTGTGCTCATAGGACATGCGCACATAGGTGTCGCGGCCATACCAGGCCAGCGAAGGCGCGATCACGGTCTGCTTGTTGACGCCGAAGTTGCGCCAGTAATCCACATGGCTGGTGTCGGCGATCAGGCGGTAAGCCAGGCCCTTGTTGCCGATGGGGCCGGTGAGGTCCACCGAAGCACCACCGCCGCCATAGCTGGACGCGCTCAGCGCAGCCTGACCCGCAAATTCGAGTTGCGGCTTCTTGGTGACCATATTTACCACACCGCCCGGATCCATGCTGCCGTAAAGAATGGAGGACGGTCCCTTGAGCACTTCCACGCGATCGGTGGTGTAGGTCAGATTTCGCGCCAGCACGGTGCGCACGCCGTCGCGCAATATGGAGCCGTCGCGATTGAAGCCGAAGCCACGCTTGATCAGCGCATCCTGCGTGCCGCCCAGGGTGTTGGCCTGGGTGATGCCGCTGACATAGTGGAGCGCCTCGTCGATATTGCGCACCTGCTGGTCCTGCAGCACCTGTGCCGGCACTACAGCCACCGCCTGGGGCAGATCGCGCAGCACGGCATCGGAGCGTGTGGCCGTGGTCGCGCGCTTGGGCTGGTAGCCGATTTCCTGGGCTTTCTCCTGCACGATGACCTCGGGCAATTGGTGCTGCTCGGCCGTGGGCTGGGTCTGGGTTTCGGTTGTGGTCTGTGCCAGAGCGGGCACGGCAGCACAGGCGGCCAGGCCATAAAGGCCCAGTGTGGTGCGAAGAGAGAGGGTCACGATGGCGTGGCGAGAGGAGATGCCGCAGGCTGCCGGCACAAGCCAGCTCGATAAGGGCTGGCCACTGGTTTTGAAAGATGCTTGAGGGTGTGATTCTAATTCATTCTCATTTACATCAGCACACAAAAGCCGGCTTAGAACTCAGCCCGCGCAAGGGATTTGCAAGTCCTTGCACCTGCTGCAACGGCCGGCTGGCAAGCCGCGGATATTACGGCGACCTGCCCGATGCAGCCTGGGCTGACCGGTGTTGCAGCGCATCTACTGGCACTCGCTGCGGCACGCCCTGAAGCAGGCTGCCCCATGTGCGTCATGGGTTGTGCATTCCGCTGCCGTCAGGGGCTTTGCTCCCCGAAGAAGGCAATCAGCGGACCTTGTTCCCGGCCAGGCCGCAGGAGCTGACGAACGCTGCCGTGTGCTGCAACGCCCGGCCTATGTCCGGCTTGGCGATCCCATGCCGCATGGAAAATTGCTCCAAGGCAGTCGTCTCGAAACGGGTGGTCTGTATGAAGTCCAGGGCTTCGGCGCTGGTATTGAGGAAACGCGCGACCGCAGGCATGCGCAGCAGCAGCCTCAGCAATGGCAGCGGAACATGATGCCTGGGAGGCTTCAGGCCCATGGCTTGCGCGAGCTCTGCCAGCAGCTCTCGCAAGCTCGGGGTCTGGGCATCCAGCGCCAGCAACTCCTGGCCCGCCATGGCGGGATCGAAGGCACAAGCCGCCACCAGCTCGGCCAGGTGATCCACGGTCACCAGCGGCAGCCAATGCTCGGCCGTACCGGGCACGGCAGCAAGCTTGCCCTGCGCAAGATTGCGTATCAGCACCACCAGCGGCTGAGCGCCAAGAATATGGCCGCTGCGGCTGTGGCCACAGACTGTGGCGGGGTGGACCACAGTCATCTGCGCGTCCTTGGCTGCCATGAGCTCCAGGGTCGCAAAATATGCCTCCAGCTTGCTCGCCTCGTAAGCACCGACCTGCCGGTAGACGGTTGGCCAGTTTGTCAGCTCCGGTCGGCGAGGATCTATGCCTATGCGTTGCAGATGGTCATGGTTTTTCAACATATAGCCGCCTACCATGACCAAGCGGCTGTTTTGCCCGGCCGCCAGCAGCGCCACGCGCTTTGCCCCCTGCACATTCACGGCGCGAGCCTGCTTTTGTGAAAGCCCCCAGGCGAAGTGGGCACCAAGGTGGAATACGACCCGGGCCTGCTTCAACACCGCCTGGTCGGCAGGACCGATCCCCAGCCCTTCCCTTTCCAGGTCGCCGGCAACCGCAAATATCCGGCTTGCCGCCCCTCCCAGCTTGTTGACCTGCTCGCGCAATTCAGCCAAACGCTCGGGCTGACGCATCAGGACTCTGACGTTGTGAGCTTTCGCACTCAGGTTCGCCAGCAAATATTGACCGATGAAACCGGTCCCCCCCGTGACAAAGCACTCCGCACTCATTTCCCCGCTCCTTGGTTTGGTGAGGAATCAAATGTAGAGTGTCGACCTCACTCTATAGTCAAGCGGTATTTTCATGAGAATCGGCGAACTCGAAGCCCGCAGCGGCGCCAGCCGCCACACCTTGCGCTACTACGAGCAGATCGGCCTGATCTCGCCCATGCGACGAAGCAACAACTACCGCGTCTATACCGCGCAAACACTGCAGGAGCTGGACTTTATCCAGCGCGCCCAAAGCATGGGGTTCTCGCTAGCGGAAATAGGCCAGATTCTGGATGCGCAGCGGAATCAGACTATCGATTGCGCCGAGGGTGCCAAGCTCATCGAAAAAAAGATGGCAGAAATCCGGCAGAAAATCACCGACCTCAAAAGCATCTATCGGTATCTCGATGAAGAGCGGGCAAACCTCGAAGCCAGTGCTGCCAGGCAACTTGAACTGAGGCAACTGAGCGCATCGAACTGAGCTGCAGCCATACGGAAGACGCTGCCAACCGGCCTCGAGCCCCGCCCTGGTGTTTTCTGAAATCTTGCGCCCATGCACGCTCAGCCACTGCCGCCAGTCGGGGCCGGGGTGCCCGCACATCAGGAACAGCCCCCGAAACTGTGCCTCAAAGACCGCAATCGGTCCCGTCCTGTGTGCCACACAGGCGGCAAGAAGCACAGGGTTTTCTCTAGATTGTTCTTCTCATTAAGGTTCGTCGCAGTACTTTCACAGTTTCTTTGCTCGCAAAGTTCGTCGATAACATGAAAGCGGAATTGCATAGTCAAGGAAAAGAAAAGGCTTGCGAAATATGGCGCTAACCTCTCCCAGTCCTCGTGAGATGTGTGTGTAGGAAATCTAGAAACACCTGCACCTTTTTGGAATACCGACGATTGGGAAGGTAAGCTGCATAGACGCAAACGCCTTGCTCCTGGGGGTTGATTTCATAGTCTTCAAAAAGCCGCTGCAGGCGTCCGGCGCGTACGTCCTCCCGGATCAGCCACTCAGCAAGCAGCGAAACGCCCAATCCGTCTAGCACAGCCTCGCGCAGAATGTCCGCGTTGTTCGCGGCCAGACGTCCCTGCACCTCCACGTGCTGCACTTGTCCGTCGCGGCGAAGGAACGACCAGCGCTGCGGGCCGGACTGGTAGCTGAATCGCAGACATTCGTGCTTCGTCAATTCTTCGGGCGTCAAAGGAGCGCCGTGGCGCTCCAGGTAGTCTTGGCTTGCCACCGCATAGCGTCGGTGCTCTGCCAGATTGCGCACGATCAACTGGGGCTGCAAGGCCGGCGTGCCGATGCGGACCGCGACATCGATCCGTTCCGAGACCAGGTCAACATGCGTATCGGACAGCACCAGGTCCAGTGAAACGCGCGGGTTCTCACGCAGAAAGCCTGGGATATAAGGCCCCAGACAAAGACGCGCGAAGGTCACCGGAAGGGATACCCGCAGGGGGCCGACCGCCTCCGCCCCTGTGTCCGACACGCTGCTGTCCGCCTCCTCCAGATCCGACAACACCCTGGAGACTTGCTCCATGTAGGCCGCCCCGGCGTCTGTGAGCGTTACCCGACGCGTCGTCCGAGTCAGCAGCGCAGTGCCAAGCGACTCCTCCAGACCACCGATCAGCCGCGTGACCGAGGATGTCGCGACCCCCAGTCGCCGCGCGGCTTTGGAGAAGCCACCCGACTCAGCCACGTCCAAAAAGGCGCGCAGGGCATGCAATTTATCCATATTGATCTTTGCATTATTCGCAATGGTTGATTGCGATGATTATGCATTCATTTATATGAATGCAAAGATTAATCTTCCTCCTGCCGTGTCCGCACAGGCCATGCCAGAAACCATCGCATGGCTCACCGCCCAACATTTTCAGGACTACCACCATGACCTCCGTTAACGCAACTGCCGACAAGAACCTGACACCTGCCGCACCCTCCGGGCTCCGGCTTCCCCTGATCTTCATGCTAGCCAGCGGTGCCGGCCTGTCGGTCGCTTCGCTGTACTACAGTCAACCCATGCTGGGCGTGCTGGGATCGGACATCGGTGCCTCGACCCAGTCGGTCGGGCTGTTGCCCACGTTGACACAGCTGGGCTATGCCCTGGGCATCCTCTTTCTGGCGCCGCTGGGCGACCGGCATGACCGCAGAAAGATCATTCTGACCAAGGCCGTCGTCCTGTTTGCAGCCTTGCTGCTCGCGGCACTGTCACCTTCGCTAATGACTCTGCTGGTCGCCAGCATGGTGATCGGTCTGTCAGCGACTATGGCGCAGGACATCGTTCCGGCAGCCGCAACGCTGGCACCACCGTCGCACCGCGGCAAGATCGTGGGCACGGTGATGACCGGCCTGCTGCTAGGCATCTTGCTGTCACGGGTGGTCAGCGGTTTCGTCGCAGAGCACTGGAGCTGGCGGGCCATGTTCGGCGGCGCTGCCTTGAGCATTGCGTTGGTGGGCCTGGCCGCATGGCGCCAGCTGCCGCGCTTTCAGCCCACCACGCACCTCTCCTACTTCGCTCTGTTGCAATCACTCGGCACGCTGTGGAAGCAACATACAGCGCTGCGTCGTTCCACCTGGGCCCAGGGTCTGTTGTCCATCGGTTTCAGCGCCTTTTGGTCCACCCTGGCGGTCATGCTGCATGGTGAGCCTTTCCATCTGGGAGCGGCAGCAGCAGGCGCTTTCGGACTGGCCGGAGCGGCCGGAGCCCTGGCTGCGCCTGTTGCCGGACGCATCGCCGACCGCTACGGCTCGCCGCTCGTCACCCGCCTGGGTGCTGGCCTGGTCGCTGTGTCCTTCGCGGCCATGGCACTGGCACCGCTCATGGCGCCCGACGCCCAACTGTGTCTGCTGGTCTTGAGCGCCATTGGTTTCGACCTGGGCATTCAGGCCTCGCTGGTCGCCCATCAGACCATCGTCTACGGCATCGATGCCAGCGCTCGCAGCCGTCTCAACGCGGTACTGTTCACCGGCATGTTCATTGGTATGGCCATCGGGTCAGCACTGGCTGCCTGGCTGTTCGCACAGTTCGGCTGGATGGCGGTGACTGCATTGGCAACGACCACGGCACTGGCTGCACTTGTACTGCGTCTGAGAAGCTAGTCTAAAGATGACTCACTGCAAGGTCGACTTAGCAGCAGTTTGGTTAAGCGCAAATTGTCCGTCTGACTTTGATCAAAGCAGCCAACCTTATTGCATCGCAGGAATTAGGCTCCTCCCTTCGCTGAGCCATGCATCAGCTTCCATCGCACTCCATACAACCTCACTCACATCATGCGTGCTCGCGATGGCGGCTCTAATGTGCAGTTCGTTGACCTTCCGCTCAAACGTGCGTGACATCGCTCGTTCACCCAGCCACTTGACGCAGTTCATCTTGGTCTCTACCAGGCTACGCCGGTGGTAACCACTCCAGCTTTTCCAGAGCTTGCGACCGAAGCGCTTGCATGCGGCACTAGACGCGTTGCGGCGTGCAAAAGCATCACCTTTGCGCACTCTGGCATTCTTTCTCGGGGGAATGATGGGCGTGGCATTGCGCTGAATGACCGCCGCATGCACGAGCTTCGTGTCATAAGAGCCATCGCCTGTCACTGTCAGCAGTGGCTCCTCGGCAGGAACCTGCTCCAGCAACTACGGCAACACTGCAGCGTCAGTGCATTGTTAGAAGCAACGCAGATAGCCCGTGCCTGCAGCGTTTGCGCATCAATACCGATGTGCAGCTTGCGCCATTGGCGGCAGCGCTCTGGCCCATGCTTTTTTGCACTTCCACTCGCCTTCGCCAAGGAACTTGATGCCTGTGGAGTCAACCAGTAGGTGCAGACCGGCTGCGCTAGAGCGGTACGCCACCTACACATCCAGACTGCGTTGGCGGCGACACAATGTACTGAAGTCGGGAATTGGCCACAGCAGTCCAGACAGCGCTAGTCGTGACTGAACAAAGCCCGTGGTCTGGCGCAAGGCCAATCCAAAGAGGTTCTTGATGGTCAGGCAAAAATGAATGGCCGCACAGGAGAACTTCGGGCTGCGCATGCGTTTGCCGCTGGCAGGGGCAAACCGAGACATGGTCTTGTCCAGCCAGATTCTCAGGGAGCCGCGAGCCTTAAATGCTGCGTTGTACTGCTTCCAGTTGGTGCTGCGGTAGCGAGGCTCGGGCGACGCGGGCTGACTCATCGCTCGATGACTACCCGAGGGCAGCAGGCGATTTATGCAGCAACGCCGCAACGGTCACTAAAAGTGATCTCCGGCTGAACGACTGCGGGACACCAATATCGGCCATTCACTGACGCTAGTGCTTGGCACAATAGCGCGGCTCGGGTTCCTTAACGGCACTTTTCGGACTGCGAGCAAACAGCGTTGTGAACAATGACCGGTGTCATCAGCATGGCTGAGAGTGGCTAGCGCATCGCCTGCATTGCTCTGTAGGCCACCTCAAAGCGGGGGTCCAGCATGGCACCTACATTGCAGCGCGACCAAGGCGATGTCTGGCTCGGATCGAGATTGAAAACATGGCCCGGAGCCATGGTGACTTTGTGGGCAAGCAAACGTTCGGCTAGACGCACGGCATCGGGGTTGCCGGGGAACGTAGCCCAGAGGTAAAGCGACTGAGGGTTACGCGCAAACACCTCGCAGTTGTGCGCCTCCAACCAATCCAGCGCCTGCTGCGTTGCCTTGCCCAGACGTTGGCGCAAGCGCACGAGATGCCGTTCGTAATGGCCTTCGCGGAGCATCACATCGACCATGCGCTCGCAGTATTCGGACCCGCTCACATGGATCAGTGATCGCAAATCTGCAAGGTCGCTGGCTAAAGCATCGCTGCACGCGATGAATCCCACGCGAAGGGCCGCAGAAAACGACTTGGAAAAACTGCCGATGTAGATCGTGCGCTCCAGCTGATCCAGCGTAGACAAGCGCACCGACGAGGTCGGCTTGAAGTCAGCCAATGGGTCGTTCTCCACCAGCAAGAGATTGTGCCGTTCTGCAAGCTGAAGAACACGGTAAGCCTTGGCCGCGCTGATGTCTGAACCGGTGGGGTTGTGCGCCACAGACTGGGTGAAAAACAGACGAGGGCGCTCAGTCAACAGTAGTTGCTCCAGAGCCTGGACATCGGGGCCATCGGCTTGCCTGGGGACTCCCAGCACGCGCGCTCCTGCCAGCTTGAGCTTGCCGAACAGCAGGTAGTAGCCGGGATCGTCCACCAGCACCGTCGCGCCGGGAGGGACGAAGTAGCGAATCACCAGATCCATGGCTTCGTTCGCGCCTTGGGTCAGGACCAGTTGCTGAGGTGAGACTCCCAGGCCGAACACGCCCAGCTTGCGCACCAGGCTGTCGCGCAGCGGCGCATAGCCGAAGCGGCTGCCATAGCGAAACAAGGACCCTAGTCCGGTTCGCACCACTTTCTGGTGATAGCGATCCATGCGCATATCGGCCAGCCACTCTATGGGCGGAAATCCATCGCCCAGCGCGACCGCATCTGGTTGGGTCTTGAGTTGCTCGCGCATCAACCAGACCACATCCATCGCACGGTTGAGCTGGCCTGCGTCCTCATCCTGAGGTGCATGGCGTGCCTGCACTTGAACATAGAACCCAGAGCCGCGCCGGGACTCCACCAGACCGCGCGAGACCAAAAGATCAAAGGCTGCCACCACGGTGTTTTTGGCGTAACTGTGCAAATGTGCCAGCTCACGCAAGGACGGCAGCTTGTCCCCTGCACGATACACACCATCGGTTATTTGCTGCCCTATCAAATCAGCCAAACGCTCTGCAATAGGGGCCTGACGCTTGCTACCACCCGCCATTCAAGTCTCCTGGATCGTGAGCCGTCAGTATGTATGCAGATGGGTCTAATGTTGCATTGCGGCAGTACTGTTCTTGCAAACTGTACCTGTATTAAAAGGTACAGTTTGAATAAATTATCGGCCAACCGTCCCCTTGTATTGATATCCAGATTTGGATCTGTAGGAGTTTTCATGGCCGTCGATTCGCGTCTTCCCAATTTCCGAGCTCTCACCCCCGCACAGCGCTGGGAGCATGTCGCCACCGCATGCAATCTCAGTGCCGAAGAGCGCAATCTACTGACCCAGGCGGGCGCCCTGCCCGCCACCTTGGCTGACGGCATGATCGAAAATGTGGTGGGCACGTTCGAACTACCCATGGGCGTCGCAGGCAACTTCCGCATCAACGGCCGCGACGTGCTGATTCCGCTCGCGGTGGAAGAGCCTTCAATCATTGCAGCTGCATCGTATATGGCCAAGCTGGCCCGTGACGACGGAGGCTTTGAAACATCGAGCACCTTGCCGCTGATGCGTGCGCAAGTGCAAATCGTCGGCATCAGCGACCCCTATGGTGCAAGACTGGCGTTGTTCAAGGCCCGCGATGAGATCCTCGCGCAAGCCAATAGTCGAGACAAGGTGCTGATCAGCCTGGGCGGTGGCTGCAAGGACATCGAAATCCACGTCTTCCCCGATTCTCCACGCGGCCCTATGGTCGTGATGCACTTGATCGTGGACGTGCGCGACGCCATGGGTGCCAACACCGTGAACACCATGGCCGAATCAGTCTCGCCACTGGTGGAGAAAATTACCGGTGGTTCGGTGCGCCTGCGCATTCTCTCGAACCTGGCAGACCTGCGCCTGGCCCGTGCTCGTGTACGCCTGACACCGCAAACCTTGGCAACCAAAGAGCGCAGCGGCGAAGCAATTATTGAAGGCGTGCTCGACGCCTACACTTTCGCCGCCATTGATCCCTACCGCGCCGCTACCCACAACAAGGGCATCATGAACGGTATCGACCCCGTCATCGTCGCTACAGGCAACGATTGGCGCGCGGTGGAAGCAGGTGCCCATGCCTATGCCAGCCGCAACGGCCAATACACCTCGCTGACGCACTGGGAAAAAGACAATGCCGGCGCCTTGGTGGGAACGATCGAGCTGCCCATGCCCGTGGGCATGGTGGGCGGTGCCACCAAGACCCATCCGCTGGCGCGCCTGGCGCTCAAGATCATGGAGGTGAAGTCTGCCCAGGAACTGGGCGAGATTGCCGCCGCCGTGGGTCTTGCCCAGAACCTGGGTGCTTTGCGCGCGCTGGCCACCGAAGGCATTCAGCGCGGCCATATGGCACTTCACGCTCGCAATATTGCACTGGTCGCAGGTGCCGTGGGTGAAGAAGTAGAGATCGTCGCCAAACGCCTGGCTGCCGAGCATGACGTGCGCACCGATCGCGCCCTGGAAGTGCTGCAAGAAATTCGCGCCCAGCGCTAAGCATCCTCAGCCTCGCCAGGCACATCCGGGCGAGGCTTTTCTTACCCGAAACGGGAACAACAACAAGCAAGGAGACAAGGCTATGAGTTCCGACAAGCAAGCCTCGCACTGGCAACTCGCTGAGGTCTGGGGTGATACCGTTGACCTGAAGCACCTGAGCTGGTCCATCCTGATCGGCATCGGCATCAGCGTGCTCGGCTTTTTTGCAGCCATCCGTTGGCTGAGCTCGGTGGTCGAATCCAAACAGCTGGCACATGCGTACGCCATGCTCGCCGGCCTGGCCGGCTGTGTGCTGGCTGGCGTTATTTGCGCCCGCATCTTCCCTCCTAAACGTGTGGTGACCGAAGAGGACATCTTCAGCGACCCCGAGTGGCGCGCCGAGGTGCTGCGTGAATTGGAGCAGCAGCCCGGTGGTCTTGGTTCGGTGTCTGACCTGCCCCCAGTCGTGGTGCAGGAGCTCAAGGAACTCAAGCTCTATGAGCTTTTCGTCACGCCCGGCACATCCAGAAGCCGTGATGGCCAGTAGCCCAAGGAGTACACGGCATGGATCCTCAACTCATTGAACAAATCGGCGTCGCTGCGGGCATGGGCCTGATCGGCGCCATCGTCTTTGCTGCAATCGGACTGGTTTCCGGCACCGACGAAACCACTACACTCGCACCACTCACCCTGCTTGTCGTTTTGCTCGGCGTTCCGCCCGCAGGTGTCTTTACCTTCTTTCTGGCTGGTGCCGTTGCCAAGCACATGACCCATGCCGTTCCGACAGCACTGCTGGGAATTCCCGGAGATACACTCGCCACGCCTTTGCTGCAGGATGCAGACTTGCTGCGCAAACTGGGCGTGCCGCATATTGCCTTACGCAAAATGGTCTCGGGCGCCATCGTCGCGGCCTTTGTTGCCGTGCCGCTGGCGGTGCTGTTTGCCGTGATGTTGGCGCCGTTCGGCTCAACCATTACCAAGACTGCACCCTGGATTTTTCTAGCCGCAGCCGTGCTGATTGCTTATTTCTCCAAAGGCCGCTGGGGGGCAATTGCCTTGCTCGTGCCTTTTGTGGTGGTGATTCTGGCTCTGCAGGCACTGACTGCCAAGTACGACACCAAGCTCAGCATCAGCTACTTCCTGGGTATCGCCATTGGACCTCTGGTTGCTGATCTTTTTACCGTCATGGCGCCCGCAGGCCGCAAGAGCATGTTGCGCGACAAGGTTCGCCAGTTCAACCTGGCTCCTGATGTCAAAGGTTGGTCAGGCTATTTCCCCAATCCACTCAAGGTACTGGATCGAACCCAGACACGTTGGACATTGACGACTGCCGCCATTTCCAGCGCAACCTTTGTATTCAGCCCTGTGGCCATGACCGTGGTGCTGGGCGAGTTGGTGGGCTCTCGCATCAAACACGCTTATCACCGCCTGACCACGGTGCTGAGCGCTCGTAACGGCGTGACAGAAGCCACCTACATTGCTGAAGCACTGATTCCGCTGATCGCCTTTGGCTTGCCCTTGAGTCCTGTGGCTGCCGGCCCTGCTGCACCATTGTTCAATGCACCTCCACGCTTTACGGTGGATGCTGCCACGGGCCAGACCCACAATCTGCACAACCTGCTGAGCCACTGGGAGTTTCTGGGCTACGGCATGTTGTCGGTGTTGCTTGCCGCAGTGGTGTCCTATCCGTTTGCAATGAACTACGCGCGCCGTGCTGCACTGTTTGTCTCGCGCAAAGTCAGCCACGAAGCCATCATTGCCACCTTTGTCGGCCTGATCATCGTGATCAGCGTCTGGGAAGGCGGTCTGCTGGGCCTGCTGGTTATCTTGACCATGGGCCTCATGGGTGGCTTGCTCTCACGCACCTTCGGCTTTAACACTGGCGTGCAGTTCATGGGCTATTACACAGCCGTGCTCAGCGTTCCTGCGCTGCTCAAGCTGTTCTGAAAGCGAGGGCCGCAATGTCGAATGCATCAGACCGCCGGGTCAAGATCGTGGAAGTCGGGCCACGCGACGGCCTGCAAAACGAAAAGCTGCCGGTGCCATTGAATGTCAAGATCGAGTTGATCAACCAGCTCAGCCGCGCAGGCCTGCGCTTTATCGAAGCGGCTTCATTTGTGTCGCCCAAATGGGTGCCGCAAATGGCCGGCAGCGCCGAAGTGATGGCCTTGATCGACCGTAGCCCTGGAGTTCGTTACAGCGCACTGACGCCCAATCTGCAAGGACTGGAGGCTGCTCTGACTGCTCACTGTGACGAGGTGGCGGTCTTTGGTGCGGCTTCGGAAACCTTCTCGCAACGCAATATCAATTGCAGCATTGCGCAGAGTCTGGATCGCTTCAGGCCTGTGGTGCAGAGGGCGCTGGAGGCCGGCATCCCTGTGCGTGGCTATGTGTCCTGCGTGTTGGGTTGTCCCTATGAAGGCGATGTGGCTGCAGAGGCAGTCTTGCAGGTTGCGCAAGAGCTTTTGGCCATGGGGTGTCATGAGATTTCTCTGGGCGATACGATTGGCTGCGGCTCGCCCGAGTCCACACGCAAGCTGCTGGAAGTCTGCCTCAGGGACATTCCCAGCGCGCGTCTGGCGGGCCATTTTCACGATACCTATGGTATGGCGGAAGCCAATGTCTGTACTTCGCTGGAGATGGGACTGCGCACTTTTGATAGCTCTGTGGCAGGCCTGGGCGGCTGCCCCTATGCCCAGGGTGCTTCAGGTAATCTGGCCACCGAAAAGCTGCTCCATGCTTTGCATGCAATGGGCTATGAAACCGGCGTGAATATGTCCAAGATTCAAGCCGCTGGTCGTTATATCCGACAAGTATTGAGCGATTTGCATAGCCAGCAAGTGGATCAACTCTGAAACCGTAGTTCTACATAAAATATCAGCGCAAAAAGGCCCGGAGATCGTAGATCTATGGGCCTTTTTCTTTGGGGCAATCAACGCCCACTAGTAGAGCAAGTCTAAACATCTACACGCAAGTTCTGCTACACGTTGCAGCAGCCGTTGGTGCCTCTGAAATGAGCTGCCTCAACCTAGCAGAAGCCCTCACCAAAGACAATGCCGTCAAGGATTGCTCCTGGCCGAACTCAGTCAGTCACGACCAGCAGCCTGGTCAGCCACAACCGGCACACGCGGTCAGTTTGACCAGAATACGCAGCCGATGGGAAGAATCGCACTAGCGGCCACCGCCATGCTATATCGCCTCGTCGTTAGGCCCTCTATCGCGCGCCAATTAGCCTGAATTCACCTGTATCGCCTAGGTTTCCCTCTAAGGGCCATAACCTGATGCTATGACCCTTGCACGTCAAAGAATTGGCTTGATTTCGCCGTCCCTCCTACTATTTCCGCAGGCATTTCAGCCATTCGGAAACAGTGGAGCGGAGGCCTCAAAAGCCCCGTGTCCACATGAGAAATCAGGGGACACTCAATGCATACACCCACCAGCTTGGTCACCGGCGGCAGCGGGGCTATAGGCTCTGCCCTCATCCAACTTCTTGCGGCCCAGGGCCACAAGGTCATCAATCTGTCTCTGGACGAACCTAGCGAACCTCTACCAGCAGTGACCTACTGCGTGGACCTTATGGATCGAGAGGCCACCGCGCGAACTTTGGAGCAGATTGCAAACGAACACAAGGTCGACCACCTGGTGAACAACGCAGGCATCAGTTATCAGACTACGATCGAGACGCTCTCACTTGATCGCATGCAGCAGATGGTGGAAATTCATAACCGTGCTGCCCTGCAGTGCCTGCAGGCCCTCATTCCCGGGATGAAAGCCAGAGGCTACGGACGCATCGTCCAAATCGGCAGCCGCATGATGCTAGGCCGTCAGGGGCGATTGATCTACAGCATGGTCAAGGCCGGCCTGCTGGGCATGTCCCGTAGCCTGGCGCTTGAAGTCGCCCCGCATGGGATTACCGTCAACATGGTCAGCCCGGGGCCCATAGAGACGCCGTTCTTCCGCCAGGTCCACCCACCGGGTGCTGAGCAGACTGTGAAGCTGCTGTCGGGCATTCCCGTGGGCCGCATAGGCACGGCCGAGGACGTGGCCAACGCCGTCGCTTTCTTTCTGCAGCCTTCATCCGGTTTCATCACGGGGCAGAACCTATTTGTCTGCGGCGGCGGAAGCATCGGCACTTCGAATGTCTGAGTCAACGCACATTTCCCTTCCACTATTCGAGTCATCGCAATGAGCCAAATTCCCGATCCCACCATGCCCGGCGAGATTTTCCGCAGCCAGCAGTTCCAACACGCAGACAATCGCCCGGGCCTACTGTTCCGTGAAGACTGGGCCGAAACGCCGGCAGCGATGCCGATCACTCAAGAGCATGTGGCCAATCCCGACCTGCTGCTGGCCACCTATGGCCCGGGCAAGGAATGGCTGAAGAAAAGCAACCATGCGCTGCCGCTCAGCGATCCGTTCTATGCCTACACGGGCTTTTGCAAGCTGCCCGCAGCCCTCACGTTGCGCCACCGCAGCCTGTTCGCAGATCTCACTGGCTATGCCAAGATCCGCTGGCGCACCAAGCAGACGCATTTCCATCGGCTGCATGTACTCCTGAAGTTGGCCGACGGCTCCTGGCTGATCAGCGAGAAATCGATAGGTGCGAGCGAAGACTGGCAGGAAAGCGAGTTCTCGCTGTTCGGCCTGATCTGGCACCGCTTTGCACCCGACATCATGGTCGTCTACCCACCGGTCGCCAACCCCGACCTGAGCCGCGTCGACGAGATCGGCTTCACCGATCTGATGGTCGGCACTGGCAAGGCTGATGCAGGCGGTTCGCGCGTGGACTGGATCGAAGTTCACGGCCGCGCAGTGCCGCGTTAAACCTACGGCATCAGTGACTCAACTGAGCGCTGATGCCAGGGTGCTCCAGCCTGCAGTGCCTGCAACTGATCCTGCACCAGCCCCAAGAACTGTTGGCCGATGCTCGACAGCGGCTGGCTGAGGTTGCTGGCACTGTAGATTGGAAATCTGTGGAGCCCCAGGAACAGGCACGAACACCAGATCGTGCTGTTTGAAGGCAAGCGCCGAAAGGTCATCCACGATGGCCACCCCTGCTCCCGCAGCCGCCATGGCACAGGCGGCATTACCGGATCTAACCTCCACACAGGCCTGGCGACCTCCCCCCTGCTGTTCCATCCACAAGTCAATCAGTTTGGTTTGCGGGGCTTCATGGCTATATACGATTAGTCTCTGGCTCAAGGCTTCGCCCAAGCTGAACTCGGGACGATCTGCCAAAGGATGTCCACTAGGCAACGCAAACAACATCGACCAATGTCCGATGACCCGAACATCCAAAGCAGGATGTTCCAGGGGAGCCGTGGAAATTGCTAAGTCAGCCTCCTCGGACAACAGGAGCCTGGATATCTCACGGGTCGGCAGCGATTCAAAGCAAACTTTGATGTTTGGCTTCTCGTCCAAAAGCTGAGCTGTAGCCCTGGGCACTGCTTCTAGGCCGACACTGGCGCTCGCGATCACCCTGAGCATGGTGTTTTCTGCATAGCTCAGACGGCTAGCAATGTCCTGCAGATGGTGTACGCCCCGATAGACATTCTCAACTTCAGCATATAGCGCGCGAGCCTTTGCCGTCGCAACTACCCGACCATTACGGCGCTCGAACAAAGCGACGCCAAGTTGAATCTCTAGGTGTCGAATGAGGCGGCTCACACCCGGCTGAGAGACATGAAGCAGCTTTGCCGCATCTGTCATGGAGCCTGTCAGCATGACGGCTCGAAACACCTCTATCTGTCGAAGATTCATATGTCAGTTAATACGACTGCAATGGTCGTTCTCGCAGCCCACAAGCTGCTTTCACCCAGGAAAACCCTGAGTGAGAACCTGAGGTTATGGTGCGCAAACGCATTGGTATTGGTGCAGCCTCCCAGCTTTTTTTAGGATTATCTCCCATGATTTCGGGCCTCGGTGTCCGATGAATATCAGTCCCAAAACAGAAGTAGGAGACAGCTTTGAAGCATCTATCCAGAAGGACATTGCTTACCGCAATGAGCATTTCACTCGGCGGGTTCATCAGCACTGTCCAGGCGCAGCCTTATCCAGCCAAGGTCACTAACATCATCGTCGGCTTCGCACCTGGCGGATCCGCCGACATCATCGCGCGCATCGTGGCACAGGAACTCACCAGCTCTCTGGGACACCCCGTCATCGTAGACAACCGCCCAGGTGCAGCCGGCGCGATCGCTAGCACGGCCGTCGCTACTGCTCCTGCTGATGGCTATACCCTGCTGTTGACCACCGCCGGCATTGCAGGCAGCAATGCTCTATATCCCAAACTGAAATACGACACCCTCAAGAGTTTCAGCCCTGTTGCCAATCTGGGAGCATCGCCCATCGTCGTGGTTGTGCCTAGTGGGTCGCCATTCAAGAGCCTGCATGACATATTGACAGCCGCCCGCAAGACGCCCGGGAAGCTTAACTACGCAGCAGGTGCCGGTGGTGCAACGACCCCTGCGATGGCTGCAGAGTTCCTCAAGAATAAAACCAAGACCAGCATGCAATTGATTCCGTACAAAGGTTCAGGACCTGCGCTTGTGTCCTTAATGGGCGGTGAGTTGGATTTCGCCTTTGACATCCCATCCAGTGCTCTGCCTCTGATGCGTGGCGGAAAACTACGCGCATTGGCCGTAACGACCAAGGCCCGATCGGCCACACTGCCCGATGTACCCACCGTGGCCGAAACAGAGATTCCTGGCTTCGAGGTCACCGGCTGGTTCGGCATCATGGCTCCTGCGGGCACCCCCACCGAGGTCATTGCTCGTCTAAACAAAGATATCAATGCCGCGCTGGTAAAGCCGGCTATACGTGAACGCCTGCTGTCACTTGGAATTGAGCACACACCTTCTACCCCGGCAGCCTTTGGTCAGATCATTGCTTCAGACGTCAAACGATACAGCGATGCTATTCGTGAGCTAGGCATCCACGCAGAGTAGCCAGAGGAGTGCCTTTGTGCGTGCTGCGATGCTGTGCACAACAAATGACAGCGAAGTTAGCGCACGTCTTTCAGCACACTGCGTCGACGAACAGGCTGCTTTCTGCACCACTGCGACCTCCGTAGCCAACTTCGCTGATAACGCAACGGGCTCGATCGAGCCCATTGCTTATCCGTCAAAAATATTGAATCAGGGGCGCTATTGTGATGCCTTCTGAGGTCGGGACATCAATATCAACAGGCCCTATAGAGAAGGTCCAGCGAGCAGAAGCTTCTCACATTGGTCGGCAAGCATAATTAGTAGCCAATGCGCCGCCTTGAGGCGTGCTGCCAATGTAGTGAGGATACGATCCAAAGCGGCACATGGGCTTGGAAGACACAAGGTCAAAGGGCGGCAATGGTTTGCGGCTAGTCAGCAACAAATCATTAGCCGGCTTCTTATCCTTTTCCACCCAGTCATCAATCAGACCAATGAAGTCAATGGCACCTGGCGTTCCATAGGTCGGTGCATTGGCAGATCCTGCTGGCAAACCAGCTGATGTATGGGGCAATCCAGGCACGGCATAAGCCATGAAGAACTGATCGACTTTCTCCTGTCCCATTTTTGCCACCACCGAATCGTAGTAATCGATACCAGTCTGGGGACTGTTACCCTTATCCGAAAGGTTCTCGCGCATGATCAACTTGCCTCCTCGCGCATGGAACGCGCTGAGATCGGGATCCGTCATGTCCATCCACTGCGAAAGCTGCTTCAGTCTTGCTTTATGGTCTTCGGCTTTGAAGTCAAGCGGATTGTATTTCGCGTCTTTTGTCACGAAGTAGCGAACCAAGCTCCCTCCTACAGAGTAGCTGCGCCCTCCTCCCACTGCGTCGGGATTTGCACCGGGAGCTACCGTGCCTGTAACCCAACGCTCAAATGCACCGTCAACGGCTTCACTGCCGTACAGGTATCCAGGATAAGACTGCAGCTGATTGGCCAATGTGAAGGGATAGCGTTGCCCGCCATATGTCCAACGCAGCGTCGCTAGCTGTGCGTCTGAAAAGCAGGAATTTCCTTCATCGTTGCCACTGGAGCATCTGAGGGATGCAATTGCGGCCTCAGCAAGGGGCCGACAGGCCTTGTAGTTGCTGACGACCTGATCCTCAATGCCATCAATAGCATCGCAAGCCTTTCGGACCGTGTCATGCAAGAGCTGGACTTTGCCACCCAGCCAAGCTCCAGGCTGGCTTTGCACCTGGCCCATGCTTAACTGGAATTGCCATAAGCCCATCAACCGAATAACCGGGTCTATGACAACGATTCCGTCAAAGTCTGCCGGATAGCGCTGTGCCATCAGCATGCCTTCGCGGCCGCCTTCAGAGCCTCCGATGTAGTAGGCTTTGAGTGCTCGGTGTCCATAGAACCGCTCCGACAACTGAACGCCCACATCACGCGTTTTCTTGTACGCGGCATAGGCATAGTTTGTCAACGCTTCATCATTGAGAGCGAAGGCTCCTGCATCCACGTCGGCCGAAACTTGGTGCCCTGAATCTGTGCCAAGAGTCATATAGCCCCTTGTAAGCGGCAGCGGCGTCTCAGGGCCATCTGCACGGCCTGGCCCAAGCCCAGTCACCAAGGTCCCGTTGAGTCCGCCACCGCCCATTTGCACGCTCTTGCCATTCCACGAAACGGGCAGGTTAACCTGGGATTTGATCAACGGCGCCGTCGTATCTACAGGACGAATATCGATCAACAACTCGCAGTAATCTGGCGTTGCTGCAACCATTGCCGTTCCGGCCGCATTAGGAGCTTCAGACACTGCAGCTCGATACGTTGCCTTGGTGACAACCGCTCCTTGAGTCGGCTCGGCAATGCGCGCTGCATCAACCTGAGTACTCTGCAATGCCGCGCAGGTCTTGGCTGCGTCCTTTACAACCAGTGGCGTGGTAAATCCCGAACTACTGTCGTCGCCGCCACAGCCCGCCAACAACAAGCTTGCGGCAATAGAAATCGAGCCCAAGTAAAAGCTGTGAGTTGTTTTCAAAGAAGGCATGTTTTTGATTCGTTGCATGGTGAGTGTCCTGTTTGGCTCGAGACTTAGAACGAATGCTTCAAACCCAGCATCACACCAGTTTGAGAATCTCCCGCGAGCGGGTTGCCTCCTACAGCAGCTGAACTGACGGAAATGGCCAAACGTTTTCCATTGTTTATGTGCGCGACCTGGGCATACGCAGCCGTTCGCTTGGAGAACTTGTAGGTGCCGCGCAATGCAGCCAGTGTCGAATGATCGCCGCCCTGCGAATAGCGCAGCTGCTGTATTTGCCCGTCTACGGTAACGGCTGTAGACGGACTCCAGGAAAGTCCCGCCCAAGCCAGGTTGCTGCGTCGAGTCGCGCCATTGGTAAGCGCTGCTGCTGCAGCCGCGTCGTTGTCACGGCGAATCACGCCAGCCCCGAATTTGAGCGAAGGAGTCAGCGAGGCATAGCCATTGAGCATGATGCGCCGGTCCTTCATGTCCGAACGCACCAGCCCCGCAAAAGCGCCTGCGCCGCCACGCATCTCGTCAACAGCTATCGCCGCCCCCCAAGGAGCACTGTCGTACTTGAGCATGGCAGACCACTGGCGGCAAGCCTGCCTGTCCGTGCTCGATTCCCCTGCGCAATTGGCCCCTGATGGACTGGGACCAGCGTTGACCGTATCACGTCCGAAACTGTAGGAAGTTCCCAGACTCCAGGCTCCAAAGCGGCCGCGGTAGGCCAGCGAATTATCGGTGCGTGTATTGGGAATGTAGCTGTCCAGGCTGCTGAGTCCGAAGGCATTGGGCCCCAGCAGATCAGCATCGAACAGAGCCCAGTACAGCATGGTGTAGTTCCGTCCCACCGATACGCTCCCCCAGCCTCCACTCAAGCCGACCCAAGCTTGACGCCCGAAGCCACGACCACCTTGGTTGAGGGTTCCGGAATCCACGCCGAATCCCGACTCCAGCGCAAATTCGGCGTTCAGACCACCGCCCAGATCCTCCTTGCCGCGAACGCCCCAGCGCGAGGGCGCCGTACCGGTCAACCCAGGCATTCTCGTCAACGACCCTCCGCCCTGCACATTGCTTAGGTGCTCAATTCCAGTATCCAGGTGTCCATACAGCGTGACCGAAGAACCGGTCTGAGCCTGCGCCCCCATGGCTGCAGCCAACGATATCGAAGCTAACAGCACTGGATTGAAGTGATGTTTCATGTTTTTTGTCTCCTGTTGATGTAGTAATAAAAGTCAGCACGCCGCAACGCCACCCCCATCTTTAGAGTGTTAGCTGCAGATGCTCTGCGGAAAAATGTGAGAAATGCGCCTAATTCAGGGCGCCAGCGCTTCGTGGAACATGACAAAGCGCGCCTCGCGCCGTGCAATCAACCAATGGCCATCGGCAGTGCGGCAAAAGTGGTCGTTGAACTCACCCAGCAGTTGTCGCGCATGGGCCTTACGACCATGCACTGTCACCGGCTCCGAGTCGTCACAAGACCAAAGCAGCACCTGACTATGTGCGCTGGCGGTGTCCGCTCCTTGCATTTCGACCAGGATATTGGTGAGCAAATGTCGCGTCATGCGGCCGGTTGTTCGCTTCTGATAGGCAGCTGCAATGGCACTGCGACCCTCCAATGGTTCACCATTAGGGCGCTGAAGCACGGCATCTTCGACAAACAACTGTGAGAAGCGCAGGGCATCTCCAGCGTCGGCGTAGGCCGCAGCACGTAAAACCAGATCAATGCAAGCCTGTCGGTTCAGCTGCTGCAGGTCGTTGTTCATCACTTGTCTCCTCGGATCGGCCGTCTCAGTTATGCCGTTTTTATTTGAGACCCAAGGATTCCACGAGCCAGCATTTAGAGCCAATGCCACCATCCATTCAATCAATGCGTTTTACTTATGGGGCAATGACACCAAGGACTGCCGTTACGCTAATCTAGACGGGCCATGAACCTTCCATCCCTATCTCCGCCAAGCGTCATTACGCATGAGACATCGCATTTTCCGGATTTGGCCAGCCAGTTGAGATCCATGCGAGCTGCACTGACTGTTGTGCGTCAAGGTAGCACCATTCGCGCTGCGCAGACGATGCACCTATCCCAGCCAGCTGTTGCAAGGTCAGTGCTGCAGCTTGAGGAGGCCTGCGGGCTTCCGCTTTTCATTCGCGGTGCACGCGGCATGATGCCGACCGCACTGGGAAATCAACTGGCTGCACGTATCGAGACAATGCTCCAGCATCTTGGCAGCGGAGCCGCCGAAGCTCAGGCCGCATCAGCCCTCACAACGCGGCGTTCTTCATTGCCTCACCGCTTCGCAGAGGTGGTGCCTCCTGGGCATTTACGAGCCCTGCTGGCTATCGCCCGCTGCGGCAGTGAGTCCCTCGCGGCGCAGGAGATAGGCGTCACACAGCCATCCATACATGCTGCGCTACAAGGCCTGGAAGCCAGCCTGGGCATGCAGCTGTTTTACAAGCTCACCTTCGGAACTAGGCTCACACCGTCGGGAGAAGCTCTGCTGCGGCGAGTCAAATTGGCTTTGGCGGAAATCAGGGACATGGAAAGCGATATCTCGGCCTGGCATGGTCAGATCAAGGGGCGTGTGGTGGTCGGGGTATTGCCGCTGTCCGTGGGCATATTTTTGCCAAGTGCCGTAGACATGCTCTCCGCAAGTCACCCCGACATTGAGATCAGCATCGTTGACGGCACCTACGAAAGCCTGATGCAAGGCCTTATGAGTGCAGATATTGATGTCATTGCCGGCGCGCTGCGTGCACAAGTGCCAGGGGATGAGGTGCAGCAGCTTCAGATGTTCGACGACGACCTGGTTGTCGTCGCCCCCAGCGATCACGAAAGCCTGCAGCGTGAGCAACTGACACTCAGAGAGCTGCTGCAATGGCAATGGGTTACACCATTGCCCAACACACCGGCAGACAGTGCAATGGTCAAGCTATTCCGCTCGCACGGCCTGGAGCCGCCGCGCAGCAATCTCCGAGCGAGCAGCCCGACCATGACGCTGGCATTCGTGTTGCAGACGGGCAGGCTGGCCCTAGCCTCGCGCGGACAGGCCATGCGGGACGACCATGGCGGCCTGCTGTCTATCTTGCCCGTGGAACTGCCCTCCACTCGCCGAGGCATTGGCCTTGCGATACGTGCACAGGGAACCGCCTCACAGAATCTGGAACTGTTCATACGGGCCTGCCGCCAGACCATGGCGGACATGCCCAGATAGTTCATTCGCCTAGCGAAGCATCCAGTCGGCCAGGGCTTTTGACACCTGTTCAGGCTGCTCCATGGTGCTCATATGACCACTATCCTCTATCACCACCAACTCTGCTCCAGGGCATAGCTCCTGCATGCGTTCGTGGCGGGACAAAGGACTCCAGAGGTCTTGCCGCCCACAGACCAACAGGGTTGGGCAGTTCAGCGCCTGCAAGACCGTTGTCGCGTCGGGTCGGCCCAGCAGAGCATCAATCTGCGCGGCAAAGATTGCCGGAGTGAAGCGGGCGACCATGTCCAGGACCTCCTCGAACAGCGGAGTGTCAAGGCGACCGGGGTGCACCATGCCGCGCGCCCATTGCCCCCCCATCTCCCGCATGCCATGCTCACGCGCCTTGTGTAGCAAGGCCATTCGTTTGGCACGCTCGCTGGCACCGGCTTCGCCAGCCGCGATGGGCTCCATGCCGGTGTCCAGCAAAGCCAGACGCTCTACGCGCTGCGGAGCCATCCTGACGATCTCCAGTGCCACACGCCCTCCCATGGAATGCCCGGCCAAGGAAAAGCGCTGTGCACCCACCTCGCCCAGCACCAGATGGGCCATGTCTTCGATGGAAGCCGCATGCTCATAAGATGGAATGATGCTGTCCGCGAAGGAAAGCGCCTTTCTCTGCTCCTGCCATACCACCTCGTCACAAAGCAAGCCGGGCAAAAATACGATGCAGGGTTTGCTCATGCAATGCTCTCCAGAATCAGATGGCCCACTGCGGTGTTCGATGCGGGCACATGGTAGAAGCGGTGCGCCACCTTGGGCAGCGGTGCGGGGCCGTCCACATCGGACATGGCGCCGCGTGCAATCAGCCACATCACCAGCTCGATGCCTTCCGAGCCGGCTTCGCGCACATAGTCGATATGCGGCATCTGCGCCAGTCCGTGCGGGTTCTCGACCAGCAGATCCAGGAACTGGTTGTCCCATTCCTTGTTGATCAGGCCAGCGCGCGCGCCCTGCAGCTGGTGGCTCATGCCGCCCGTGCCCCAGATATGCACGTTGATGTCCTGGTCGTAGCTCTCCACGGCCTTGCGGATGGCGCGGCCCAGGTTGAAGCAGCGCTGGCCGGTGGGCACGGGATACTGCACCACGTTCACGGCGAAGGGGATCACCGGGCAGGGCCAGGAGCCGGTCTTGGGGTCCTGCTCGCCGCACATCAGCGACAGCGGCACCGTGAGGCCGTGGTCCACGTCCATCTTGTTGACGATGGTCAGGTCGAAGTCCTGCTGAATCACGGACTGGGCAATGTGACTGGCCAGATCGGGATGGCCGACCACCTTGGGCACGGGGCGCGGGCCCCAGCCTTCATCGGCAGGCTGGAATTCCGCAGCCGTGCCGATGGCGAAGGTCGGAATGCAGTCCAGGCTGAAAGCCGTGGCGTGGTCGTTGTAGACTAGGAAGATCACGTCGGGCTTGTTGTCCTTCATCCACTGGCGGGAGAAGTCATAACCCTTGAACAGGGGCGCCCAGTAGGCCTCCTGGGTCTTGCCCATGTCCATGGCGGCGCCGATGGCAGGCACGTGCGAGGTGAAAACGGATGCGGTGATGCGTGCCATCAGGCTTGCCTCCCTGTTTCATGGAGGAATCTGTTGCTCTCTATGCCGCGCCCACCTGAAAGCATCATCTGACGGTAGTCTTCTTCGCTCATGCCCGTCATGGTCGACACCATGTTCTGTACGCTGATGCCGTCGGTGGCGCCTATCTTCACCAGGAAGTAAATATTCCCGCCCAGTGCGATACAGCGATTGAGGTCGCGCGCCAGCACGGACTGCTTCTGCTCCTCGGTCATCGCCCACTCGTCGAGATAGGAACGCTCGTTGGCGCGAAAGCGCTCACGGTTCTCGGCCTTCATCAGGCTCATGCAGAACTGATTGAGCCAGTAGCCCTTGCGGGACTGCTCGGCGTCAAACACCGTGGTCCCAGGCACATCAAGATAAGGTTTGTTCAATGCCATAAAAACGTCCCTGCGGACTCAAAGATCCAGTACCAGTCGTTCACAGTGAGCCCTTGAGCAGCAAGGGGTGAACTGATCGTTGGCCGCTTGTTCCTCATCCGTTAAGTAGGCATCTCGGTGGTCAACCTGCCCCGACAGAACCCGAGTCAAGCAGGTTCCGCAGACCCCCTGCTCACATGAAACCATGACCTCCACGCCCGCCTCCAGCAGCGCCTGCGTCACACTCTGCCCAGCAGCGACGGGAACGACGCGTCCCGAACTCGCGAGCTGCACCTCGAAAGCAGTGTCTTCGCCGCGCAGGCCCGCATTGGCGGCCGCAAAGAACTCCCAATGCAATCGCTTCTCGCTCCAGCGCTGCTGGCGCGCAACTTCCAGCACTGCGTCGATAAAGCCCTGAGGACCGCAAACGTAGAGATGCGTGTCCGTCGCAGCATCGGCAAGCACGGCTTCTATATTCAAGCGCTGCGAAGCATCGCCATCGTCAAAATGCAGTTGCACCCGATCAGCGAAGGCAGAGTTCGCAATACGCTGCTGAAAAGCCATGCGCTGCCTGGAACGGCCGCTGTAGTGCATGCGAAAGGAGGCGCCAAGTACCGAAAGTCGCTCCGCCATGCACAGGATGGGCGTCACGCCTATGCCGCCGGCTAGGAGCAAGTGGTGCGGCGCATCAGGTTCCAGCGCGAAATGATTTCGAGGCGCACTGATCTGCAGCACATCGCCTTCGGCCACAATTTCGTGCACAGCCGATGAACCCCCACGTGAGGCTGGATCGCGCAACACGGCGATCTGGTAACGATGACCTTCCGAAGGATCGTTGCACAGCGAATATTGACGAACGATTCCGCCGGGAAGGTAGACGTCTATATGTGATCCAGCAGCAAAAGATGGCAATGTACCGCCATCGATAGCCACCAATTCAAGGCCACAGATGTCCTGAGCCTCTAGAGTGCGCCTCGCGACTCGAACTTGCAAATAACTGCCGACGGTCATGCAGCCTCCGCACGCTCATGCGCCAGCAAGCGCTCAATGACGCGGCGCGACTGAACACCTCCTGCATCGATATTGAGCATCAGCAGCTTACGCTCAGGCCAGCGAAGCAGGTTCTGCTGCTGCAGCTCCAGCACTTCCGTGTCCTCGCTGAAGACCTTGCCCTGCCCCTCGCAGATAGAGGCCGTCAAAGCCGCATCCTGTGGCTTGAACTGGCGAGCCATACCCCAGAAATAATGGTGGGTGGTTTCGGTTTCCGGGGTAATGAAGTCCACGACGATGGACGAAACTTTTTTGTCTGCCGGCGCACCATGACCGCCATGCCCAGCAAGAGCCACGCCCACCTCAATCATCACATGACTAGGCGGCTCGAAATGGCATATCTGCCACCGATCCACCGGCTGGTCATCGGGCAAGCCGTTGCCGCGCAATGCCATGCGCCAAAATGGTGGAGCTTCAGGCAAGCCTTCCATGAAGCGGCTGGTGGTGACATGGTCGCCATCCACCTTGGTCACGCAAGGCGTCTCATCGATCTCCTTTTGCCCGATAGAGCTGGCATGAACATAAGTCTCGTGCGTCAGATCCATGAGGTTGTCGATCATGAGCAAATGACTGGCCTTGATGTGGTAGTAGCCACCACCGTAGGCCCATTGCGGATTGTCAGCCCAGTGCAGCTCGGGAATCAGCTTGGGATCGGCCTCCAGCTTGTTGCCCGGCCAGACCCAAACAAAGCCATAGCGCTCCACGGTAGGAAAGCTGCGAATTTCTGGAAACCCGCGTACGCGTTGGCCCGGCATGGCGATGGTCTTGCCCTCGCAGCCCATCTCCAGTCCATGGTAGCCACAGATCAGCTTTCCTTCGCAAACAAAGCCTAGCGATAGAGGTGCACCGCGATGAGGGCAAAAGTCTTCAACGGCGGCAAAACCCTGCGGGCCTCGGTAAAAAGCCATGCGCTCATTGCAGATGGTGCGGCCCAAGGGCTTGTCTTGCGGGATTTCATCGACCTTGCAGGCGACATACCAAGTGTTCAGCAAAAACATAAGGGGATAGTTGTCAAAGAGTGAGGAAACACGCTCGTTGGAAATCAGTGCGCTGCTGCGACTGAACCGCGAACAACAGCGCTCCGGCCTGTGCCTGTGGCCATGACGGCAAGCGCGGCGACAACCAAGGGGAGAGCGAATACGTAATACAGCGAGGCCGGCTGCCAGCCTCCATCAAGCAAAAGACCGGCCATCGTGGGTGCAACAATGGCGCCAATACGACCAATGCCAATCGCCCACCCCATGCCTGTGGCTCGGACTTGAGCGGGATAGGTGGCGGGCACTAGGCCGTACAGACCGGCCATGGAAGCGAACAGGAAAACGCCCACACCGACCGCAGCCGCAAATGCCCAACCCAAGCTGGTCGAAGCGAGGCCGAACAAGGCTGTAAACAGCGCATTGAGCAGCAGGCTGCCAATGGCCAGGTTGCGCAACTTCGCCTTCACGGCCAGCAGACCGAACAAGCTGCCGCCAGCAATGCCGCCAAGATTGAGCAGAACCCCGCCTGTCACGCCCTGCTGGGCAGACAAACCGGCTTGCACCAGCAGCTTTGGCGTCCAGCTCAGGGAGAAATAGACACTGAACATGAGCAGGAAAAAGCCTGCCCACAGCATCAGAGTAGGACGTGCCAAACCATTTTTGAACAGTGCCGCAACCGTATTGCCTTGAACGGCCTCGCCGGCAACCGGAGCGGGCAATTGCGTCAGCGGTGCATGGCCCATGAGCACCATCAAACGATTGAGTTTCTCCAAAGCATGAACCGGACGACGGCCAAGCAAGAAGTCCACCGACTCGGGCAAACGCCACAAAACAATGGGAAGCATCAGAGCTGTCGTCAGGCCACCAAAAACGAAGACCGAGCGCCAGCCGTAATGTGTCAGCAGCCAGGCAGCCATGAGCCCCCCCAAAGTCGCGCCAATGGGATAGCCGGTGGCTTGCAGCGCAATCGCAGTGCTGCGCCACTTTTGCGACGAAAACTCGGAAGTGATGACCCCCACGCTAGCCAGCATGCCGCCGATGCCGACGCCGGTGATGGCTCGCAGGGCAGCCAGCTCGATATAACTTCGGGCCATGGCTGACATCAGCATGCCTGCCGAAACCACGACGAGGCACAGCACGATGACAGGCTGGCGACCGCGTCTATCGGCTACGGGAGCGACAAACAGCGATCCAATGGCCATACCAATCAGCCCAGCACTGAACAACACGCCCAGCTGAGCGCCATTGAGCTTCCATTCGGCCGCAACCGATGACGCAGTAAAGGCCATCACGAGCACATCGAAGCCATCGAGCATGATGAGCAAAATGCATATGCTGATGGCCAGCCATTGAAATGACGTCATGGAACCTTCGTCCATCGTCTTGCGAATGTCTTTCATACAGGTCCTTATCAGGAACAGGTTGTCTCCGGAGCTTTGTTATGCACGCATCTATAGCGCTGCATTAACAAGCTTTTTATTTAGAGCCACACTGCCAAATTTGCTAAAACAGCGTGGTGAGGCTCGCCTGAAAAGTATCTCCATCAGAGTCCATCAACGCCAATGCACACATTGCGGTCAGCTATGCGTTTTAACGATGACTTTTCTTGCCAGCGCAGAAGTTCTGACGAACGGTAATTAGATAGCCCTTCAATCCTCGGGCGCGGTCGATTGCTTAGCTTTCACATCGACTAGGACAGGGCAAATAGCGCCAAGCACGAGCAGGAGTAATTCCGCATCGCTGTCGAGCGTCGGCTACTGTCTCCGATACTGCCCTTGAATGGGCGTCAGTTTCTGGCCCCAAAGCAGTCGTCGAAGTCTCGTCTAGGATCGGCAGCAATCGCTACGTAACAGACATTTGCCGCCGAGGCACGAATGACTGATACCGAGCGTTCAGATGAACTGGATGGATAGTTGGGATTCGATGGACAGTCAGGTATTGAGGCTGAAGTAATAACGCAACCCGACGAGATCACGATGATCGGTAGCAGTGGCCTATTTCGATTGGATGCAGATACTTTTTCTCCGGCGCAGGCAACCAGCCTGACAGCTTGTTGCCGAAGGGGTAGAGCTGGGTGACGATAGTGCGCTTTACAAGCTGAGCTTGCACAGAGTCATAGGGCAAACACTCATGGATGGTATTGGGAGAAAGCCCGGTTTTGCGGGTAATCACTCGGATGGACAAGTGCTCACGCAGAGCGCAGCTTCGGATGACACTCAAAGTGGTCACATCAATCGCTCCTAGTCTCCCGCTACACAAGAAAGCAGCAGACTAGTGTTAATGCGTGGATCAGATCGAGATGAGTAATCCTGGCGCTAGTGGGTCGGTTCCGGGGGGGAATCAACAGTCAGCTCTACTATTGCCTGCAGCGAAGGTTCGAGTACACCTGAGCATTTCTGTGATGGACGTCTCACTCTTACATCCTCACGACTAACCTTGTTGTGAAAAAGCATCGACGAACTTTGCTCAAAGCGACGAACCTTGATGAGAAAAACAGTTGCGTCAACACATCCAGAGGGAAGCTCGCATCAGATATCGGCAACGCTTATAGCTACAAGCAAATAGCATCTACTGCCAAGGCTCCGGAATTTCTATATTTCATTTCCATGACGGCAGAACTTCGTGAACAGCACTGATGGTGTGGACACGGCTCGGCCGATATCTTTCAGGAGCCTTCCATGCCCAACTCTTCACGCACCTGCCGCTGCACAAAGGATCTCATCGGCCGCTTCGGCCTGCTCTCTCTGGCCGTGGCCGGCGCCTTGTCGGCCCTGCCTGCCTCGCGGACGCTTGCCGCCGACGCCTACCCCAGCAAGCCCGTCAAGCTCATCGTGCCTTTTGCGGCCGGCGGCTCCACCGACATCGTGGCCCGCGTGATTGCCGAAGGCATGCGAACCACGCTGGGGCAGCCTGTGATCGTGGACAACAAGGGCGGCGCCGGCGGGTTGATCGGCAGCGAAGCCATTGCCCAGGCCGCTCCCGATGGCTACAGCATCGGCATGGCGACCGTGAGCACGGCCACCATCAATCCCCTGCTCTACCAACGCGCCAGCAAGATCGAAGGCAAGCTGCTGCCGGTGGCCAATCTCGTGACCATGCCGTCGGTCTACATGGCTCACCCCAAGATGGGCGTGAACAACTTCAAGGACTTTCTCGCCAAGATCAAGGCCCAGCCTGGCGCCTACAGCGCCGGGGTGCCGGGCCTTGGAACGCTGGGTCATCTCATGGTTGCCTCGTTCAACGAGACCATGAAGACCCAGATCCAGATCGTGCCCTACCGCGGCAACGGCCCTGCGCTCAACGATGCCCTGGCCGGCATGGTTCAGATCATGACCGACCAGTTGCCCTCGGCCATGCCCCAGATCAAGGGCGGCAAGCTGCTTCCGGTGGTCGTCGCTTCGCATGGCCGCTCGCCCGATCTGCCCAACGTGCCGACCTTCAAGGAACTGGGCTACGACGAACTCAACGAACTCGGCATCAGTTGGTTCGGGCTGGTCGTCCCCGCCAACACACCGGCGCCCATCGTGAAGCAACTGCAGGACGCGGCCGTCAAGGCCGTGCGCCTGCCCGAGGTGCAAAAGCATTTGAAGAATCTGGGCGCCACGGCCACCGAGACCGCACCCTCCCAGTTCCCGGCCCAGATTGCTGCTGAACTCAAGCGCAACAAAGCCTTGCTCGACAAGGCCGGCGTCAAGCCCGAATAAGAGCCGAATCAGCACCGGGCACGACCTCGCCCGGTTGCCTGCTTTTCATACCCTGTCTTCTTCACCACAGCTCAAGGACCCTTTGCCATGCAAGCGATGAGCGCCCTGCAGGACTTTTTTCAACGCGAGACACCACGCATGACGGCGCTGGCCGACCAGATCTGGTCACTGGCCGAACTGCGTTATGCCGAAAATGCTTCGGCCCAGTTGCACAGCAATGCCCTGGAGCAGGCTGACTTTCGCATCACGCGTGATGTGGCGGGCATTCCCACCGCCTTCATGGCCGAATGGGGCGATGCTGGCCCGGTCATTGCCTTGCTCGGTGAGTACGACGCGCTGTCAGGCCTGAACCAGCAAAGCGGTGCTCTGGTGTGCACCCCATCCATCGACAGCCCTGGTCTGGCCGGTCACGGCTGCGGCCACCATCTGCTGGGCACTTCGGCACACTTTTCCGCCATTGCACTGCAGCAGCATCTGAAACGCACAGGCCTGAGCGGACGCGTGCGCTACTACGGCTGCCCGGCCGAAGAAGGCGGTTCTGGCAAGACCTTCATGGCCCGCGCCGGCGTTTTCAATGATGTGGATGCCGCACTGACCTGGCATCCGGCCAGCTACACCGGCCTGTTCAGCCAGAGCACGCTGGCCAATATCCAGGCCAAGTTTGTCTTCCATGGCAAGGCCTCGCATGCCGCTCACTCGCCCCATCTGGGCCGCAGCGCCCTGGATGCAGTGGAGTTGATGAACGTGGGAGTGAACTATCTGCGCGAGCACATGCCCTCGGACGCGCGCGTGCACTATGCCATCACTGATAGCGGAGGTCTGTCACCCAATGTGGTGCAGGCGCGCGCCGAAGTGCTGTACCTGGTGCGGGCAGCGCGCAACCACGAAGCCGCCGAACTCTATGAACGCGTGCAGAACGTAGCTCGCGGCGCCGCGCTGATGACGGACTGCAGGCTCGAAATCGTCTTCGACAAGGCCTGCTCCAATCTCTTGCAGAACAACACGCTCAACAAGGTGATGTATGCGCAGATGCAAGCACTGGGACAGTTGCAGGCCGACGCGCAGGCACATGCAGTCGCCGGCCAGTTCCAGGCCACGCTAGACAAAAATGATGTCGATGCCGTCAGCCGCCCGCTCGCCAGTGTGCTGCGCGGCAAGGTGCCGGCCATTTTTGAAGGTCTGATGCCCTACGACCCCGATGCCAGCGACATCATGTTCGGCTCCACCGACGTAGCCGACGTGAGCTGGATCACGCCCACGGTTCAGGCCTGGGTGGCCTGCTATGCCTTTGGCACGCCTCTGCACTCCTGGCAGATGGTGTCGCAAGGCCAGTCCGGCCTGGCTCACACCGGCATGGTGCATGCTGCAAAAATTCTCACGGCCACCGCCGTGGAGTTGTTGGCTCGACCCGAACTGCTGGAACGCGCCAAAGAGGAGTTGCTGCAACGTCGTGAAGGCAAGCCCTATGTCTGCCCCATTCCCGCCGAGGTAGCCTTGCCTTTTCTGCGCAAGTAAGAGAGAAGAGAGCCCCACTTCCCTGAAAGCGATCACAGCACAGCCAGACCCCCCTACGGGCGTCTGGCAGGATTGCTCGTTCATCCTGTACTCCTGCTTGCTCTGCCTCAAAGCGACGGCTGCCAAAGCTTGATACAGCACAAGCCCTCCGGCGGCGCCCGCAGCCATAGTGAGACATGCCCGCAAGACTGCGGAGACTCAACAGGGAGGAACCATGAAGCTGATGATCGATCTCTTTTCCACCGACTACGGTCTGATGAGCCTGGCCGTGATTGTGCTGATTATCGTCATGGCCGCGTTCTTCACACGCCTCTTCCTGGGCAAGATGAAAAACGTTGCAAATACCCCGCTGGAATAATCGCGATCCTCGCTGCATGCTGCATATGTACTGCCTTGAGTTGCTGGCGGGATAACGTGAATTGAACGCAAAAAAACGGGAAATCTCGCTATTCCCCGGCAATTTATATATCCAGGATGAGTGAATCATTGCAAGCACTCTCAGCCCCTCTTGCAGGGGCTTTTTCTTGCCTGGAGTTTCTGCGGATGGGTGTCGAAGACTTGGCGACGGTGTTTCAAGGCATTCTTGAATCTCTACGCGTCAAGAAGCAAGAGTCGATCAAGAGTGCCTGGGGCATTTACTTACCGAAGAAAATCCAGCTGCAGTGAAGCGCGCGCCACAGGCCCCCAGCACTTCGAGCTTATCGCCACGATCCACCGTGCCAGCGGCAAGCACCGCGTTGGCCGAATAAAGACCGACATCCCGGAATGCCTGTGCGCCAGTGCACAAGCAGGAAGAAAGTGCCAAGGTCAAGCGCATGTATGCCGGTCCCTCTCTCGCATCACATGCCTTGAAGAACCGCTTATTGCGGGGAGGATAGCCACTGCCGATTCTTCCGCGCCGAACGCGGCAACACCCCGTGAATCAAAAGAGAGTTCAACCGGTGGCGCCATCAGCTGGTTGCAACTTTCTGCGTCTGCATCGAGGCAATGCGCCTGAAGCCATGCCAGGAGCATGTCCTTGTCCATGGGCTTCGCGATGTAATAGCCCTGTCCTTCATAACAATCCATGGCGAGCAATGCCTGGCACACGGTGGCGTCCTCGATGCCTTCGGCCAGCACGCTCAATCCGAGCTTGCGACCCAGTTGAACGACCATTTCCGCTATCCGTGCGCCGTCCGGCTCGCCCAGCTGGCACACAAAGGATCGGTCAATCTTGATTCGATCCAGAGGAAGCTGCTCCAGATAACTCAGCGAAGAGTAGCCGGTGCCGAAATCATCGATGGCGATGGAGACGCCCTCTGCCCTCAGCGCCGACAGCGTTGATTTCAGCAAATCCGTGGGAAGCGCCGCCACAGATTCGGTGATCTCCAGCTCAAGGAGATCCCCTCGCAAACCGCTGCTGGCGAGTGCTGCGCAGACGATCTCGAGGAATCCAGGGTCCTGAAGCTGCACCGTCGAGACATTGACTGCAATGCGCTGAGGCGCGACTCCTGCATCCAGCAATTCGCGCATCGCTGCACATGCGGCCATGAGCACCCATTGGCCAAGGGCCACAATCAGACCCGAGTGCTCAGCAACGGGGATGAACTTGTCCGGAGGCACGAATCGGCCATCCTCCGTACGCCATCGCAGCAGCGCCTCAATTCCAACGACGCTACGCGTCACCAAATTGAGCTGTGGCTGATAGACCAGAAACAGCTCCCGGTTCTCGATCGCCTCTCTGAGTTCGGACAGCAACAATGCCCTGGACCGCGCCTCGGCTCCCATCTGATCGGAGTACCTCAGCTCCTGACCGCGGTGATCTCGCTTCGCACGCTTGAGTGCAATCGTGGCATCCTTGACCAAGTCCGCCCCTGCTCGAAACTCTTGAGGCAAAAGCACATAGCCACAGGTGAGCGAAACCTTGTAAGGAACCCCATCAATACTCAGCGGTTGGCGCACGCACTCCAGCAGACGCCTGGGCTGCACCTGTCCGGTGGCCCCCAAGACCCCGAAGGTGTCCGCCCCCAGCCTGGCCAACAGCACATCGTCTGGCAGCACATCTTCAAGACAGCGAGCAACGCGCTCCAGAAGACGGTCCCCGAACAGATGCCCCATCAGGTCGTTCGTAGCACTGAAATCGTCAATATCGATGAGCGCCAGAATGTAGTCGTGCAGGCCTTGTCTTGCGCATTCATCGACTGCCTCGACGAAATGGGCGCGATTGGGAAGATTCACCAGAGGATCATGATAGGCACTCTCTTTCAGGCGCCCGAGCAAACCGCGGTTATGCAGCAATGTGCTCAGATTGGCACAGAAGACATCCAGCAGTTGCGGATGCAGCACGGCATGATGCCTGGGCACGTCGATGAACACCACGAAGTTCTGTCCATCGTCATGGCCGATATGCAGTGCCAGCCCGCCAGTCTCGCCGTAGACATTGCAGCGGCCCTCAACGGCCTTTCTTAGCAAGCCCAACTCCGAGGTCTGCGGCAACAACTCCAGAGGATGCCCGATCAGCTCGGAGAATCGGCCCGTTGCCGCCTGCACGAAGTAGCAGCCGTCAGGATTGACCAACTCCTGGGCACAAACCACACCCACTTGTGCAACCTTCAGCAAAGCCGCCAGTTGTGTCAGTACGCCGGATGCGAATTCGTAGCAGTCCTTGATCTCCAGCAGAGATGCGCTGGATCGCAGAACATGCTCCAGGCCGCCTCGGCTTGTGTCCGCCGCGCACAGCTGCTTGTAGGAGCGAACTGCCGTGGCAACGATGACGTGCAACCGATCAGCAGTCAATTCCGCTCTAGTTCTGTAGTCACTGATGTCATTTTCAATCAGTGCATCGAGCCCGAGCTCCTGCCCCGGTTGGCTGGAAAGAAGAATGATGCGGGTATTGCGCAGGGCCACAGCATGGCGTATGAAATGCACCAGATCGATTCTCACGCCCGCCCGCTCCATCGCAAGATCGAGTATGACCACGGCCAGGTCACTTTCGCTCAGAAGCAGCTGTCTTGCCTCGTCGCCAGAAAACGCATTCAAAAACAGCAGCGGGCGCTCGAACAGCATCTGCGCATCCAAAGAGGAACGGCTTGCCGCGTGAACCTCTGGATCTGCGCTCACAACGAGGATGCGCCACCTTGGACCAAAGGCCGGGTCTGCGCTTGGCATTGTGTCGGCTGAGACCAGGCGCGACTGATCCCCCCTTGGAGCTGGCTCAGGTCTCATGCTCGAGAGACTGCAAAAAACACGACGAGAGGCAGACTTGGTTGCGTCCGCCTCGCTTTGCGACGTAAAGCGCTTCGTCAGCGAAGCCATACGCGCTGTCGAAATCGCCGCCCGGAGGTGCCCAACTCACACCAAAGCTGGCAGTGACACCACTTCCATCGGGCAGATCGAAATCACAGATTTCAATCGCGCGCCGGAGATCCTGTGCCAGTCTCTCGGAAACGTCCGCGCTCTGACGAGGTAGCACAACAGTGAATTCTTCACCGCCGACCCGGCCGATCTCCGCTGAGGAAGGCACCACGGCCTGAAGACAGGCAACAACGCCGAGGATGACCTTGTCACCCGTCGGATGACCAAAACTGTCGTTGATTCTTTTGAAGTGATCGATATCCAGCACGATCAGTGAAAGATCATCATGCACGAAATACTGGTTCACCAGCTCGATAACGGCAGCTCGGTTCAGGACACCCGTCAGCGTGTCGTGAGTAGCCCGATGCTCAAGCTCTGCCGCCAGATCCTGAAGCCGGGAATTCAACTGATTCATCTCCAGTTCCGCGCGATCGCTGCGGCGCACCAGTCGGCGCGTTTCTCGCAAAAGCCTCTCGTATGCAAGAAGCAGGTCACCCAATGCCTGTCTGCATTGAGTTGGCGCTGTGCAGGCGCAGACGGCATGCGCCGCTCGCGCAGTCAACAGAGCCTGATTCTCTGCTTCAAACAGATCTGGCGACGCTGAAGTGCCAGGGCTGTTCATTCAGGTTGCTCCAACTGGATGGGCGACAAACTCGAGAGCGGGAAAATCCTCGCTCAGCTCCTGCCCGAACTCGAGAATCGTGTCGTCTTCTTCATCGTGATACCAGTTGAGCACCACGCGATTACCGGCCTCTGCGCAATTGCTCAGAGCCTCTATCAAATTGAAGAGCATTTTGGTGCTGGAACTGTTGAAATACGCCAGCGCAATATTCACTTCGATCTTTGTCTCTGTCTGTGCGGACAAGTAGCCCTTGAGCCGAGAAATGATGTCGCTGTAGAAAGCTGCAGCATTTTCCGGATACGACTCGCCGCGCATGCTCAAGGTATGCGCATCAAAAATGAAATCCACCTCGGGAGAGCTGGGCGTTGGGGCAATGTAGAGGTTTTCCATCAGTTTTCTTTATTCGATGACGGTCTCGCCGTGCCTATATGGCCGCCTTAAGGTAGAAAACAGGCGAGTCGCCAGACTCCGCGTCGAAGTCGAACTCCAACGGTTCCCTGGCATCCCGGGCAACGGTCAAGAAACCCATGCCCGCACCCTTGCTCCCCTCAGGCGTCTCCTCGCGAAGTGTCTGTCTATAGGCTTGCTTGATTTCTTCGAGCGTCATGCTCCGCAGTGCGTTCAGCTTCACCCGCAAAGCCTCGGCCATCAGTGGCTCGATAGGATTGGCGCAGAGCAGCAGAAAGCTGCCGTCCTCCTCTCGTCGAATGCAGACAGAGCCATGTCGTAGCTCCCCGTTGTTCAGACTGGAGGGAGTCAGCGCATCAGCTGAGTAGTGAATGATGTTCTGCGCCATCTCCACAAATGAGGAAAACAGCTTGCGTCGGGTTGGAGCGGGAACCCCGGCAACTTCAAGCTGCAACTTCACTGCATCGGCCATGGCCGCAACGATGTGCTGCGAGAAATACCCGACGTAGTAGAAAATGACTTGGTGCTGGCGCGCCAAATTGAAGAAGGATCCGTACTTCTCGGCAATCATGGGGGAAGGCATATATGGGCCTTGAGACTAGGTACGAAAACAGAAAAAAGTCAGATCGTCGCGGCGGTGGTGTTCACCTTGCCAGACGCGCAGAGATTCGAGCAAGGCCATATTGACCTCTGAAGGAGACTTCTGCCGATGCTCAAGCAGTGATTCCCGCACCCGGCGCTTGCCAAGGGCGATACCGCGTGGACCGCCGATCTGGTCAATCAGCCCATCGGTGCTCACAAAGACAAGCGTGCCGCGGGGAAGGCTTACCTCCTGGTTAAGCCAAGCGAAATCGATTTCGCTGTCGACATAGCCGACTCCCTTGCGCTGTCCCTCCAGCATCTCAACAGTGTCCGCATCGGGACGCAGCAGGAACATGGACAGCCGTGCGCCCGCGAAAGTCAAGCGCCCGTTCACGGGCTCAAACCAGAAGCAGGCCGCGTCCATGCCGTCGTCCGAGCCCGGTGTTGCGTCCTGACCGTCGACCTGACCCAGCATCTGCTTGATGCTGCGATTGACATGGCCCAGCAGACTGGCCGGGTCGCGGGACCCGTTCTGCTCTATCGCCTGGTTGAGGCTGGTCGACGCAATCAAGGTCATGAAAGCACCTGGCACGCCATGCCCCGTGCAATCCGCCACGGTCGCAAACCAGCCATCGGTGTTGGTGCTGAACTGGTAGAAATCGCCACCGACAATGTCACGTGGCTCCCACACCAGATGTGCTTCGGGACAGGCTCTTGCGAGCGCATCCAGGGAGCTGCGAAGTGTCGACTGCTGAATCACGCTGGCATATTCGATGCTGTGCATGATCTGGCGATTGCGCGAAGCCTGCATATCCGCCACCACCCGCATGAGCTGGAGCCCATTGCCTGTTCCGGCAAATGCACCATCTCGGGTGATGATGAAGCCGTCGGACAGCGCTTTTTCGCCGTACTCCACTGTTTTGAAAGTCAGCGCCTCGATGTCCAAAGCTGCATCCACGATCAGCGGCTCTTTGTCCATGAATGCAATACAGCTCTTGCGACCATAGAGTTCCATACGGAACTGCTTGCTCATCTGCGACAGGAAGATGTTGCGGTTGATGAGCCCGATGGGCTGTTTGCCCTCAACAACGGGAAGGCTGACAAGGTCACGGTAGCGGTTGAAAACCTCCATGACTTTCTCATTAGTGTCATCGGTCGTCATGCACGGGACCTCGGTGCAGAGGTCGGCAGCACTCGGTGGGCGAAAGCGTGGCCGGAAGTCGCTCAGATACTCGGGGATTTCAGGCATGCAGCATCGCCAAAGGAATCATTGTGAGTAAATGTTACGCACGCTATATGGCGATTTCATGACAAAGCAATGGTGAAGCCATTTCACTGACACATTCAGCAGCTCACAGGAAGGAAGGGCCTCCTGCAGCCTGGGAGGAGCTTCAGCAAGGCGCTTTACAGCGCGGGTTGAGTGCACACGTAATCAACAGAGATTCCAGCCCTGAACGCTACATCGAAGCATCCTGCTTGTGACTGGAAGCAGCGCCATGTGACTTCCGTTCCCCTGCACCCTGTTCCAGGTGGCATCGTCATCGCCACGGTTGTGTGGACGTTCGATGCCTGTCGCTATACCGGGCTTGGCATTCCAGAATTGGGGAGAGCGTTGCCTCGGCTCTTAATGGGCAAGCTGCTGCTGACGATGACCTGTATCGGCAGTGGCTTCAAGGGAAGTGAGGACACTGCACTGTTCTACATCGATGCCGCACTGGGTATCACGAAGCAAACACCGCCTGACATCAATGTGTCAAGGCTGCTGCATCTTCTCAAGAAAGCGAGTGCAGGCCACCAGGCTTCCTGCACTCGCCTGTTTAGTTCTGAAGTCAGAACGTATGGCGCAAGCCCGCGCCAAAGCCAGTCTGGTTCACACCCGGCATTGGCGTTCCTCCAGCCTGAGCGCTGCTGGCTCCAAAAGCCGCATTGCCGCTGTTCTTCATATAGCCCAGCGAGGCATAGACTGCCGTGCGCTTGGAGAGGTTGTAAGTGCCACGCAGGACCATCAGTTGACCCTTGTCCGCGTTGTCCTTGTACTTGAGCTGGTTGTACTGGGCATCCAGCGTCCAGGACCCCATGGGGTAGCTCACGCCGACAAACCACAGGTCGTTGCGCGGTGAGGCGATATATCCGTCGTTCTTGCGACGCATAAAGCCGGCACCAATCTTGGCGCCGCCCCACTTGACGTAGCCATTGAGCATGCTGCGCTTGTCGGTCTTGTCGCTGCTGCTCAGTCCTGCGAAAGCGCCGGGGCCGCCACGCAGCTCGTCATGGGCTAATGCTGCACCCCATGTCGCGCCGTCGTACTTGAGCATGGCCGACCATTCGCGGCAGGTCTTGGAGGCCGTGCTGCTCTCGCCTGCGCAGTTGGTGCCTGAAGGACTGGGGCCGGCATTGACGGCATCTCGCCCAAAGCTATAGGTCGCGCCAATGGTTAGGCCCGAGAACGTGCCTTTGTAGGAAATCGCATTGTCGGCCCGTGCATTGGGGAAGTAGCTGTCCAGGCTGGCCATGCTGTGCAGGCTTGGGCCGATCACGTCGGCATCCAGCACGGACCAGAACAGCATGGTGTACTGGCGGCCCAGGCCCAGCGAGCCCCAGGGCCCGTTCAGGCTGACGAACGATTGGCGGCCGAAACCGCGACCTCCCTGGTTGAGCGCACCGCTGTCAGGACCTATGCCCATCTCCAGCGTGAAGGATGCGCTCAGGCCACCGCCCAGATCCTCGCGGCCGCGAAATCCCAGGCGCGAAGGAACGCTGCCCGAGAGATTGGGCATGCGCGTCAAGGTGGAGCTGCTCGCGCCCACATGGTTCATGGTCTCGACGGCCGTGTCCATGATGCCGTAGATCTGCACCGACGATTGTGCATGGGCGAAACCTCCCACCCCTAGTAGCGCAACAGCGCCTGCTATTTTTTTAAGCATGAATGTCTCCAGTTTCCAATTTCGTTTAGTTATTTGCATGCGTGGCTTGATGTGATTGGTCTTTTGGGTCCTGAACCTCCTTTCGGGTCTATGGGGAAACGCGCTTATTTCTGCAGCGACCTGAGCCATTCCCGGCACTCGGACGCGGCCGAGACAGGCCACTCGACACAGAGCGTCTTGTCCAGTTGACGCACCTCTACGCGTATGAACTGGCCGGAGTTGCGCGTGTTGCGGGCAGTACCGAAGATGCGCGCCCACCAGCCGGCATCAGGGCTTGCGTCCTCGGTGCTGGCCGTGACGGCCGCATCCATGAGATCTCGCGGAACCGGGCCGGGAGCCGGCGCTGGAGCAGGATCGGGCGCAGAAACAGGAGCCACTTCGGGCCGGGTGACGGCCTGCCTGGCAACAGCAGGCGCAACCGGCGCCAGTGAAACCGCACCGGGCTCATCGAGAGCCAGGCCACCGGCCTCTATGCGCGCCGCCAGATTGCTGCCGAACTCTTCCCACAGGCGGTCGGCCTTGGTCTTCATGACCGACAGGCCAAAAGCCCCGAGCCGCCCCAGTACGTCCACATTGACCTTGATGCGCAACTCCGTGCCACCGTTGATCGCAGGCGTCAGAAACACTTCGCTGGTCTGCTTGAGCGAACTGGCCACCGACGCATCCTCGCCCGTGCCTTCGACGCGCATGTATTCCGGAGCCTTCTGCTCGACGATCCTGGTCTTGAGCTTGAACTTGGCACTGATGAAGGAAATCTTCTGGTGCATCTCAGCCACGTATTCCGTGGGGCTGATGACCTCGATGGACTTCATTCCGGGCACGGCGCCGGCCATGATCTGGGGGTTGAGGAGCAGATCCCAGACCTGCTGGGGAGGAGCTGAAACGGTCAGGGTTTTTTCAATTTCCATGATGCATCTCCTGTGCTGCATGCAGCACGGACTCGACGATTTGGGTGTAGCCGGTGCAGCGGCAGAGATTGCCGCTGAGGCCGTGGCGCACTTCCTCGCAGCTGGGCTGAGGCGTGTTCTTGAGCAGGTCGCAGGAGGCCATGATGAAACCCGGCGTGCAGTAGCCGCATTGCAGGCCGCCGCACTGCATGAAGTTCTTCTGCAGGGGGTGCAGCTGGTCGTCGGCGGCCAGCCCTTCGATGGTGGTGATGCTGCGGCCATGAACCTGCACGGCCAGCATCAGACAGGATTTGATGACTTCACCGTCCAGCAGCACCGAACAGGCACCGCAGGTTCCGGTCTCGCAACCCCGCTTGGTGCCGGTCAGATGCAGGTCGTCCCGCAAGAAATCCGATAGCAGTCGCCGTGATGCGACTTCGGCGCTGTGCGATTCGCCGTTGACCTGGCATTCGATGCGATGCGTGCTCATGCGGCAACTCCTTCATTGATATCGATTCCAAACAGCGTGGACACCGTGCGGCGAGTCACCGCGCGCACCATGGCACGGCGGTACTCGCTGCTGCCGCGCAGGTCCGAGACCGGCTGGATGTCCTCGGCCACGATGGCGGCGACATGCGCAGCAAGCTGCGCATTCACGGTCTTGCCACGCAAGCAGTCCTCGGCGCGGCGCAGCCTGGTGGGAATGGGTGTGGATGCGCCCACGGCCAGACGTGCCTGATGGCATGTCTGCCCTTCTCTTTGCACGACCAGGGCCACGCTGACCAGGGGCCGGTGTTCTGCTGCCGTGCGCAAAAAGCGCGTGTATTCCCCCTGGGTGCCGGGCGCCTGCAGCGGCACCCGGATTTCCAGCAGCAGCTCATCGCTCTCCATGGCCGTGGTGTAGTAGTCGACCAAAAACTCTTCCATCGACAACACGCGCTCTCCGCGCGTGCTGCCCAGAACGACCGAGGCATCGAGTGCCATGAGGCAGCCGGGCGGGTCCGTGGAAGGGTCGGCATAGCAGAGATTGCCGCCAATCGTTCCCTGGTTGCGCACCTGGGGATTGGCCACCTGGGCGGCCATCCGGGCCAGCACCGGTGCATGCGCTTTCACGAGCTCGGAGCGAGCCACATCGATATGACGGCTCATGGCCCCGATACGCAGACCTTGGCGCGGATCGAAATCGATGCCATGCAGCCGGGGCAGCCCTGCCACCGAGATCAGGTGCGTGGGCGCAAGCATGCGTTGGCGCATGGCCAGCATCAGAGCCGACCCGCCCGCGATGATGCGTGCATCATCACCGTACTCGGCCAGCATCTGGCTGGCCTCCGCAACCGAGCGGGGCTCCGCAAAATCAAACTCACGCATGGCTTGCTCCTTGCTGCTGCTTGGCGTGCAATGCAGCCAGCACTTTTTCCGGGGTGATGGGCAGATCGGTGATGCGCACGCCAATCGCGTCATAGACGGCGTTGGCGATAGCTGGTGCGCCTGGCAGGATGGCGGTCTCGCTGGCCCCCTTGGCGCCATAGGGACCGTTGGGATCGTTGGATTCCACAACGCCGCCGCGCAGCATGGGAACCGCATCGGCGGTGGCCATGTTGTAGTCCGCGAAGTTGCCGTTCGCCAGCCGTCCACCCTCGTAGTGCAGTTGCTCATACAGCGTCCAGCCTATGGCCTGGACGGTGGCGCCATTGGTCTGGCCATGAATCGCAATCGGGTTGAGCGCCTTGCCGCAGTCGTCGGCGACATAGCTGTCGATGACGCTGACCTGGCCGGTCTCGATATCCACTTCGACTTCGACGGCCTGGGCAGCGTAGGAGTAGGCAGCGGCGATATTGCCGTAGAGCTTGTCGTCATGCATGACGGTCTTGGGGTCCCAGGTCCCGGTGACCTGGATGCCACCGCCACCATGGCGCCAGATATGCTGGCGTGCCAACTCGGCCACGGTGCTGCGGCGTTCTGGCTCCGCACTCACGTAGACCGCACCGCCTTCCAGCGTCAGCGCATCGGGCCGCGCGCCCAGACGCTCGGCAGCCAAGCTTAGCAACTCCTGGCGCGCCTTGCGCGCAGCGATGATGGCCGCGTTGCCGCCCGACATGGTGACGCGCGAAGCCAGAGTACCCACGGCCACCGGAGAGACATCGGTATCGGGCGCAAGCACATGAATATCGGCAAGAGGCAGGTCCAGTTCATGGGCCACGATCTGGCTGAGCATGGTGCTCGCCCCCTGGCCCATATCGCATTCACCGCTGATGAGAAAGACGCGGCCGTCTTCGTTGATCTTGATGACCAGCGTCGATCCGTCCCAATTGCCTATGGTGCGGTTGCCGCTCACATGCATGGCGGCGGCCATGCCCACACCACGGCGCTTGGTGCCCGTGTCCTTGGCCTCTTGGCGCTTGCTTGACCAGGCGATGGCTTCGGTGGCCTGATCTATGCACTCCAGCAGCCCGGTGCTACCGATATGCCAGCCGTGGATCGAGACTTCACCGGCCTTGAGTGCATTGATCTTGTGCACCTGCACCGGGTCCAGCCCGAGCTTCTCCGCCATGGTGTGGATATGGCTGTTGAGCGCGAACTGCATCTGGGTTCCGCCAAAGCCGCGGAAGGCGCCGCGCGGCGGATTGTTGGTGTAGTACAGCGTCGCTTGCGAGCGCACATTGGGATTGCGGTGCATATTGTCGCTGCGCATGGCGCTGACATGCATCACATCGCCGGCGAGGCCGGCATAGGCACCGCATTCGGCAACAATGCCCACCTGCTTGGCGACTATGCGGCCGTCCGCCTGCATGCCCAGCTTGAGCGTGATGCGCTCGGGCACGCTGGCACATGCCGCCTGGAAGTCCTCCAGCCGGTTGTTGACCAGCCGCACGGCGCGCCGGGTATGCAAGGCCAGCAGGCCGGCCAGCAACTGGTTGTCGTCCTCCACGATCTTGCCGCCGAAGCCGCCTCCGGTAGCGGCCTGAATCACGCGCACGCGGGAAATGGGCAGACCCAGGGTCATGGCCACCTGCATGCGCACCAGATTCACGGCCTGGGTCGAGGTATAGAGCACCAGCCGGCCATCAGGGTCCAGCGAAGCCACCGTGGCCATAGGCTCCATATAGCCGGGGTACTGAGAATGCGTGGTGTAAGTGGCTTCGTGAATCAGATCTGCGGCGGCAAAGCCTGCCTCCACGTCCCCGCGCTCGAACTGGATATGCTGGGCCACATTGTTGCGGTCCGGGTGGATGCCGAAAGCCTCCTCGTCCATGGCCTCCTCGGGCGTGAGAATGGCGGGCAACTCTTCGTACTCGACCCGGATCAGATCCAGCGCATCGCGTGCGATCTCGTCGGACACGGCAGCCACGGCGGCCACTTCCTCGCCGCAATAACGCACCACCCCCTTGGCCAGGACAGCGCGTTCCTTGTGATGCGCCCCCCAGAGAGTGGCGGGAGCATCCTCGCCGGTCAGAACCGCCTTGACGCCAGGCAGCGCGCGCGCCTCGGCAGTGTCTATGCGAACGATGCGCGCATGCGGGTAAGGGCTGCGCAGAACCTTGCCATGCAACATGCCGGCCAGCTTGATATCTCCCGCGTAGACGGCCCGGCCAAGCACCTTGGCCTTGGCCATTACCTGTGGAGTGTCCATGCCCAGCGTGGATCGAGATGAAAGAGCAGATGTCATATCCGTGCCTCGCGGCAGAAAGCCCGGGTCGCTGCGGACCCCAGGCTTGTGCCACGTCAGTCATATAGAGGTCAGTTCGAATCGCCCAGGCCTGCGCCTGCGCGATTCACCGGTTTCACTCGGCCACGATGCCGAGTTCCTTGATGGCCTGGCCCATCACCATGTACTCGCGTTGATTGAGATCGCTGAGTACCTTGGGCGATCCGCCTGCAGGCAGGGCACCGAAGACCGCGAGCTTTTCCACGACTTCGGGCTCTCGCAAAATGGCATTGAGGTGCTCATTGAGCAGATTGATCACCGCTGGAGGCGTCTTCTTCGGCGCGAAGAAGCCGTTCCAGGCGCCGACCACCACATCCTTGTAGCCCAGCTCGGTCAAGGTCGGCACGGCAGGTGCAAGCGATGAGCGCCGGGTATCACCTATGGCCAGCGCCAGCAGCTTGCCGGAGTCCAGATACTGGCGCACCGGCCCGAAAGTGACCCAGGCAGTATCGACATGGCCGGCCACGACATCGGTCACCGAGGGCCCGACGCCGCGGTATGGAACATGGGACAGCTTGACGCCTGCGGCCTTGTTCAGCCATTCGCCGGCGATGTGCATGGGCGAGCCGGCACCGGGGCTGGCATAGGAGACGGTGGCGCCACTCTTGGCCCTGGCAATCAGCTCGGGCAGATTTTTGACACCGAGCTTGGGGCTTGTGACCAGCACCAGGGGCTGGGTGGCGGTATTGATGATGGCTTCGTAGCCCTTGAGCACGTCGTAGGCTGCAGCGCCCGACAGCTTCATGACCAAGGGCGCGGTGGTGAAGGGGTTGGGAGTGAACAGCAAGGTGTAGCCATCGGCACGTGCACGCCCCACCATGCCGTTGCCTATCGCGCCGCCAGCACCCGGGCGGTTGTCGATCAGCACGGTCTGCTTGAGCCTGTGGCTGAGCTTGTCGGCAAAGAGGCGGGCGATTGCATCGGTATCCCCGCCTGGCGGGTAAGACACGATCACCGTGATGGGCTTGCTCGGATAAGTCTCTTCAGCAAGCACCGGCTGCGTAAGCAGCGTGCCGCAGGCAAGCGCGGTAAAGCAAAACTGGCGTCTATCAACTGACATGGTCGCCTCTCCTTGGGCCGTGGGTATAAATCTGGTGCCTCATCTCAATTGATTCATTAATGAAACATTGAATCGCAAGAGAAACAATACACGGAGTTATACGCTTATAGTTGATCGATCAAATTGCCGTTTTCACTATTGACATCTGAATTTGTTATTTCAGATGGAACAATGGCGCATGACCAAGAAAACATGCGAAACGCCCTGGTCGCAGCTCAATGCGCAAGGCGACGGATTGACGGTGGACGACTTCATCACCACCTTGATGAGCCAGGTGGGAAATGCTCTGCGGCGCACGATTACCGTGCCCTATGCCGAAAAGCACGATCTGACGGTCTCGGAGTGGCGCTTGCTGGCCTTGATTGCCCACGCCAGGCGGCTGGCCTTCTCGGATCTGGTCATCCAATCCACTTCGGACAAGGCCCTGGTGAGCCGCGCTCTCAAGCGGCTGCAAACCAAAGGTCTGGTGGATCTGCAAGGTGAAGGCAATACGCCGCGCAAGAAGATTTTTTGCCGGATCACCGAACAGGGCGAGGCCCTGCATGCACAGGTCATGCCCTTGGCGCGTGCCAGTCAGGCTGCCGCCATTCGGGCCTTGCCCGAAGATGAGCGCAACGCCATGTACCGGGCCTTGATGCGCTTGCGTGCACATTGCGAACAAACAGCCAACGGGTCTACCGAAGACGAAGCGGGTCTGGAGTAAAGCGGGATGCAGCGTGTCGGGCAAGCACCGAGCAGTTGCTGCAATACATGCACACGCAAGCGCCGGGCCAGCAGGTTAGGCCGCACAGGGCGGCGCAGCGTCAGTAAAGCGCCAGTGGCACGTATTTCCGGGAAATAGGGCCCTAAGCCGCAGCTTCCCGCGCGGTATCAGAAACCGCTGGCCCTCGCTCGCCGCAAGGCCGTCCAAGCCAGCGCGCACATCCTTGCCCCGCTCTCTCGCGCAAAAAGTCAGCGCTAGGCAAGTTCTGAAATGCCATGCAGGCTTAGTCGGACCGCAGCAAGACATCCCGCCTCGCCATGCGGCCGTCCAGCGCCTTTGGCTAGATCTGGCCGCAGCGCAGGCCTGCATGCCACGGATTTCGCTCAAGCGAGCTTGCAAGGCCTCGCAGCAGCACGCCATCGACCAGAACGGCTGCCCGGGGCAGCGGCCGCTCAGACCGCGCAGGCCGAGGTCTCGGACGGCAAGGCCACCTGCCAGGCGTCATAGCCGTAGACCCAGTCGGCATTGCCGCCGGCCCGCAGCCAGTTGTTGCCGCGCGAGCCGATCTGGATCTGGCTGGTGCGCTGCTTGCGCATGGCCTCGTAGTTCTGCAGGGCTTGCGGCACGCCGTCGGCGTCCTGCGCTGCATCGAGATTGCGCGCCAGCACCACGGCGTCCTCGATCGCCATGCCGGCGCCCTGGGCCATGAACGGCATCATGGGATGGCTGGCATCCCCCAGCAGCGACACACGGCCCTGCGACCATTGCGCAAGCGGATCGCGCTCATACAAAGCGGTCTTGAGCACACTGTCGCAGGCGTCCAGCAAGGCTCGCGCATGAGGGTGAAAGCCCGCATAAAAGCCGCGCAGCTCACTCACGCTGCCTTCGGTGGTCCATGACTCCTCGTGCCAGGATTCCTGTGTCGTGGTGGCGAAGATAAAGGTGTCGCGCCCCTGGTTGAGCGGAAAGGTCACGATCTGACTCTCCGCAGTCGGTCCCCACCATTTGGTGAAGGCCCCGATATCAGGAACATCGCGTACGCGCTCGGTAGGCACCACGGTACGGAACGCCACCACACCGGTAAAGCGCGGATTCTCGGCACCGAACAGTGCGGAACGCACCACAGAATGAATTCCGTCCGAGCCGATCAGCGCATCCAGCCCTTCAACCTGCGCGCCGTCGGCAAATTCCACGGCAACGCCGGCATCGTCTTGGGCAATCCGGCTGACGCGTCTGCCGAACTTCACCTGATCACCGGGAAAGGCATCGGCCAGTGCCGCCAGCAGATCTGCGCGATGGATGGTGAGCTGCGGCGCGCCGTACTGGCGCTCGGCTTCATTGCCCATCGTCAGACGCGAGGTTTCCTCGCCGCTGTCCCAGTTGCGGCTGATGCGGTGCGTGGGACGCGCCGCCGAGGCACGGGTGGCTGCCGCGATGCCGGCACCCAGACCATCAAGAGCGCGCACGGCGTTGGGCGTCAGATTGATGTCGGCCCCTACGCGCAGATATTGCTGGCTTTGCTCGAACACCGTCACCTGGTGTCCGCAGTTGTGCAGCGCATTGGCGGCGGCCAGGCCGCCGATGCCGCCTCCCACAATGCCTATCTTCAGTCCTGTCTTGCTCATGTTTGCTCCTTGATATGGGTATGGGTTTCTCGGGTCGGTCCATGCAGGCACCCCGATTCCGGTGCCAGCCAGTGTCGGCAAGAGCTGCTGCGGCGTGAAGCGCAGCACATCCTTAAAATGGCACAAATCGTCCCAAATCCTCCATGAAGCAAAGCAGCGACCACTTAAGCGATGTGTTGGCCATCTGCCGGGCCGAGCGTGCGGTAACGGCGCGCTTTTTCCTGAACGCCCCCTGGGCGCTGGCCTCCGAAGGCGTGCCTGGCACCATGATCCGCATCGGCCAGGGGCAGCCATACTGGCTGCAGGTACGAGGCCAGGCCCCGGTACAGGTCATGCCGGGCGATCTGGTGCTGCTGCCGCTGGGCAGCCCGCATGTGATGGCCTCGGATCTGGCGCTGCCTCCGATTTCGTTCGCCCAGATGATCGAGCGCTTTGCCCAAGGTCCCAAGGACGAGAACCCCCTCACCTTCGAGCATGGCGGCAGCGGGGCCAGCAGCCGCATCGATTCGGTGCTGCTATGGATATCGGCCCACTGCCGCCACACCATCCTGCCCCTGCTGCCACCGCTGCTGCATATACCGGCACAGCAAGCCTCACCGCCGGCCATCCTGGGCCATGTGCTGCAGACGCTGATAGAGGACTCGCTGGCACGGCGCCCCGGCTGGCGCCTGGCGGCGATGCGCCTTGGCGAACTGGCCATGGTCCATGTGCTGAGCAACTATTTTGCAGCTCAGCAGGAGAGCGAACAGGGCTGGGTGCGCGGCCTGGCCGATGCGCAGATTGCCACGGCCCTGGCCGCCATCCACGGCAACCCCAGCCATGACTGGACCCTGCAGACCCTGGCCAGGGAAGCCGCCATGTCACGCTCGCGCTTTGCCGAAAAATTCAAGGCACTGGTCGGCGCATCGCCCATGGCCTATCTGCTGCAGCAGCGCATGGCCCATGCTGCCCAGCAGCTGGAATCGGGCCTGCCCCTGGTACAGGTCGCCGAGAATTGCGGCTACGAATCGGAGCGCGTCTTTGCCCGCGCCTTCAAGCGCTGGTGCGGCCTGCCGCCACGCGCCTACCAGCGCAAAAACCAGGCGCTCCGAAAAGAGTTTGCGGCGCTAAAATAAGGCCCTGCGGCCGTTGCCGGGCCGGCAATCCCTGGCTGGAGCCGCCGGCCTCCCTCAAACTCAGAAATAGGCACTCTGTGATGCGCTGGCCCACGATCTCATGCGGGCAAAGCCCGCTTTGCGCCAACAGAGAAGGCAGCCGCAGCGGAGATGCCTGCGGCTCGAACCTCCGCAGGCATCTTGAATCTGCCGCAGTTCAAGCGGCAATTCCAGGCACGGCCGCAGTCAGTAATGCGGTGGCAATTCGTCGCGCAGATTGCGCACCGCGGCACCGCCGCCTTCGGGCGCCTGGCGCTTCAGCTCTCGCACTTCGCCAATCAGCAGTTCGATCTGCTGCTGCTGGCGATAAATCGTCATATTGAGCTGCTCGAGCAAATCCTCGGTGTAGCTGGCCTTGATCTCCAGCTCCATGATTCGCTCTTGCAGCGCTTCCTGGCTGTCGCTCATGCCTTGAGTGCCTTGGCAAGGCGGGCAATACCTGCGCGAATCTTGTCTTCATCGGCAGTGGCAAACGAAAGGCGGAAGCTCGCTGCGTCGGGGTTTTGCGCATAGAACGGAGCACCGGGCACAAAGGCCACGCCCTCTTCGATGGCCTTCTTGGCAAGCACTCCGGCATCCGCCAGCTGGCCGCGAGCGCCCGTCAGACGCACCCACATGAACAGGCCGCCCTCAGGCTGCACGAACTCGATGGCATCGCCCAGTTGCTCACGCAGTGCATCGCCCATGATCTTGGCGCGCTTGGCATAGACCTCGCGCACATGGGCCAGGGTCTGAGGCATGACGCCGGACTTCAGGTACTGGGCGGCGGTGGCCTGGGCAAAGGTGCTGGTATGGGCGTCGCTGAACTGCTTGCACATCACGGCGCGAGCCAGCAATTCAGGTTGGGCGATCAGCCAGCCGATACGCAGGCCGGGGCTGAGCACCTTGGACAAGGAGCCGCAGTGGGCCAGCCACTCGCGGCTGCCGGGAACTTCGCGCGTCAGCGACAGCAGGCTGGCAGGCGGGGCTTCGTTGAAGTACAGATCGCCATAAGGGTCATCTTCCACCACCAGCGTCTGGTACTTGACGGCCAGTTCCAGCACTTTCTTGCGGCGCTCCAGGCTCAGCATGGCCCCGCTGGGGTTGCCGAAGGTGGGAATCAGATAGACCAGCTTGGGCTTGTGCTCGGCAATCAGCTTTTCCAACTCATCGGTCTTCACACCATGCTCATCCACAGGCGCGGAAATCACCTGCGCGCCATAGAGGCGGAAACACTGGATCGTGGCCAGAAAGGTCGGCCCTTCCACGATGACCTTGTCCCCCTCGCCCAGCATGGTCTTGCCCAACAGGTCCAGTGCCTGCTGACTGCCCGTGGTGACGACGAGTTGATCGGGCGCCACATCGGGCACGCCCTTGCCGGCCATGAAGGCCGACAGCTGCTCGCGCAGCGGCTGATAGCCCTCGGTCGCACCGTATTGCAAAGCGGCGCCCGCCTCCTGCTGCAGGGCTGCGGCAGAGGCTGCGCTGATGCCGGCTACGTCAAACATGGCGCTGTCTGGGAAGCCGCCCGCGAAGCTGATGATTCCGGGCTTGCCCAGCAGCTTGAAGAGTTCGCGGATCGCAGAGGTTTCTACGTTATCGAGTCGTTTGGCAAATTGCATACGTTTTTTTGGTTAAAGCGCTACAGGAATCTCGTCGCTGCTTGAGCGGCAGGCTTCCATTGTGGCGCGCGAAACGCCCCAGAGACAGGAAGTGGCTTTTATGTAGGCGCTATTCCATGCATCAAGTAATCAAACTCCTACTGATATCTTGAAGTTGATAGCAATTGTTAATTGCGCATAACTTCGTGTCTCAAACTTTGAATTGGACAGCGCCACGCCTCTGACAAGAACATACGCCTACCGATCCACGGACCGCGTATTTAACGGATTTTTTCACTTGTTTTTGGGATGGAGGATTTATGCGTACTAGTTTTACCAGCAAGGCCTTGTCTGTCGCTATCAACGGCAAGACCCCGTTAAGTCTGCGAAGCCTGTGTGCCGTGGCTCTGGTTGCCAGCCTGGCAGCCTGCGGCTCCAGCGGCTCCTTGCGCAGTGATCTCGGACCCGACGGCACCGGCGGCGGCGACGTTGTTGCCGGTGGAGGCACAGGTGGAGGCACAGGCGGTGGCACAGGCGGTGGCACAGGTGGCGGTACCGGCGGCGGTACGGGTGGGGGCACGGGCGGCGGTACCGGTGGCGGCAACACCGGTGGCGGCGATGGCGGCACGGGCAATCCGCCGGTTGCAAGCACCCCACTGACTCCCGTGCGCGAAACCGTGGCCGATGTCACAGGAACGCTGACCGGCACCACCGGCGTCATCAGCGATGTCAACAATATCGTGACCTCCACTCTGGGCACGGCCACCAGCGGCACGCCTCTGAGCGGTGTGGCCCAGCCTGCCAGCGGCATTCTTGGCAACGTGAACAATGCCGTCAACAGCGTCGGTAGTGGCGTCAGTGCGGGCCTGGGCCAAATCGGCAAGACGGCCGACCCCATAGGCACCACCTTGCAAGGCGTGGCTCCCGCCGTCGGCTATCTGGGCGCTGCGGTCACCTCGGCAGGCAAGACGGTCAGTGCGCTGGACACCCCTCAGCTTGGCGTGGTCGGCGATGTGGCGGGCCTGGCGGGCGGCACGGTGCAAATCCTCGGCACCACCGTTTCCGGCGTCGAAGGCACGGTTGCTCAGCTAACCAGCAACCCGCTGGTCTCGGGTCTGACCACTCAGGTCAGCCAGGTCGCAACGCCGGTGTTGAGCACTGTCCTGGGCACAACCCAGAACCTGGTTCAGACCACGGGCCTGGGCCAGCCAGTGAACAGCTTGCTAGGCACCGTGGGCGGCGTGGTCAATCATGTGGGAGCTTCCGTCACCAGCACCGGAGTTCCCGTTGTGGCTCCGCTGGGCGGCGTGGTTTCGGGTGTCGGCCAGACCGTGGCCGGCCTGGGTGGCGTGGCGACAGGCCCCGGCACGCCTAGCGGCGGCCTGCTCGGTGGCGTACTCGGCAATGTCACGGGCGGCACAGGTGGCTCTGCCGGCGGCTCCGGCAATATCGTCGGCGGCGTGCTGGGCTCGGTCACGGGTCTGGTGGGCGGCGTGACCGGTGGCGTGAGCGGCGGCAATACTGGCAGCCCAGTTGCAGGAGCAGGCAATCTGGTCGGCGGCGTGCTGGGCAGCGTGACCGGGCTGGTCGGCGGTGTCGCAGGATCAGCAGGCGGAGCAACAGGAGGCAGTGGCAACGCCGGCACCGCAGTCACGGGCCTGGTCGGTAATACCGTGGGCACGGTCACCGGCCTCGTGGGCGGCGTGCTGGGCGGCGTGACCAATGTCACGGCTGGCGCAGGTGCTGCAGGTGGCACAAGCGCCTCGGGCGGCCTGCTGGGCGGTCTGCTGGGTGGCAACTTGGCGCTTGGCCTGGGCGGTGGAGCGGTAGCCACCAGCAAGTAAGGGAAACGGCGGTGGCCAGTGCACCGCTTGAGCCTGGCCCGCCTTCAGGCGGGCTTTTTTACGACAGCCCCATACCCAGTTCTGGGGATGTAGGGAACAATGAGAGCCATAAAAATAGAACAGGAGGGACTTTTGCAGTCAAAAGCAAAACCACAGGGCCGCGTCGGCTACAGGATTCAGGCACTGGCACTTGCGGCCTGGGCTCCTCTGGCCTGGTCACAGCAGGGCGGCAATCCGCTCAACAGCCTGCCCCAGACACCCGAATCCGCAAGGAATCTGCAACAGCAGCCCAGGCAGGTTCCGGTGCAGATCGACAAGCCCCCGCCAAGTCCCCAGGATCTCATCAACCTCCAGGTCGCAGTACGTGGCGTCAACGTGCAGGGAAGCACGGCGATTCCTTTCGAAGAGGTCAGCGCGCTTTTCACACCCTTCATCAATGGCACGCATACGGTCGGTGAACTCAATGCCGCAACCCAGAAGGTCAGCGAGCTATACCAGCGCCATGGCTACGCCCTGTCTTTTGCCTACCTTCCTCCACAGGATTTTGCCAATGGCGCGGTGCAGGTCATCGTGGTCGAAGGCTATGTGCAGAGCCTGAATCTGGAGGGCAATTTTGGCCGCTCCGAGGATCAGATACGCGAAATTGCCCAGCCGCTGCTCAACGAAAGGCCTTTGACCACCAAGACTTTTCAGCACCAGACCCAGTTGATGGCGCGCCTGCCCGGAGTGCAGATCACGGCATCGGCCAATCTGCCGACCACCACGGACGGTGCCGTGCCCCTGATCATCAAATCCAAGCACAAGCCCATCGCCGTCACCGTCGGGGGCGAGGCGCGCAAGCCCACGCCGCGCATCATTGCCTCTCTCACCCTGAACGACCCCTTGTGGGCTGGCAGCCAACTTCAGGCCTCAGCCATGCTGCAAAACCCCGACAAGGAGCGCTTTGGCAGCATTGGCTTCACGCAGCAGCTGACCCCGGAGGGCACGCAGGCACGCGTCAGCTATTCCGACTACCGCAGCTTCAACCCGCCGGCAACGCGTATTCCCGGCATCGACGACCTGACGCAGCAGCGCAAGTTGGACTTCAATATCAGCCACCCCTGGATCTTGAGCAATACCACCCAGCTCAGCACCACGGCAGGCCTGTATGCCATCAACTACAGCCGCGAGCTGGCCGACAGCCAGGCCTCCTTGCTGCGCGAGGAAAAGGTTCGCACGCTCTATGCGCAGATGGCCTGGGCGTCCTATGGCAAGACCACCACCCGCTCCGCATCGGTCTTGCTGGCCCACGGCCTGGACAGTCTGGGAGCCTACAAGAACCTGGACCTCTACTATGGCCAGGGCCTGCTGCAAAAACTCCAGAATCCGGCCAAGCTGGACTTCACCCGTATCACCGCAGACTATGCACAGCGCCATCGCTTTGCCAACAAGATGGGAGCCGCTTTTGCCGTGGGAGGGCAATACAGTGCCGACATTCTTCCGGTCCCGGAGAAGATCTCCTTTGGATCCACCCGCTTCGGCCGGGGCTATCAGGCCGGCGAGTTTTCAGGCGATTCCGGTATGGGTGCCAGTGCCGAGCTCAACTACCAGTTCCCTATCAACCAGGCCTGGATCAAGTCGGCCGAGCCCTATCTGCTCTACGAATGGGCACGCACGCATCAGCAGACCAGCGGTGTCAAAGGCAATACGCTGCGCTCTGCCAGCCTGGGTCTGCGCCTGTCCGACAGCCGCCATTACGCACTCGACCTTGCCATGAGCAAGCCGCTGGGCGACCGCTCCGTCAACAACCCCGAGCGGGAGCTGCGCTACAGCCTGGTGCTGAGCTACAACCTGGACCCTTGAGCCGCCCAGCCCATGGCATCCGAGCCGCTGTGCAACGCAGCGGCTTTTTCTTTGTTCGGTCCCGCGAGCCACAAGCCACAATATCGCCCATGAAGAAAAACGATATAGCGCCGTTTTTTGCCGCGCTCAAGGCCGCCAACCCCACGCCACAAACCGAGCTGGAATACACCACGGTGTTCGAGCTGCTGACCGCCGTGCTGCTGTCTGCCCAGGCCACCGACGTAGGGGTGAACAAGGCCACGCGCAGGCTTTTCCCTGTTGCCAACACTCCACAGGCCATTCTGGATCTGGGGATCGAGGGATTGGAGAGCTATATCAAGACCATAGGCCTGTACCGCAGCAAGGCCAAGCATCTGATGGAGACCTGCCGCATGCTGGTTCAGCTGCATGGCGGCAGAGTTCCCAGCACCCGCGAAGAGCTGGAAGCCCTTCCCGGCGTGGGCCGCAAGACTGCCAACGTGGTGCTCAACGTGGCTTTCGGCCAGCCCACCATGGCCGTGGACACGCATATCTTCCGTGTCGGCAACCGCACGGGGCTGGCCCCTGGCAAGAACCCGCTCGAAGTCGAGAAGCAGTTGCTCAAGCGCGTACCCGATGAATATGCGGTGGACTCCCACCACTGGCTGATCCTGCTGGGCCGCTATGTCTGCCAGGCGCGCAAGCCGCGCTGCTGGGAATGCGTGGTCTCGCAGTACTGCGATTTCACGCCCAAGACCCCGGCGCCGGCAGCAGGAAAAAAGAGCTAAAACCACCTCAAACGCATACCCACAAATCGCTTGCCGCTATATTTTTTCAAAAACCTCAGCTCTTGCCGCTGATGCCAGCTGACTCAAAGCTAGCCATCTCGTTGAGCATGGTGCATGCCGAGCGCAGCAGCGGCCAGACCAGGGCCGCGCCAGAGCCTTCGCCCAGGCGCAACTGCCAGTCCAGCATGGGCTGGGCCTGGAGGTGAGCCAGCAGGCGGGCATGGCCAGGCTCGCCTGAGCGATGCGCATAGACGCAGCGTTGAAGCACATGGGGCTGAAGACGGCTGGCCACCAGCACGGCGGCCGTGGTGATGAAGCCATCCACCACGATCAGGCGGCGTTCTGCAGCGGCCTGCAGCACGGCTCCCGTCATGGTGGCGATCTCCAGCCCGCCCATGGCAGCCAGCACAGCCAGTGGTTCTTGCACGCCGGCATGAAAGTTCAGCACCCGCCTGAGCACTGCGATCTTGCGCGCCAGACCTTCGCTGCTCAGGCCCGTGCCCACCCCGGTCACTTCCTCGACCGGCTCGCCGCACAGACGAGCCATCAGCAAGGAAGCACTGGACGTATTGCCGATCCCCATCTCGCCCAGCAACAGCGCATTGCCCGGCAGTTTCCTGACCAGTTCTCCGCCATTGCGCAGCGCCATTGCGCATTGGGCTTCGCTCATGGCCGGTCCCTGGCTGCAGTCCGCCGTGCCATAGGCCACCTTGCGCCGCCACAGGCGCGGCGCATGGGCCTTGGGAAGCTTGTGCGCAGGATCCTGCTCACGCGCCTCAAAGTCGCGGGCCACGCCGCAGTCGACCACATTCAGATCAATTCCGTTCTGCAGAGACAGCACGCTCACCGCAGCACCGCCAGCGAGGAAGTTCTCCACCATCTGCCAGGTCACTTCGACCGGATAGGCCGAAACCCCCTGGGCGGCCAGTCCGTGATCCGCGGCGAACACCACCATCTGCGGTGCATGCAACTCGGGAGTCTCGCAACCCACGATGCCGGCAATTCGCAAGGCCAGTTGCTCCAGCACGCCCAGCGATCCCTGGGGCTTGGTCTTGAAATCCAGGCGATGCTGGACCCGGGCTTGCAGCGCCGCATCATGGATGTCCTGCACCTGCGGGCAGGACCAGAGGGTGGACGGTGGGAATTCGGAAAAGGAAGCGGAACTCATGCGTGCAGTCATTCCCGGTGCATCAGGCCTGGGTGCCATCCACCACCGGGATACGGAAGGCACGTTTTTGCGATCTTGCAAGTATCGCGCTTTCATCGGCACCACAACGCCAAGTTCACCGATTGCCCAGGAGCTGCATGAAAAAAGGCCCCGAAGGGCCTTGGCGGAAAGCGCGGAAAAAGCATCAACGAATGATTTCCTCAACCGTGATTTCGCGCAGGATGCCGCCATCCTTGACCGATCCGCTGACCGCGCCATCCTTGACACGCGCCATGCATGCCTGCTGATCCACTTCGGTCTTGAAAACGCCGCAGCGGGCATAGGCATTGCGCTCGTACTGGCTCATGCCCTGGCCGTCATCGAGCTTGCCCTTCTTGGCTTCGGCACTGGCAGCCATGGCCTCGCGCGAAGACGAGTTGCTCTCGCGCATCGGGCGCTGACCCTTGTGATGGTGACGGTGGTGGTGCTTTTTCATCGCAGGCTTGGCCGCATCCATCGCAGCTGCCTCAGCCGCTGGCTTGGCTGCATCCACCTGAGCACTGGCCATGCCTGCCAGTGACAGAACCGCTGCACCCAAAGCTAGTTGAAGAGTCTGAACCTTGAAAAAAGCCATACGCAACTCCATTCCAAAAAGTGAATAGCTTGGTCAGCTTGCACGCACTCTCAGGCAGGGCTTATCGGTTCAGCGGCTATGAGTCCGCAGGATCAATCCTACAAATCAGCTAGAAAGCGGGAGCGCAGCCGGCTCGAACCATTGCTCCACGCCCTGCGCCAGCCGCTCAAACACCTGCTCCAGACTGGGTGCATCGTGGCCGAACAGCGCGTGGATCACCTCGGCGTTTTCGAACAGTCCATGCAGATAGGTGCCGACTACAGCGCTATTGCCCCCTTGCCACAGCATGCCTGGCAGCAGCTCCCGCGCCGGCTGCGCGCCGGCCGTCTGCATGTCGGCGCGCAAGCGGGTCTGCCCGTGGTGTATCTCGTAGCCTCGTGCCGTCACGCCGCCAAGGGCACTCCACGGAGCTTGCAGCTCTGGCAGTTTCAAGCTCGTCGGTTGCACGGTCTTGTCCTGGGCAAACAGGGTCGCCAGTGGCAGCAGGCCGAGGCCTGCGGCATTGCCGTCCACGCCATGCAAATCAATCAGCGCCTCGCCCAGCATCTGCAGACCGCCGCAAATTCCCAGCACACGCCTGCCGCGCTCGGCATGGGTGACGACGGCTGCATCCAGCCCTTGGCTACGCATCCAGGTCAGGTCGGCAGCCGTGGCCTTGCTGCCCGGCAGAATGACCCAGTCCGCCTCGGCGAGTTGCGCGGGCGAACGCGCCCAGACCACGCGCAGACCCGGAACTTGCAGCAGGGGCTGAAACTCGTCGAGATTGCTGATGCGCGGATAGGCGATGATGGCAATCGTGGTGTGAACGGCCTGCCCGGCGCCCGTGCTGCCGCGATCGTCGAACACGCCGTCCTCCTCCGGTAGACCGTGCTGGAACTGCATGGGAATGCAGGCCACCGTGGGCACACCCGTCTTCTCTTCCAGCATCTGGGGCGCCGGCGCCAGCAGAGCCGCATCGCCGCGAAACTTGTTGAGCACAAAGCCCTTGATGAGCTTTTGATCGTCCTCGGGCAGCAATGCCCAGGTGCCGTAGAGATGGGCAAAGGCACCGCCACGGTCTATGTCCGAGACCAGCAGGCAATGCGCGTTGCAATGCCTGGCAACTCGCATATTGACCACATCGCTGGCGTGCAGATTGATCTCGGCCGGCGAGCCCGCGCCTTCGATCACCACCACATCGTTTTCGGCACGCAACTCGTCCAGTGCCTGTGCGATCTGCGGCCAGACCTTGAGGCTACGCCCGCGCCAGGGCATGGCGCTCAGCTCGTCATTGACTTGGCCGAACAGCACGACCTGGCTGCGCGTGTCGGCCTCGGGCTTGAGCAGCAGTGGATTCATGCGCACATCGGGCACAGCCCCCGCCGCCAGGGCCTGCAGATACTGTGCCGTACCGATCTCGCCCCATTGCCCCTGCGGCGTGGCGACGACACGCGCGTTATTGCTCATGTTCTGCGCCTTGAACGGCGCGACCTTCAGACCCTGGCTGCGATAGTAGGCGCACAGCGCCGTGGCTACCCAGCTCTTGCCCGCGCCACTGCTGGTGCCCAGCACCATGATGCAACGTGCTGTCATGTCTTAGTTCCCGGCCTTTATGGGCAGCACCACGCGCTGCAGAATGCGGCTCAGCGCCTCGCCGGGATGGGTACACATGCCCATATGCGAAGGCGAGGTCTGGATGATGCTGCTGCGCTTGGCCGTGAGCCAGTGGTAGCGCGCCCGCATGGGCAGCTGCGCGATCGGCCCGCCATCGGCGCGGCCTTCGCAGATGGCCACGATAGAGCCCAGGTGACGGTGCACGGCCTCCAGATCCACATTCGGGTCCAGCGCCAGCAGACGCTTCTCGTCAAGGGCCACGGCGGCCTGCAGATGGCCGGTGCGCTGGCAGGAGAGGATCACACCCGCATTCACAAATTCCTCACGCTCCACGCGCGGCACCACGCGCACGATGGCGTAGTCATAGACCTCATGCGCGAGCATCGATCACTCCTTGCAACCAGCGGCCACGCTCGGCAAGCCGGGCCGCAAAATAATCCACATAGGCCGCGCGATGGGCCTGCACATTCTTGAGCACATCGCCCTCTTTGTCGGCGGCAGCCTGCTCCAGAAAACAGTCGGGCACCTCGTCCAGAATGCTCCTGAGCACTTCGGGCCCCAGCTTGGCTGCCAGTTGCGCATCCAGCTGCGCCAGCTGGCTGGCCTGCGGCAGCAGCACATGTTCGGCACTGGGCGCAAAAGGCTTGGCGGGATCGGCGACGACTCCATTCCAGGCATGGTGAAAGGTCAGGCTCGCACCATGATCGATCAGCCAGGGCTGCTTCTGGTACATCAGCATATTGGTGTTGCGCGCCGTGCGGTCCACATTGCTGACCAGCGTGTCGAACCACACTAGGCGCGAGGCGAAGTCGTCGCCCACCGCGTCCACTGCCGGGTCAAAGTTGATGGAGCCCGGCAGATAGTCCAGCCCCACGTTCAGTCCGTCGCTGGCGCGAATCAGGTCCTGGATCTCGGGATCGGACTCGGTGCGGGACAGGTCGCCGTTCAGGTGCAGCAGCACGATCTCGGGCACCGGCAGGCCCAGCGCACGTGCCATGCCGCCCGAGATGATCTCGGCCATCAGCGCACGCACGCCCTGCCCGGCCCCCCGGAACTTGAGCACATAGGTGCCCAGGTCGTCGGCCTCGACAATTGCCGGCATGGAGCCGCCTTCACGCAGCGGCGTGACATAGCGCTCCACCAGCACCGAGCGCAGCTTCAGGGTTTCTGTGTCCATGAGAAATGGTAGCGCCTTGCGCCCATCAGGTCTGATCGGCAAGGTCATTCAATGCTTTTCCAGGCCTGCTCCAGAGCGGCCTGAGACACGGGCGGCAGAACACCCAGCCGTACATGGCCAGCCAAACCAAAGCTTGCACAGTCCCGCAGCTTGATGCCCTTTGCACGCAGGCTGGCCAGAGGCGCGGCAAGTTCTGCCAACGGCAGCCCTGCGACAAAGTAATTGGCCTGATGACCGGGTACGACCTGCCAGCCCAGCCTCTCGCACAGCGCCAGCTGCTGCGCCTTCCAGCGGCGCAAGGTCATCAGGCTGTGGGCCAGCCATTGCTGCACCTCGTCCGTCACCCAGGCCTGCAGCATGGCCACACCATGCGAGCCCACCACCCAGGACGCCGCCAGCGCGTTCAGCGCCTGCAGCTCTGCGGCAGTGGCATGCAGGGGGGCAATCGCATAGGCAGCGCGCACGCCCGTCATGCCCAGGGCCTTGTTGGGCGTCCACAGCTGCCAGACACCGTCGAGATCGCGCTCGGGTGGCTCGCCCTCCAGCCATAACGGGCGATAGGCGCAATCCAGCACGCGCCACTCCTTCTGCGCCGGCGGCTGCTGCCAGGCGTCCCAGATGTCTTCCATCGCCCCCAGCGGGCTTGAAGGCTCGCAGGCCCAGCTCAGCACCGGCGGCACGGCCGTCTGCGCGCGCGGGCCAAGCGACAGCCGCCAGACTCGTGCGGCCTGCAGATAGTCGCCGTAGTGGTGCCGGGGAAACTGCACGCTTTTGGCGCCGCTGCGCACGGCATGCAACGTGATGCGGTGGATCAGCTCGCTGCTGCTGCCACCAATCAGGATGCGCTCGACCGCCACGCCATGAAAAGCCGCCAGCTGCGCGCGCAATGCCCTGTACTGCGGATCGGGGTACTGCGCGACATGGGCGGCCTGCAGCGCCTTCACGGCCATGGGACAAGGCCCGCAGGCATTGCGATTGGTCGAAAAATCATGCGCCGGAACGCCCAGCGCATCAGTGCCGCCATGCATGGCTGCCGCATTCGCATCAAACATTGGCAAGCAGCCTTCCTCTCCACAGAACAATCAAAATCATAGCTGCCAACGCAAGCAGGACATGCGATACGATTACTTTTGATGCAAATTTTACAGACATCTCCAGATCGGCCGCCCGCGGTGCCCGTCCCTGCGGGTTGAGTCGATAGACTCCGGGCTTGGAAAGCTGAACCCCCAATGCCTGCGCCATGGCCCCCATGGGCCAGCCACCATTGGGCGACGGCGTCACGCCAGCATCGCGCCTCAAATCGCTCCAGGACAGGCCACCGGCCAGCAGCGCCAGCCACATGGCGGTGATGCGCGCCGGAATCCAGTTCAGCACATCGTCGGCGCGGGCTGCCCATTTGCCCGTCCATTGCCAGTGGCGGCGGCGGTCGCCCTGGCCGCGCCAGCCAGGGTAGCCCCACATGGCATCGGCCGTATTGGCAAGACGATAGACGGCCGCCCCAGGCAAGCCTGCCACGGCGAACCAGAACAGCGGAGCAATCACGGAGTCGCTGAGGTTCTCGGCCAGGGTTTCGATGGCGCTTTCGCGCACGGTGGCCGCATCCAGTTGAGTCGTGTCGCGGCTCACCAGCCAGCTCAGGCGCTCCCGCCCGGCGGGCAGCGATTGCTGCAGTGCGGCCTCCACGGCCAGCACCTCGTCCTTGAGCATGCGCCAGGACAGCAGCGGCTTGAGCAGCACCCCCATCACCAGTCCCCAGAGCCACCAGGGGGCAAAACCCAGCATGAACTGGGCCAGGCCATAGACCATGAAAAACAGAGCAGCCAGTGCACACCAGACAAGCGCTGCCAAGCAGAAACGCAGATAGTCACTCTGCACTTCGGCACGCGGCGCAAGCGCCTGCCCCGACCAGCCCAGCAATTTGCCCATCAGCACCACCGGGTGCAGCCACACCGGCGGCTCGCCCCAAAGCCGGTCCAGCAGCAGGGCCACCAGCACGGCCAGCAGACCCGCCTGCACATTGGCAGCCCAGTTGAGCGCCGCCAAGTCGCTGGCGGTGAATACTTGATAGAGCCATGCCAGCGGACTGAGAGAAAGACCGATCAGCTCAGTCCAGCCAAAACTCGTCATGCGCCAGTCTTGCCCTTGCCGGCGCATGGATCGCTGGCCGGCTTGCTCTGGCTCGCCGCAGCCACGACGCGCGCGTCGTCCCAGACATCGTCCATCAGCATATCTTCCAGCGGAGCGCGGCAGGCCCACTTTTCCTGCTGCAGCATGGGCTCGGCATAGTAGGCATCGACTGGGCCCAGGCAGAGCACGCCCAGCGGATGGGCGCCTTCAGGCATCTGCAGCAATCGGGCCAGCGCCAGCGGATCGAAAATCGAGACCCAGCCCATGCCCAGACCTTCGGCACGCACGGCCAGCCAGAGGTTCTGGATGGCACAGGCGCTGCTGGCGATGTCCATCTCGGGCAGGGTTCGGCGACCGAAGATATGCGCTTCGCGTCCCGGCGGCATGGCCACGACCAGCACCTCGGCCGCATCGAGCACGCCCTGAACCTTGAGCTTCATGAAGTCTTCTTCACGTTCGCCCAGGGCCTGGGCAGTGCGCACGCGCTCCTCCTCGATCAGACCGTGGATCTGCAGGCGCAATTCGGCACTCTTGACCCGAATAAAACGCCAGGGTTGCATGAAGCCCACGCTGGGGGCGTGATGCGCGGCGCGCAACAGGCGCAGCAAGACCTCGTCGGAGACCTTACCGCCCGCGAAATGGCGCATGTCGCGGCGCTCATAGATGGCGCGGTAGACGGCAGCCCGCTCGGCCTCGGTGAAAGGCGTGGCGGCTATCGTCGCGAAGGGGCGGGTCTTGGATTCGGTCATGGAACTATTGTCGCGCCACAGACATGGCAAAAGCCATCAGTCTTCGATACCTCTTTGAGCGGGAATACCCGCCTGGAAGGCATGTTTGATCAGCGTCATCTCGGTCACGGTGTCGGCAATGTCGATGATCTCCTGCGGGCAGCGGCGGCCTGTCAGGCAGACATGCACATCCTTGGGACGTGCCTTGAGCGTGTCCAGCACATCCTGCAGCGGCAGCCAGCCATAGATCAGCGGATAGGTGATCTCGTCGAGCACGACCAGAAACAGCTCTCCCGAAAGAATATCGGCCTTGGCCTTTTCCCAGCCGTCACGCGCCAGCTGGGCGGAGTGATCGAGGTCCTTGCTCTTCCAGCTGAAGCCATCGCCCAGCCCTTCGATGGGCAGTCCGACCTGCTCGGCCAGGCGATGCTCGCCAAAGCGGGCCGTGGGCACCTTCATGAACTGATAGACCTTGACGGCCTTGCCCCGGCCCGTGGCGCGAAAGGCCAGACCAAAGGCGGCTGTACTCTTGCCCTTGCCATTGCCGGTGTTGACGATGATCAGGCCACGGCGTTCGCCCTCAGGCTTTTCGTAAGGCTTCTCGGTGGGAGGAGTTTCAATATTCATAGCTACTCTCGCTTGTCTATCAAGGGCTAAAGGACAAAAAGTCAAAAAATTTCGACCCAACTCAGTTCAGGCGCGGCAGGGCCAGCCACAGGCCGTCGAGTTCGCGCACCTGTATGCGTCGGTCAAACACGGCCTCCAGCGCGGCATGGGTGGCGGAGTCACCGCAAGCTCCCTGATGCGTGATACGGCCGGCCTGCATGACGACCATTTCGTCAGCCAGCAGGGCAAAGGACAACTCGTGCAGCACGCTGACCAGGGTCGCGCCTTGCTGCACCAGACTGCGGGCCGTGAGCATCCAGTCGGTCTGGTGAGGCGGGTCAAGATTGGCCAGTGGCTCGTCCATCAGCAGGGTCCGGGCCTGCACCGCCAGGGCCCGCGCCAGCAGCACCCGCTGGCGTTCACCGCCCGACAACTGGCCTATGCTGCGCTGGCGCCAGTCCCAGGCATGGGTCTGGCGCAACGCCTGCTCCACGGCCTGGCGATCGGCGCTTGAGGCCGGAGCCAGCCAGCCCTGGTGGGGCAAGCGCCCCAACATGACCAGGTCATAGACGGCCATATCGGCCGCCACCGGCTGATTCTGGCCAAGCCAGGCCAGGGCCTTGGCACGCTCTCGACCATTCCAGTCGCCGAGCTTGCGGCCCTGCAAAAACACGGCACCGCTTTGCCGCTGGTTGGCGGCACGCATGCCAGCCATGGCGCGCAGCAGCGTGGACTTGCCCGCGCCATTGGGGCCGACGATGGCCGTCCAGCGGCCTTTGGGGATCTGCAGACTGAGCTGACGCAGCACCTCGCGCTCGCCCAGATGCACGCTCAGGGCCTCGGTTGCCAAAGCGATTCCAGTCTCGATATTGCTGCTCATGCGCCCTCTCCAGACGGCATGGCGCCGCGTTGGTGCATCAGCCACAGCAGATAGCTGCCACCTAGCACAGCGGTGAGCACGCCCACGGGCAGTTCCTGGGGAGCAATCAGCCAGCGCGCCAGCAGGTCGGCGGCCAGCAGCAGCACCGCCCCCATCAGGCTGCTGAGCACCAGCAGCCAGCGGTGCAGCGCACGCACCATGGAGCGCACCAGATGGGGCGCAGCCAGGCCTACAAAAGCGATCAGACCGGTCTGCGCCACTGCGGTGCCCGTAGCCAAGGCCAGCAGCACGATCAGCAACAGACGCAGCGGCGCCAGCGGCAGGCCCAGGCTATGGGCCGTGGCTTCGCCCAGCGCGAGTCCGTCGAGCACGCGGCTCAGGCAGCAGGCCAGCACCAGCGCAGGCAGCAGCACCCACAGCATGAGTGCGCAGGCATTCCAGCCCGCAAACGCCGTGCTGCCCAGCATGAAGGACTGCATGGCCTGCATGATGTCGGGGTTCATGAGCAGCACCAGCGATGCGGCTGCGCCCAGCACCACGCCCACCACCACACCGGCCAGCAGCAGGCGCATGGTGTTCTGCACGCCCTTGGCCAGCACCAGGGTCAGCACCACTGCAAGCACGGCACCGGCAAAGGCCGCGCCCGTCACGCCCCAGCGGGCCAGGCCGGCCAGCGCAAAAGGCGAGACACCCAGGGCAGCCATGGCCAGCGCCACTCCCAGCGACGCCCCCGAGGCACTGCCCAGCAAGTAGGGATCGGCCAGCGGGTTGCGAAACACGCCCTGCGCCACCGCCCCGGCCAACCCCAGCAGCCCTCCGGCCAGCAAGGCCGCCGCAGTACGCGGCAGGCGAATGTCCATCACGATCTGCCAGGCCAGCGGGTCATGCCGGGCATGAAGCACGCTCTCGAATCCGGTGCTGCCGATACCCGCGCCCAACAGCGCCAGCAAAGCCGCGGCCAGCGTCAGCCACAGCAGCAGCCAAGCCGCGGCAAGCCCGCGCTGCCCCCTGCGGTGATGACTGGAGACGCAGGCTTTCATGGGCTCTTGCCCTGCTTCGCCGCCAGACGTTGCAGACACTGGACGATGATTTGCGCCCCCTCCGCCATGCGTGGGCCGGGGCGTACCAGAATGTCGGATTGCTCGGGCGTGAAGGCGCAGATCGCGCCCTGCTTCACCGCCCGCATCTGGGCCCAGCCCGGATATTCGGGCACACCGGTTTTCCAGGCTCGCTCGCCGCCCATCAGAATGTCCGGGTCCAGCTTGACCACATATTCGGGGTTCAGGCGCGGAAACGGACCTTGCCTGGCATCGATCACATTGCGCAAGTGCAGCCGCGCCAGTGTCTGGCCGATAAAGGAGTGTTCACCAGCGGCATAAGGGCCACGGCTGGCTTCAAAGTACACACGCTGACCACGCATGGCCTCGGGCACGCCGGCTGCAGCCTTGCTCAGGTCGGCTTCGATTCCGGCCCAGACGCGGTCTGCGCCCTGGGCTGGCGGCAAGGCCAGCAACTGGCCCATCTTCTGCATCACGGTGCGCGCTTCCTCGTGGGTGCGCGGCTCCAGCGCCACCACCTTGAGGCCCAGCGCCTCCATGCGCGCAATGGCCCGTGACGCCATGGAAACCAGCACCAGATCGGGCTTGAGCGCCACAATGCTCTCGATATTCGGATCCAGCCCCCCGCCCACCACGGGCAAGGTCTTCACATGGACAGGCCAGTTGGAATAGCGATCCACCCCCACCAGACGCTCGCAGCCGCCCAGCGCGCACAGGCTCTCGGTCAGCGAAGGCAGCAGGCTGACGATGCGCTGCGGTGGCTTGGCCAACTGAACTTGAATGCCGCGTGCATCAGAAATCTGCACGGGTTGAGCCACTGCAGGCAGGACGCTGACAAGCAGCAAGCCTGCCGCGACACAGGCCGCCAGGCGTTGGATGATCGCTTTCATGCCTGCGGCCCTTTCAGCGCCAGCGGCAAGCCGGCGCACATCAGCGTGACGCTTTCGCAATGCGCAGCCGCCTGCTGATTGAGCAAGCCCAGTGCATCGACAAAGGCGCGCACTTCGCGCCCCATGGGAATCACACCCAGACCGATTTCGTTGCCAACCAGAATGACGGGGCCGGCCGCGGCATCAAGCGCTTTCAAAAAGAGAGCTAGCTGCGCTTGCCAGTCATGGGATTTAGGCTGATTTGATTCCAAATTTTCAGCCTGTACGGGCATCAGCCAGTTCGTAAGCCACAAGGTCAGGCAATCAATCACCAGCAGGCGCTGCGGGCTGCTGTGCCGGGCCAGCACCTGGGCCAGCTCGCGCGGCTCCTCAATGGTCTGCATGCCGGGCACGCGCTCGGCGCGATCACGCTGGTGGCGCGCAATGCGCTCGCTCATTTCCGCGTCCCAGGCCTGACCGGTGGCCACCAGCACAGCCTGATGCCCGGCGTCTGCCTGCAGCCACTGGCGCGCCAGCAACTCTGCGCGACGGGATTTGCCGCTTTTCTGCCCGCCCAGTATGAGCTGGGTACGCGGCATGACGAAGGAGACTGTGCTTGCAGGGCTCATGGTGGTGATGGACAAAAGGCTCAGCCTTCGATTGTTGCGCCAAAAAGCGCCGCCACCGCCGACGGGCAGGACGGAAACCAGGCATGAAAGTAACTGGCCTGCACACTGCCATACTGATAAAGCGCCTCGCCACGATCGGCCTGTACGGCCGCGCCGGGGCGACTGCTGCGCGTGAGCACCGGCATGGCCGTCTCCAGCCTTGTGTAGTGAAAGGTATGGCCGCGCAGCAGGCCCGCATCGAGTGCCAGCTGTTGCATGCCCAGACCGCCAAGCCGACTCTGCATTACAACCTGACCGGGCAGCAGCCCCCACATGGGCTGGGTGCTACCGTCCAGGGCGGTCACGCCATCGCACAGCGCCAGCATGCCGCCGCACTCGGCCCAGACCGGCTTGCCCTGTGCCATATGCTGGGCAATACCGTCGCGTAACTGCCGGTTCTCATGCAAGGCCCGGGCATGCAGCTCTGGGTAGCCGCCGGGCAGCCAGATCGCATCGCAGTGCGGCAACGCATCCCCAGCCAGCGGCGAGAAAAAGCACAGCTCGGCCCCCATGGCGCGCAAACAGTCCAGATTGGCGGGATAGATGAAGGAAAACGCCGCATCGCGCGCAATGGCAATGCGACGGCCGCTCAGCCAGGGTTCCACCCGAGCTTGATCGGCTGACATGTCCGGCGCAGCAAAGTCGACGCACCAGTCCTGCCAGCTGGGTTGGTCGTCGTCCGAGCTCCAGGCCCTCTGCCCCAGCGGCGTCTGGGCAAGGGCATCGGCTGCGGCATCCAGACGCTGCAGGGCATCGCCGAGCTCGTGGGCCGCGATCAGGCCCAGGTGTCGCTCCGGCAGCAGCGCCGCAGACCTGGCCTTGACCGCCACATCGCCCAGTTGCACTCCGGGCATGGCCCCGAGCCACAGTGACTGGTCGCGCAGGCCTTGCCAGAGCAGATCCGCATGATGCGCCGTGGCCACCCGGTTGGCCAGCATGCCGGCCCAGCGCAGGCCGGCCTGGTAATGCTGCAAGCCGTAGGCCAGCGCCCCGAAAGTGCCCGCCATGGCCGAGGCATCGACCACGGCCAGCACGGGCAGCCCCAGCAACTGCGCCAGATCGCCCGCGCTGAAGTTGCCGTCGAACAGGCCCATCACGCCTTCGACAAGAATCAGGTCAGCCTCCTGGGCCGCCTCATGCAGGCGTTGGCGCACATCCGCCTCGCCCGTCATCCACAAATCCACCGAATGCACGGGCGAACCACTGGCCAGCTCATGCCAGTAGGGGTCCAGAAAATCCGGCCCGCACTTGAATACGCGCACCTTGCGTCCCTGACGCGCATGCAGCCGTGCCAAGGCCGCCGTCACGGTGGTCTTGCCCTGGCCAGAGGCCGGAGCACTGATCAACAGCGCGGGGCAGCGGTTGGTTTTTTCCGGCATTGCGATGGATGTCATGGCGACCCTGTTCAGTTAGCTTCCCACTTCACACCGATATAGCCGCTGCGGCCTTCGGTGGCATAGGTACGGGCCAGTTCATAGCGCTTGTCAGCCAGATTGTTGATGCGTGCCACCAGGCTCCATTCACGTGTCAGCTGCTTTTGTGCACTCAGATTCCAGAGCGTGTAGCCGCCCAGCACTGTCTTGTTGGCAGCATCGTCAAAGCGCTTTCCGGCGGCCTGCATTTCGACGCCCAGCCTCCAGCCAGCCAGTGTGGTGTCAGCAGACAGATTGGCGTAACGCTTGGAGCGGCGAGCCAGTTGCAGATCCTTATCGGTATCTCGCGGATCCTGGAAGTCCACCGAACCTTGCAGATTCACCATACCCAAGCGGGTGGTGGCGGCCAGGGTGATGCCTTCGTAACGGGCCTTGGCCACGTTGGCATAGCAGCCGCCGTAAAGGCCGGTATTGCCCGCACAGGTGCCCGTCCCACCCACATAGTTGATGAGATTGGATACATTGTTGCGATAAAGCGTGGCCGAGAAGCTGTCGCTGCCCTGGCCCCATTTCAGGCCCAGTTCCACATTGCGGCCTTTTTCAGGCGACAGGCTGGCATCGCCGTATTGGCTGAAGCGCTGATAGAGCGTAGGTGCGCGAAAGGCAGTGCCGGCCGATGCGGTTGCGCGCCAGTTGGGCATGAACTCATATGCATACGCAGCGCTGCCCGTGGTGTGGCCGCCGAACTCGCTGTCGCGGTCATGACGGGCGTTGAGCTGCAGCGTGTGCTTTCCCGCGTGCAATCCGTAGCCCAGTGCCAGCGCGTTCTGGGAGCGATTGCGGCTGCCGATATCCAGGCCGTTGTTGACCAGCTTGTCCTCGCGGCGCTCCAGCGCGGCCGTCACGGTCTGCGCTCCCAGCCGCCACTCATTCTGGAACAGATAGCTGTGCAGACGCGTGTCGGTTTCATAGACACTGGGCTTGGTCTGGTAGAAATCGCGTGACTGCGTGTACTGAAGGCGCGTGCTGTAGATATCGCTCCACTTGGCCAGCCAGTTCAGGCCTACCGCATTCATCTTGTAGATGCTGCGGTCGTCGGCCATAGGGCTGGTCTTGGAGACAGTGGCGTCATAGCCTGCGTTCATATAGCTGGTCAGAGCTGTGGCCTCAACACGTTGATTGCTGCTGATCTGGTAGCCCACACGGCCGTTGAAGGCGTTGCTGCGATAGCCATCCGCATCGGGATTGAAGCCCGCAGAGGTCTTGGCATTGAAGCCGTTGCTGCTGGCATGCGAAACACCCAGGCTGTAATCCCAGCCCGCAACGCCGCCGCTGATGCCTGCCTGAGCCTTCACCGTGCCACGACTACCCCAACCCAGACCCACATAGGGCTTGGCTTGGCCCTCGCCCTTCTTGGTGAAGATCTGCACCACGCCGCCCACGGCGTCTGAGCCGTAGACAGCCGCCGCCGGGCCGCGCAACACTTCAATGCGGTCGATCGCTTCCAGCGGAATATCCTGCCAGGATGCACCGCCCGTGGACTGGGAGTCCACGCGCACTCCATCGACATAGACAGCGGTGAAACGCGTGTCAGCACCGCGCAGATAAACGCTGGTGGTCGAGCCAGCACCACCGTTGCGCACCATCTGCACACCCGGTAGACGCGAGAGCACATCGGCCACACCCACGGCACCCGCAGTTTCAATCGTTTCACGACCCACCACCGACATATCGGCCACCAGATCCGACAAAGGCTGTTCGATGCGATTGGCGGTAACCACGGTTTCTTTCATCTGCACCGCATCGGCCTGCGCAGCTGACTGAGCCTGTGCGGCAAACGCCATGGCCAACGCAGATGCCAGCAAGGTGGGACGGAGAACAAAAGAGGAGGAGGCGCGTGCGCGCGAAGCCACCTGCGCCAGGCGCAGGGACGAAGATTGCGGACTCATGGAAAGCACACTTGAATACGCCCATGCCAGCCTACCCGCCGACATTGAGCAAACATACCTGCACACAATGCAGGCAACCCATGTTGGCCGGTATCCGGGCTAGGCGAATCATCCTCTTGCCGGCCTTCCCAGCGCGCAGCGCCAGTGGCCATGGGGGAAAAGGCGGAATGCCGCAGCATTCCATTCGCCGACCGTTGCGGGGGCAGCGCAGGTTCGGAGAGCCAGTGCATCTGGCCAGCCCCTCCCTGCTTCCCGTTGAACTGAGACCACAGAAAAGCAGCCTCGAGCACCAACAGGCGTCCATTGTAATGAGCGCTACGCGGCGCAAATCCTTCATTCGAAGTAGCCTTGCGCGGTTCAGGTGACGATTTTTTACCTTAAACACGCGTTTGAGGCACACAGAACTTGCGCAGCACGCTACGATTTTGAGAGAAATATTGCAGTTTCCCGACTGCGGCAGTCAAGCAGGCCGTGCTCTGGCGCAAACTGCGAATTTGCCTGCACATTTATACTCACCCACGGACTGCAAGACCTACAATGGCAGAGTCTATGACCACCCAGCCCTCTCTTGATCTCATTGCCGAGCGCGTAGAGCGTCTGCTGGTGCGCCACGAGGAACTGCAGCGCACCAACACCCTGCTCACCGATCAGGTCATCGCTCTGACGCAAGAGCGCGATTTGCTGCGTCTGCGCCTGCAGGCCGCTCGTGCGCGCGTCGATGCATTGATCGAACGCCTGCCCGCCAACCAGGGAGAGTGACAGCCGTCACCCTCCATCACCAGACCCGCCACTGACGCCCATGAAGCAGATCGATGTGCAAATCATGCAGCAAAGCTATGTGCTGACCTGCCCCGATGGTCAAGAAGAACGTGTACAGGAAGCCGTTCGCCGCGTGGACGAAGCGATGACCCGCATCCGCGACAGCGGCAAGGTCCGCTCGCGCGAGCGCGTGGCAGTGCTGGCAGCCCTCAATATGGCGTTCGATGTGCTCGACCGCGATGCCCAGCAAGCCCACATGGCCAACGCCCAGGCTGAAATGCAGGCACTCGCTCAGGAGCAGAGCGCGGCCTCCGAAGTCAGTGCCGCCGCCCAGGCCGAATTGCAGCGTCAGCAGGAGCTGGCAGAGCAACTGGTGCTCAGGCTCGATCAGGCTCTGGATGCTGACGCCAGGCTGCTTTGATCAGTTAACCTCGGCAACAAAGCAGTCATGAGCTGCGCACGACAGCCAATACCCGCTAGAATCAAACCGTCTGCAAATCTGCCGGTTTTTATATTTCCTTGAACCAATGCTCAACGAGCATGGGCTTGATAAATCACCTATTGAGCGTGATCGTCTCGCGTCAGATGAACCCAACGATAGGTTGCTCTTGCCCACCTGAACCCCCGGTTCAGGATGACGAGCCGGTGGCATTTGCAGACACCTTTACCGACAAGCTGTTGATGTAGTTGGTTTACAGCCATGAACGTGGCCCAAAAATCAAACAACGCCACGCTAGGCATCAACAACTTGCAAATCTGGATTGATGATTGGCCCGCATTGCGGGCCTTTTTCTTGCCCATAGCCTGAGGCCATTCCGACAGCAGACCTTGATCTGCGCTGGCTGCACCCAAGGCTTTAGGCCCCCCCCCGGAAATCGATGCTCCGGCAAATCCCGGCTGACACACCTGCACCCGCAACATGCCCAAGCGACTTCAGACACGCATGCAACTTCAGCCCTCAGCCGTCTGCGCAAGCGCCCGCCATTCCTGGAAGCACCCGAAGGTCAGTTATGCGCATCGGTGAGCTCGCGGCACTCACAGGCTGCACACCCAAGGCGCTCCGCCTCTACGAGGCCCACGGTTTGCTCGGCACCGTGGCGCGCAGAGGCAGCTACCGCAGCTATGGCCCTGAGGATGTGCAGCGCGTGCAATGGATTCGCCAGGCGCTGGCACTGGGATTTCGCCTGGCTGCGCTTCAGCCGCTACGCGCCATCGACACCGCCGCGGGCGCCGCAGCCGTCCTGGAACTGATCCAGTCCCGGCGACGTGCCATTGCCGACGAGCTGGCGCAGTTGCAGGCTGCAGACACCGCTCTTGCGGCGCTGAGCGTGGAGTTGGCCAGTTGTGAGGACTCAATTGGGTGCGTGACGCCAGACAGGCTCCCGATCCGATCCAGCGCTTGACTTTGTCCCACGGGGCAAGGTGATGCTGGCGGCCTCCAAACTCCGCGAGCCTCCATCGCCATGTCCCGTCGCATCCTCATCATCCTCGGCCAGCCCTCTTCCCACAGCCTGTGTGCAAGCCTGGCTCACACCTATGCCGACGCCGCGCGCCAGTCCGGAGCCGAAGTACGACTGCTGTCACTTGGGGAAATGTATTTCGATCCCATCCTTCGTCATGGATATGCGCATGTCCAGCCGCTGGAACCCGACCTGCGGGATGCACAGATCGACATTGCCTGGGCTCAGCATCTGGTATGGGTCTATCCCATCTGGTGGGGCGGACTACCGGCGCTACTCAAGGGCTTTCTGGATCGTATCTTCCTTCCAGGCTTCGCCTTCAAGTACCGAGCCAATTCCGTGTTGTGGGATCGCCTACTGACAGGCCGCACCGCCGAACTGATGGTGACCATGGACTCCCCGCCGTGGTACTACAGATGGGTACAGCGCCAACCCGGTCACCGGCAAATGAAGCAGACCATCCTGGAGTTCAGCGGGATCAGGCCTGTGCGTGTGCACAGTTTTGGCCCGGTGATCAACTCCAGCGATGCAGCGCGAGCGGGCTGGATCAAACGCGCATGCAAGCTGGGTGCTCGTGCAGGCGCCTGAGCTCTGTTTCCCCATGCATTGCACATGAGAGGCGGGCGGCGGGTGAACTCCTTGTGCGAAGTTCGTCGCATGCAAGGCATACGAGTATCGACAACTGTCGGTCGGGTGCAGCGCCCCCGCAATCACGGCGGCGTACAATCCGTCCCTGACTTACTTGTTGTCCTGCAACACCTCGGGCACCACATTGGCTGGAGTTGATTCGGAGGCGGCCGCCTTGCGCTGAGCCTTCTCCTCCTTTTTTTTCTTCTTCTCCAACTCGCGTTGCCGTTTTTCGAAGGGATAGTTTGGTTTCGGCATCGGAGCTTCCTTGGAGTTTTACGCAGCTCACCATAACCGATATCCCGGTGTGCGTCATGCGCCGGACATGGCTGGAGCGGACAATAAGCTGCCTCCGGCTAGTCGTTTTGCCCCAGGACGATGAGAACCGCGCCACCGAGGAGCAACAAGACTGCCAAAGCCAGCCAAAGTTCGAGATAGGCAATACTGCCCCGTGCATCCAAAGCAAATCCCGCCGCGCACGACAGTGCAGCACTGACCAATAACAGTGTTCCCAATTTACTGCGCAGCATGGCTTGTGTCCGTGCTTCTCTCTCAATGATGGCTTGATGACGGCAATGCCGACCAGGCATCCCAGCCGCCATCAGCTTCCGAATACCGGGATCGGCCCAACGCTGTCTATTTTCGACGATGACCATAGCTTGCGAAGCCAAGTCTCAAGGGTTTTGTTACCGAAGGTAGAACATAACTCCTGCGTTTCAGGGGCCCACTCGAGCATGGGTTCAACGAGTCGTAACATCGAAACCCAGAAGCCTCCCGAGCCCGACACCCAAAGCGTTTGCGCATGCACCATCTGTACCAAGCTTGACGCCGAGGACATGGCCTGACAGCAGGGCTTGGCAAACAAAGCAAGCAGGATCCCGGAACTGGTAAGAAGAAGAGTTAAGCTCTGCGCCCGAGGAATGCACGTGCTCACACTGAGAGCAGGTGCAGGCAGCGGCTCAGTTTAGTTGGAGAGTTGAATGAATGGTTCCGCGATAGCGGCACTGCTACCGGTGATTGCATTGATCGGTACGGGGTTTGGCGTAGCACGTGCAGGACTGGTGCGGCAGACAGCAGTCAAGGATATGTCCAATCTGGTGTTTCTGCTGCTGCTGCCGGCACTGCTGTTTCGCACCATGGCGCAGGTGCATGTCGGCGAACTGGACTATCGTCCGATCGGTGTGTACTTTCTTTCGGCCATCATCGTGTTCGTGGCAACAATGCTGGTCTATGGCTTCAACACATTGGCTGCGGCGCGTGGCTTAGCCAGCATGTTCAGCAATGCTGCCATGATCGGCGTGCCACTGGTGGGCCTGGCTTTTGGCGAGCAAGGACTGGTGACATTGTTCACCCTGATCTCGGTGCACGCTCTGGTACTACTGACGGCCGCGACCATGGTGTTCGAACTGGCCTCCTCTCGTGAGCAACATACAGACGACACCCACGGCAGGCGATCCCTGGGGAGCACGGTCTGGCAGGCGGTACGCAACAGCATCATCCACCCTGTGCCGCTGCCGATTCTGGCCGGTCTGCTGTGGTCGCTGACAGGCTGGCCCCTACCCGAGGTGCTCGATACCTCGCTCAAGATGCTGGGCTCTGCCATGGGCCCCATGGCACTGCTGCTCGTCGGCATCACCCTGGCCTTCACCAAGATCGGTGCCCACTGGCGCCCCGCAATGCGCATCACGCTGGTCAAATCGCTGGTGCATCCCCTGGTGTTTCTCGCCTGTGCCTGGCTGCTGCAGCTGCGCGGTCCGGCCATGGGTGTGATGCTGATCTGCTCGGCCTTGCCTGTGGGCGCCAATGCCTTGCTCTTCACTCAGCGCTACCGTGTCGCCCAGGATGAAGTAGTCGCCGGCATTGCGCTGTCCACCTTGCTGGCCCTGGTGACCATGCCGCTGCTGCTGATGCTGCTGCATGTCTTGCATGGGACCTGAGCATGGTTCTCAGGCTCGCCCGCGCAGGCACTACGGCATCGGACGGCTCCACGAGCCGGACCATGCCTGACATCCTCAAGGAACTTCATTGACCACCGTCCTCATTCCAGGCTTCATGCTCGATCAAGACTTATGGTCTGACATCGGGCCATTCCTGCAAACACGAGCCCCTCTTGTCCATGCGGATCTCGCTTCAGCTGACTCGATTGAGGAGATGGCACAGCACACCATAGGCATGATCCCCGCCGGTCCATTCGACGTGATCGGGTTCTCAATGGGAGGCTATGTGGCGCGTGAAATCGCAAGGCTTGCCCCGGACCGGGTCAGGCAACTCGTGCTTATCGCCACCTCGTCGCGCGGCGACACGGAGCTGCAAGCGCGACGCAAGGTCGATGCAGCCATGGCTGCACCCAAGACCTTTGCCGGCGTGAACCGGAGAGCCATTCGTCAATCGTTGGCGCCACAACGGGAGCAGGATGAACAACTGGTGGATCGCATCCATGCAATGAGCGTGCGCCTTGGTGGAGACACTTTTCGCCGCCAGGCGCTGCTGCGCCGCGAAGGCGACACGGACAGGCTGAGCGAGATCCGGTGTCCAACCCTGATCCTTGCGGGCGAGCAAGATCGCTTGCGCGGCCTGGATGAGTCCATGGAGTTGCACCAGGGCATCCGAGGATCGGAGCTCAAGACCATCAATGCCGGCCATATGCTGCCCATGGAAGCTCCCACGGAAACCCAGGCCATGCTGGCGCAATTTCTTCAACACAATCCCGCATAGTCGGCTGTCCACCTTCAAATCAGGCTGGCCCGTCACACGGGCAAGTGCAGCGGGCGCCATTTTCGGCAGTTGCAGATTGTGGCTTCGTGGGTCGCAGTGCTCCGAACGCTCGACGCAAGAGCTGTCACTGACCATGGTGGTCGTCTCTGCCCATGCGCCTTGCCGCCTAAGACAGTGGCAGACCTATTTGCCACAGACGCGTCGGCAGCCAGTGAGATGGCAGCGGCAGGTCTAGCCCTAACACCCGCCACCATGGCCGAGTCGTTTCGTTCCAGGTGTGCAGGCGTCTTACGGCTGCGCCCTGGCCCCACGCCGTATGGCCTGCGGCGGCATGCCGAAGCCACGCAGAAAAGCCTCTCGCATATGACGGCGGTCACGAAAGCCCGTCTCCTGCGCAACCACCTCCAGCGGGTGTCGGCTGCCTTCAAGCATCAGTCTTGCGGCCTCGAGCCTCAGGCCCTCAACCGCCTTGGCGGGGGATTGGCCGGTCTCGGCCGTAAACACCCGGCTGAACTGGCGCGGACTCAAATTGGCGGCCTCGGCCAGCGCCTCCACGCTCAGTGACCGGGAAAGATTGCGCCGGGCATGCTCCAACGCCTGCTGAATACGGTCCGACCTGGGTGTCAGCCTGAGCATCTCCGAGTGCTGTGACTGCCCGCCCGAGCGGCGCTGGTGCATGACCAGGCGATGCGCCACCGATCGTCCGACCTTGGCACCCAGGTCCTGCTCCACCAACGCCAGCGCCAGGTCAATCTCTGCCGTCATGCCTGCAGAGGTCCAGATCGGTCCGTCGGCGATGTAGATGCGATCGGCTTCAATCTGAGCCCGTGGGCAGCGCCGCTGCAAGACCTCGGCCCAATACCAGTGCGTGGTGGCGCGGCGCCCGTCGAGCAGACCGGCTTCGGCCAGCAGGAAGGCGCCCGTGCACAGGCCCGCCACACGCCGCGCGGATGCCGTCACCTTGCTCAGCAATCGGATCAGCTCGGGATCCGCGGCGACGTCCTGCGATGCGAGCTTGCCTGCAACCAGCCAAGTATCCGCCCTACAGTGTGCCGAAAGTGGCTTTGCCTGCAACACAAGCCCTGTCGAAGCATGGGCCACCCCGCCCGCAGCATAGGTCTCCACCGCATAGAAGGGCTGCTCCATCATCAGGTTGGCAAGTTCGAACACGGCCTGGGTGGCCAGCGCCATGACTTGAAACCCCTCGGGCAGCAGGTAGGCAATACGGTGCATCAGGAGTTCCTTCCATGTCCTTTTTTATGACTATATACGTCATTTACGACAAACGCCGCATATCGCACCATTCAAGCCATGGACAACAGCCATCAACCCTAAGGAGCTTCAACATGGCACAAACCCACCTGGGTACCGCACTCGTCACCGGGGCATCGTCCGGCATCGGTGCGTTATATGCAGAAAAGCTTGCGCAACGCGGCTATGACCTGATCCTGGTCGCGCGCAACCGCGAACGACTGAATGCGCTGGCTAGCAGCATCAGCACGCGCACCGGCCGCTCGGTCGCAGTCATGCCTGCGGACCTGAACGACCGCGCCGAGCTGGAGCGCGTGGAGCAGCAACTGCGCACGGACGCCAGCATCACCCTGCTGGTCAACAACGCCGGCATGGGCACACATACGCCATTGCTGCACAGCGACGTTGAACAGATGAGCCGCATGATCGATCTGAACGTCACAGCACCTATGCGGCTGGCCTATGCAGCAGCTCCTGGCTTCGTGACTCGCGGCCACGGAGCGATCATCAACATCGCGTCCATCGTCGCCATCTCCCCCGAAACCCTGAATGGCGTTTACGGCGCCAGCAAGGCTTTCGTACTTGCCTTCAGTCAGTCGCTTCAGCATGAGCTGGCTGACAAAGGGGTTCAGGTACAGGCCGTGCTGCCCGGAGCCACGGCAACGGACTTCTGGGCTGCTGGGGGGCTGCCGGTGGAAAACCTCGATGCGCGCATCGTGATGAGCGCGCAAGACCTAGTCGATGCAGCTCTGCTGGGCTTTGCGCGTGGCGAGAAGGTCACTATCCCTTCACTGCATGCCGGCGAGAAATGGGATGCCTATGAGGCTGCGCGCCGCGCCATGACAGGCCAGCTGTCCAGCAATACCGTCGCCCAGCGCTATGCCGCTGCGCACTGATTAGCACAAGGAGCCCCTGCCATGAAAGCCGTTATCGCCTCTTATGCGCGCTCGCCGTTCCACTTCGCCCGCAAGGGGCGCCTGGCCGACGTGCGGCCCGACACGCTGGCAGCCCAGGTGGTTCAGGGCCTGCTGCAGCGCATCGACCTGGATCCCGCTCTATTGGAGGATGTGATTCTGGGCTGCGCCTACCCGGAGGCTGCCCAGGGCAACAATCTGGCTCGCATCGTCGGCCTGCTGGCTGGCCTGCCCGAGACTGTGGGCGGCATGACTGTGAATCGCTTTTGCGGCTCATCGATGCAAGCGGTGCACATAGCCGCCGCTCAGATAGAGGCCGGCATGGGCGATGCCTTTGTCTGCGTGGGCGTGGAGTCGATGACGATGGTGCCGCAGGGCGGCTTCAACTTCTCGCCCAACCCCGAGTTGCAGGCAAGCAGCGATGCCTACATATCCATGGGCGAAACAGCGGAGAACGTAGCCCAACGATGGAACGTGAACCGAGCCGACCAGGAGCTGCTGGCGCTGCAATCCCATCTGAAGGCCGCAGCGGCCCGCGATGAGGGGCGGCTGGCCGACGAAATCATCCCCATCCCCTTGCCAGGCGGAGAGCTGGTGGGCAGCGATGGCTGCATACGCCCGGCCACCACGCTAGAAGCCCTGGAAGCGCTCAAGCCAGCCTTCCGACCTGATGGCATAGTCACTGCGGGCACCTCATCGCCGTTGACCGATGGCGCTGCGGCCGTGCTGGTCACCAGCGATGATTTCGCGCAACGCCAAGGTCTTCAGGCATTGGCGCGCATCCGCAGCTTCGCGACCGTAGGGGTGGACCCCGCGATCATGGGCATAGGGCCGATCCCGGCCACGCGCAAGGCGCTGGTCCGTGCAGGTCTCACGGTGGCCGATCTGGACGTGGTCGAGATCAACGAAGCCTTTTCATCGCAGGCGCTGGCCTGCATCCGCGACCTTGGCCTGAACATGTCCGTCGTGAATATGGATGGCGGTGGGCTGGCCATCGGCCATCCGCTCGGTGCAACGGGGGCGCGCATCACTGGCAAGGCAGCGGCCCTGCTTGCGCGGCAGCAAGGACGGTATGCCCTGGCCACCCAATGCATAGGCGGCGGACAAGGTATTGCCACGGTGCTGGAGAGACCTTGAAGTCAGATCAGCCAAGACCAGAAATCCAACTCCACTCAAGGAAGCCATGATGCTCCGCACCACTGAAACCCTGGACAGCCTGTTTGAACGCCAGCGTGGAACGCTGCCCGATACCTTTGGCGCGCGACCGCTGGCCATGGACGAAGGCCGCATGACCATGGAGATGACCATTGCGCCATGGATGATGGCTCCCAACGGATTCCTGCATGCCGCCACGCAGGTGATGCTGGCCGACACCTGCGCCGGCTATGCGACCCTGGTGCATCTGCCCGAGGGCGCCAAAGGATTCACCACACTGGAGTTGAAGTCCAACTTCCTCGGTACCGCAAAGCAAGGCATCCTGCAGGTAGAGGCCGTGGCAGAACATCTGGGACGGACAACACAGGTGTGGTCGGCTACCGTGTTCGATGACAAGGGGCGCAAGCTGTCGCTGTTCCGCTGCTCGCAGATCGTTCTTTGGTAGAGAGCCAGTTGCCATGCCTGGCGCTGCAGGGCCTGACCACGCATGTGCCTCCAGCGCCACCAGCTCAATGCCTTGAGCCCCGATGGCGGCCATGAGATCTGGCGGACTTCCGGGCAGTCTGATTCTGCTCTCGCATCGGGAAGCGCTGTGGTGGCAGTTCACAGCGTGCTCTCCTCTTCCGTAACCAGCTTGCCAGCGACCAGACTGTCCTCCAATCAGGGCCATAGCAAGCTGCCTGCTTGACCTAGGCCCTCAAGATCTGCAGCGCATTGTGTGCAGCTGCAACGCCCATCTTGACATAGGCATCGGCCGTGATTCCGCCGATATGGGGACTGAGCACGATACGCGGCTCTTCGCAAAACAGATGCGGATGCGCCATGGGTTCTATCGCGAAGCTGTCCAGGCCTGCAGCCCCTACCCGACCGTTCTTCACTGCTTCCAGCAAGGCCGACTCATCAATCAAGCCACCTCTGGCTGTGTTCACAATGAGAACACCCGATTTGCATGCAGCCAGGCTGCTGGCATTGAGCAGATGGGCATTCTCATTCGTCAGCGGGCAATGCAGAGAAATGACATCCGATTCACTCAGAATGCTGCTCCAGTCTGCCCGCTGCACAAAGGTCGGCAGGTTCTGGGCATAAGGATCGAAGCCCAGCACCCGCATACCCATGGCATTTGCCACTTTGGCAAAGCGCAGCCCTATGGCCCCCAAGCCCACGACGCCGACAGTACGCCCTTCGAGCTCAACATTCTTGTGCGTGGCCTTGTCCCAATGACCTGCACGCATGCGTTGATCAAGCTGAATCACGGACTTGGCGCAGGCCAGCATCAGCGCCAGCGCCTGCTCCGCCACGGCCGCAGCATTGGCCCCCACTGCAGCGACGACCTGAATGCCGCGCTGGGCTGCAGCCTGCTTGTCTATGGTGTCCGTCCCGCTGCCATGCTTGGAAATCACCCTCAGGCTGGGTGCCGCGTCCATGGCCTGTGCACCCACCCTGCTGTAGCGCACGATGATTCCCACCGGGTCATGCTGTTTGCACAGGCGCACCACATCATCTTCGGTGGGCGTCTTTCCCGCATACACCATGTCGAAATCGGCCAGCAACGCCAGGGCCTGAGGCGCAAGGTCTGCGCCTGTCACCAAAAAGACCGGCCGCTTAATCACAGTGTTTCTCCTTCCCGGATCACGCCGGCAGAGCGCAGCGCAGCATCCAGCCATGCTGGTGCCAGCGCTATGCGGTTGCGAATGTCGGCAATGCGCTTGGTTTCCGCAGCCACCTTGCTGACGGCCAGCGATAGCATCGCCGCTGCCTTGCTGCGTTCAATGACAGTCACGCCATCGGCATCACCCACCACCAGGTCACCCGGGTACACCGTCACGCCGCCGATGGAGATGGGATGATTCAGACGACCAGGCACAAACTTGGTCGGTCCATTCGGGTTCAGGCCGGCGGCGTACATGGGAAAGCCCAGTTCGCGGATGGCCTCGCTATCACGTACTGCGCCGTCAATCACCACGGCGGCAATGCCAAGGGCCATGCATTGCTGCGACATGATCTCCCCCATCAGGGCGCTGGAGAGATCGCCCTTGCCATCCACCACAATGACATCCCCTGGCTGCGCCACTGCCATGGCTGCATGAATCATCAGGTTGTCGCCCGGGCGCACCTCGACGGTGATGGCCGCCCCCGCAAAACGCATACAGGGAGCCAGCGGCGCAATCCGTCCATGCAGCCCGCCGCGGCGGCCAGCCACATCGGCCAAGATTGACGAAGGAAACTGGGCTGCCTGTGCAACCACTTGTGCATCCACACGCTCTATATTTCGAACCACATCAGGCAATGCAGCGGCTTGACTCATAAGAATCTCCAGGGGCCGGTGCATTCCGGCCGGTTCAGGGGTGAGAAGGAAAGAGGAAAGAGGAAAGAGGAAAGAGGAAAGAGGAAAGAGGAAACCGAATCGGCCGGTCAGTCGATGCGCGCGCCGGACTGCTTGACCACCTGGCCCCAGCGCACGATGTCTTCTTTGATCAGAGAGGAAAACTGCTCGGGGCTGCCTCCGACAGGGATGGCGCCTTGATCGCTGAGCTTCTTGCGCAGGTCTGACTGACTCAGGGCCTTGTTGAATTCGCTGTTGAGCTTGGCGATCACCTCCCTGGGTGTGCCGGCAGGCGCAAGCAATCCAAACCATGTCACGGCATCAAAGCCTTTGTAACCCGACTCGTTGATGCTTGGTACTTCGGGCAGGTCATCCACCCGCTTTGCAGACGTCACGGCCAAAGAACGCATCTTGCCTTGCCGGATCTGGCCAATCAGCGTGGGGACGGATCCCAGGTACAGATCCACATTTCCGCTGACTACATCGGTCAATGCCTGAGCCGCGCCTTTGTAGGGCACGTGCTGCATCTTGATACCAGCGGCCGACTGCAGCAGCTCGCCGGTGAGATGCGCCACCGTGCCATTGCCGGGAGATGCAAAATTGAGGTGTCTGGGTTTGGCCTTGGCCGCTTTCACCACATCGGCGAGTGTCTTGTACGGTGCACTGGTTCCTGTGACCAGCACAAAGGGCGCATTCGCAACCTGCACGATCGGTACGAGGTCCTTGACCGCGTCATAAGGCATCTTGGCGTACAAGGCGGGGCTGATTGCCAGGTTGCTGGACTGTCCCAGCACCAGGGTGTAGCCATCAGCAGGGGCCTTGACCACCATGTCCACGCCCATGTTGCCTGCGGCACCGGGCTTGTTCTCCACCACAAAGACCCAGCCCGTGGCGCCGGTCACCTTTTGCGTGACCTCCCGCGCAATGATGTCTGTCCCTCCCCCTGCAGGGAAGGGAACGACAACTCGGATGGGACGATTGGGATAAGTTTGTGCGTACGAGGTCGCTACAGCAGCGAGAGCACAGAAAGCGACCAAAGTACGGCGGTTCAGCAACATGTTTGTCTCCGATGGATTGCCGGCCACAGCGCCGGCTTTTTTGTGATGTGCTTGAGTATTGATGCTTCAAAAGATACAGTCCAACCGATAATTTTTTCAAATCCATCAATCTTTCTTTTGCTATGGACCTGCGTGATCTTCGCTACTTCGAAACCATTGCGGAGCTCGAACATATCGGGCAGGCCACAGAACGCCTGCACCGCACCCAGCCGGCTTTGACGAGCTGCATCCGCCGGCTGGAAGCAGAGTGCGGCGCACTCTTGTTCGAAAAATCAGGTCGCGGCATCCGCTTGACGGCTGCCGGCCAGGTTTTGCTCAAATGGGCTCAGCGCCTGCGCTTTGACACCGAGGATGCCAAGCGAGAAATCGCAGACATGGCACTCGGCCTGCGCGGCCATATTCGCGTGGGCATCGTGCCTACCGCCGCCCAATTTCTGTTGCCGAAAGCTGCACGCCAGCTCATGGCCCAGGCTCCGGAAGTCACCTTGCGAACCGTGGTGGGCCTGGTCGACACGCTGCGCCCGCAACTGCAGGCGGGGATGATTGACTTGCTGGTGGGCACCGAAGGCCCGGATGAGCCTGGCTACATTTCACAGGTGCTGACCTCGGACACCATCGTCGTGGCAGCCAGTGCAGAGCATGAAATACACCGCATGCAAGCAAACTTGCGCGATCTGACGGCATATCGCTGGGTGCTGCAACCTCCTGGCGCTCCTACCAGAGACTGGCTTGATCACGCGTTTGACCGCAAGCGCCTGCCTCGCCCTCGTGTGCAGGTGGAAAGCACCATGCTCTTGATGCTGCCCACATTGATCGCCGAGACCAAGCTGCTCAGCTTCATCTCACGCCATCACCTGGAGAGTTCCCCTGCCGCATCACGCCTGCGCGAAGTGCCCATCAAGGAAACCACCATGACCCGGCGACTGGTTGTCACATACCGCGAGCAAAGCTATGTCGCCCCCGCAGCCAGATTGCTGATCGATCTGCTATCCAGCGCTGCAGTCAGCGACTAGGACTGGTCAACTCACCCAAGCATTCGGCATTGGCGGTCTGGATGAACATGGAACATACGGAGAGCAAGAATCAGCTTCATTGCCGGAGCAATAGCCAACAAAGCCGCTTGCATCTGCCCCCATGGCTGGACGTCACAGTTCCGCCCTCCAGTGACAACTCGCCCGGCCAACTGGACGACAGAGCATGCCCAGCCTGAAGAAACGGACTCGAGTGTCTGATATTCAATGACGGCCCGCCAATGGCTGCTTCAGCTGTGACCTTGCCCCTAATCACGACGCCAGCCCAGGCCTCCGGAAGTGTCATCCCCGCCGGACCATAGCGCCGTGGTGCCGGGCCCCTGATACGCCCCACGCCCCCATTCATAGCGCACATCACTGCTCCCCATGGTCTGCTGGGCATTGGATCCTGCATCGCGCCCCGGCATCATGGAACAAGCTGCCAGCATGCTGGCAACCGCCGCCACCAAAAATAGCGCTTTCATGGCAACTCCTTGAAAAATTGGAGCCTTTCAGGCTATTCCTGCTGGGCAGGCCGTTTGTAATTTCTTGTTGAACAGCCGCTTTGCCTACCTAATGCGTACACCAGCCCGCAAATCGCGCGCTTTGCTTTTGGAAGCCCTGAATCCATGGGACATGGGCGCTCACCATCTGCCGGGAGCTGCTCTGCTCCATCTCCCCTGCAAAGAAGCCATCTTTCCCAACACGGAGACTGCATAGCGCATGCCCGAGCACAAGGGGATACGACAAATGGCTGGACGAAAGAGCCATGCAGTTCCTGCACAAGCATGCCGGCAGTTCCACGTTTACATTTCTGTCAACCAACTGACATCATCAAGCGTTAAAAAGAAACAAATCAGCTTCTATTCACCTCTTCAAGGAGTAGCCATGACCTACCTGTACGCCGCCTATCCAGAACTCAAAGCGACGAATCAAGAGATCATGACGCCGATGCCTGATCCGCGTTCCCCGGAGGAAGTTCTGAGCATGCTGTCTCAGAACCCACCCGAAGGTGAATACAGCGTCGACGCCTTCTAAGCAGTCCCCCTCAACGACTACAGGCCACCTGACCGGTGGCTTTTTTGTTTCTGAAGCTTCCATCTCCAAGAGCATGTGCAGGAGCCGATCGGAGGTCGTTCTGGCGCCACATCGGCCTGCAACAATAAGCAGCTACTTCGCTGATGAAACAGGTCCACCGATCGGGGAAGAAACCATCACCAATGCAATCCCGCCCAGAATGGCGGCACCGGCCAGTGTCAACCGCATGGTCCAAGGCTCTCCGAGCAAGGAAACAGCACCGATGGCTGCCAGCAACGGAACGCTGAGCTGCACGGATGCCGCAGCTCCCGCCTTCAGATGAGGCAGTGCGGCATACCACGCGACGTATCCCAGCCCCGAGGTCAGCATCCCTGAGCACAGCGCATATGCCAGCCCCGCATAGCTCAATGAGGCTCGGCCCTGCATCAGCAGGGGCAGCAGCAAGGCAAGAGGTACGGTCCGAAGAAAATTGCCTGCCGTCACGCCAATCGGGTCAGTGGCCCCTTTTCCGCGCAAGGAGTACAGACCCCAGGAGACCCCAGCGAAAATCATGAGCAGAGCCGCGCCCAGGGGCGGTGCCGATAATCCGGGTCGCAGCAGCACCACCAAGCCGCCAAAGGCCAGCATCAGACCGCCCCACTTCCGTGGTGCAAGTTTCTCGCCGCGGCAAAGGCCGACACCCACCATCGTTGCCTGTACCGCCCCGAACAGCAGCAGAGCGCCAGCCGCAGCCGAAAGACTCCCATAGGCGAATGAGAAAGCTGCGGCATAAGCGAACAAAAAACCGGCCGACCACCAGTTGCCTACGCCAACGCAGGAGGCTCGCCTCAAGCCCACAACCAACGCCAATACTGCTGCGCCTGAAGCCAGGCGTACCGCCGTAAAGCTTGCCGCATCAATAGAGTGGGATTGCAGCGCCAGCCGACACAAAAGTGAATTGGCCGCAAAGGCAGCCATCGCCAAACAGGTCAACGCAGCGGTACGAAACAAGGGCATCTCGAACCCGACAAAGAGACTAGTCGAAGTATTCTCCCACTCCGCCCGTCCATGACCAAGCGTGCTTTTTTTGTTCAGAGGCCCTTCTGAATCCCAAGCTCGTTCCTCTCTGCGGCCACATTGACAACCATCTGTACCCAGGTCCAGATGACGCAGATCGGCAATAGGCATTGCGATAGCTTGTGAAGTCACATATCAGGCTGTATGAATGGCTACTGTCGCCTGTCGCTTTGTATTTGGAGAGCAGGCAATGCTGCTGCGTTTCGATCTTTGGTCGAGAAGGCTCTGGTCAGATGTTCGCGAACAACGACTTCCTCCTGGTTCTGACGCCATCACTGGCAATACTGGCTCTCGCAGCCATATTGATCATCGCCTGGCTCGCTCAAAGATCTCAGCGCTTTCTGCTCTGGCAAGCTTGCGCCTATTCGCTCACCGCCCTGCCTCTCGGTGTGCAAAGCCTGCTGCCCCTGGAGGAACTCAATCACTACGCCTTGCACATCGGCAGCTTCTACCTGCTGAGTGCCTGGTGTCTTGCCAAGAGCTGGTCGGAGAGATGGCGCGTATCGACCCAGCCCTATGCGGTATCGGTGATAGCCATCGCCACCTTGGCAGCGCTGTATCAGTTCAGCCGGGTCGAACCCAACGTCTGGGCTCGGGTGAGCTCTTTCAGCATAGGCTCCGGTCTTGTTTTACTACTGCCCATACTGCAGGTGCGCTCGAGGAAGAACTCGTTTGACTGGCTCGATCGATCGCTGCTCTGGCTGAGCATCATCTTCACTGCCTACACCTTCACTCGGCCCGCCCTGATCTGGCTGCTTGGATACTCGGATCTGCGCTCCCTGCCAAGGTCGCCCTATTGGATTCTGACGCTGGTGAGCATTCTCAATTTCTCGCTGCTCTTCACCGTGGTGATGACCGCCATTGCAGTGAAGGAAACCATGGACAAGCTGCGCAGGGAACGTGACTTTGATGCATTGACCCAGGTACTGAATCGCCGCTCTTTTCAGGAGCATGCCCAAAAGCGGCTGGATGATCCGAGGCTCTACCCCATGGCCGTGCTAGCCTGCGATATAGACCACTTCAAACGCATCAACGATGCCTGGGGCCACGAACGTGGCGACAAAGTGCTGCAGCTTGTCTCAGCGACCTTGCAAAACAATGTGCGGGAGCAGGATCTGGTCGCCCGATTCGGCGGCGAAGAGTTTGTGATGCTGTTGACCGACATAACACCGTGCGATGCAGAGCTCATTGCCCAGCGCATCCAGCGTGACCTCGGGGCCAAGAATCCGGTTCTTCCATCGGGCCCCAAACTGACCATGAGCTTTGGCATTTCTTCGATCACTCAGTCATTCCAGCTTGAGCAAGCGCTGAAAGAAGCTGATCAACTGCTCTATCAAGCCAAAAATGCGGGGCGCGATCGAGTTCATGTATCGGGAGTTGTCTACCCGGATAGTTCCGACAAAACCCTTCAGCAGCGAAACAGACCTGCAGCTTAGGACTTCCGGATTCATATTCCCTAGACATTCGCCAGGAAACGGTTTCGTCGACATGTAGGAACAACTCCAGCCCAACGGTCGCGCTAGAGCAGCACTACAGCGCGCCAGAGCAGGTACCTGCTTGCACAATGCGCGTGCGGCATGACCCGGAAGCGATCAAGTCCAAACTGCGCAAGACGCGAGAGCCCTCGTGCAGACGAGCTTGCGGGTCCGGGCCGGAATCATTGATTGCCCAGCCAGGCCACACTGTTGAGAAAAAGTCGCACCAACTCTGTCTGACGACGAACCCCAGTCTTGGAAAAAATGGAACGCAGATGGGCTCGCGCGGTATTGGGTTTGATGCCCAGAGCCTCCGCAGCCTCTTCCAAAGACATGCCGTTGCTCAAATGCGTGGCCACTGCGGTTTCGGCAGGAGTCAGATGGAAGAGCTGCTGCGTGAGCTTGACGGGCGGCTCCGCCTTGCCCGTCGTATCGCGCAGAAAAACCGCTACGCTGGGACGCTGCTTGCCTTCAGTCCATTCATCGGCAGAGATGCTCTGCACCACCACGCCCCAATTCAGCTGACCGGACTGGCGAGTGATGGACATACCCTCCGTCATCGAAGCCCGCTCCAGCCTGGGCGAAAGCAGCGCATCGCGGATCAGACGCTGCAGCTTGCGATTGTCATTCGCATAGACGGCTTCAAGCGCTCCGTTGTTGACCCGTATGCCATCGCCCAGATTCAGAATGGTTGTCGCCGCTGGGTTGGCCTCTATCATTTTCCCGGCCTGATCGAGAATGACCACCCCCATCATCAGCTGCGCAGTGGCACGCCCATATAACGATATGACCTGCCGGTCACGGTGCAGATTCAGCTGCATGTTCAGCACCCGCCTGAGGTGAGGCACCAGCATGCGCACCAGGTCCAGCTGCCGTGACTCGAATGCACCGGCGCTCGCAGACCGCGTGATACGCCAGCCATAGGAGCAGCCGTTATCGGTCATGACGTCCACGGCCAGAATGTGCTCAATGTCCACCCCCTTGCACCAGTCGGTGTAGTAGCGGCAGGAATGCCATTCGGACTCCGTCATCACATCCCGCAAGGTGAGCACCTGGTCCTTGGCAATGCCGAGAAACGGACTCCACTGCGCATAGGGGTCGTAGGGAATGACCTCCGAACGGCCTCCGGTTGCCGAGATTACCCAGCCCACATTCTCACCATGGGGGTCGCGCACCACGAGCGAGGCGTAGTTGCCATTGGCACAAGAACGCAGCAGTTCCAGAAAAACCTTCCAGTGCTGCGGATCCATGGCGGACTCATACAGCGCTGCAATCAGCAGACTCATGGCTTCGGTGCTGATAAGCGGAGTTTCATCCAGCGAGCCAGCTGCACTGGACTCGACATGCCTCGGAGCAGAAAAGCCGACAGAAAAACCATTTACGGCTTCTAGAGCGGCCGAGCGGTAGTTGTAGAAGTCAAAACTTGCGTATTCGCTTTTGGGCATTGGCTATCTCAAAAAATCCGGCCCATCAGCACTGCACAGTTGCTCAACTCTGCACGCATTGTTCATTGTTGTAGGTGCCCGGCAGTCGGCCCAAGAAATGCCCTGATCTTGCCGAGCCCTCATAGACTACGCATCGTCAAATCAGACGATGGAAAACCTAGCGCAAACGCATGCCCAGTGTCTATTGCAGACCTGCAATATGAATACCGCTGCCATCTTCGTCCGGCGAGTACGGCTGTGCGCCGGATGCCTGCTCGGATGCGCCTTGATCCAGGCGCTTTCTGAACTGCTCCGCTGGCAAGGCCGGCGAACACAGATAGCCTTGAAAGTAGTCGCCCTGCAGCTGCTCTATGGCCTGGCACTGCTCCTGCGTTTCCACACCTTCGGCCACCAGCTCCACGCCCAGGGCCTGCCCCATGCTGATGATGGCGCCTACGATGGCCTTGTCTCCCGCGTCGTGAGGCAGGCCGCGCACAAAGCTCTGGTCGATCTTGATCTTGGAGATCGGCAGTTTTTTCAAATAGGCCAGGCTCGAATAGCCGGTGCCGAAGTCATCGATCACAAGGCCCACGCCCAGCTCTGCAATCTGATGCACGCGCAAGGCCATTTCCTGTGCTTCCTGCAGCAGGATGCTCTCGGTCAATTCCAGCTCCAGCCATTGGGCCGGCAAGCCGCTGGCTTCCAGCACGCGCTTGAGGCGATCCACAAAGTCCGGCTGCCTGAACTCCAGTGCCGAGACATTGACCGACACCTTGACGGGCTTGCCCATGGCCAGCCAGCGCGCGGCCTCCTGTACCGACTGCTCCAGCACCCAGGCATCAAGTGCAACCACATAGCCGGACTCTTCGGCCAGCGGAATGAAGGCCGCCGGAGAGATCACGCCCAGCTCCGGATCCGTCCAGCGCAGCAAGGCCTCCGCTGCCACAATGCGACCCGAGCGGATATGAACCTGGGGCTGGAAGTGCACGGCCATATGCCCCTTGTCCAGAGCCTGGCGCATAGCGTGCTCCAGCTTCATGCGTGAGAGCAGGCCTGCACTCATCTGCGGCTGGTAGAAACTGAAATTGCCGCGTCCGCGCTCCTTGACGCGATACATGGCGATATCGGCCTGACGAATCAGCTCATCAAGCGTCAACCCATCCGCAGGAAACTGCGCCGCGCCAATGCTGCATTGCACGGAAAAACCCAGGCCGTCGAGCATGAAGGGCTGACGCATCTCTTCCAGAATGCGGGCGGCCACGGCCGAAGCGCCCTCTCCGGTGCAGTCATGCAGATAGAGCACGAACTCGTCCCCTCCCTGGCGACACAGCACGTCGGCAGGGCGCAACAATCCGCCCAGCCGCTGAGCAACCAGCTTGAGCACCCGATCGCCAAAGTCATGACCCAGAGAGTCGTTGATGATCTTGAAGCGGTCCAGATCCAGAAACAGAATGCTGAAAGGCTGCTGCGTAAAGCGCGCAGCGGTGATGGCGGCCTGTACATGGCGGCTCAAGCTCAGGCGGTTGGGTAATCCGGTGAGGGCATCGCTATAGGCAAGCTGCTCGATCTGCTTTTGGGCACTGCGCTGCATGGTCATGTCGCGCATGAAGCCAATGCTCTGCACCAGACGACCATAGCCGTCGCGCAATGCCACCCAGGACAGCCAGACCGCGCAACGCTGACCGTCGCTCTGCTTGAGCCAAAGATTGCCCTCCCAGAAACTGCCCACATCCCAGCGCGCGGATGCCAGCTCCAGCAGATCGGAAACAGGGCCGCCTTCGGACTCGAACAGCGCCCAGGCGGCAAGACCCAGCACCGACCTTCCATGCAGCAACTGCACGCCCGCCGGGTTGATCTGCACAATGACGCCCGCGGCATCGGCGATGAAGATGCCGTCCAGGCTGGACTCGAACACGCGCGCCGCGAGACGCAGCTCGGTCGCTGAACTGGATTCCGCCGTGATATCCCGGTAGGAATAGATCCGCCCTATCGCCACACCGCGACTGAGCTGAGGCACGGAACGACGCTCCAGCACCCGACCGCTTAGCAGTTGCAGCACCTCCGAGGTCTCGGGTGCCGACAGATCCTGCGCCTCCTGCAACAGCGTGAACTGGCTCTCGCTGCTGATGGTCTGCGCTTCAAGATGGGCGAAGATGGCCTCGTCGTCACGTTGCACGAGCAGGGATTCGGGCAGTTGCCACAGCTCTGCGAAACGATGGTTGAAGGCGCGAATGCCGCCGCGCAGATCGCAGACCAGCATGCCGTCTGCGGTGGACTCCAGCGTCGCCCGCAACTCCGCAAGCAGCATGTCCAGCTCGCTTTCATGCCGCAACTGCTCGCTGCGGTCGAGCATGGTGAGCAACAACCAGCGCGGGTTCTGGGCGATGGAGCCAACCCCCATCTCCACGGCCGTCAACGATCCATCCGCCTTACAGATCTCCGTGAGAAATTTCGCGCCGCCCACCCAATTGGAAGCGTCCTGCCAGAACGCCTTCTGCACCAGGGAAGCGCAAAGCACATCGACATACTGCTCCCGTGCCTGCTCAGGGGTGTAACCCGTGAGCTGCGTGCTGGCCGCATTGGCATGAAGCACGCGCAGGCTCTGCGCATCCAGCAGCCAGACGGCCTCCTGCAAGCCATCGAGCATGGCGGCGAGCAGAGGGTCGATCAGAAAACTCTGCGGCATGGTCACGCGAGATCTTTCTCGACAGCAGGTGCTGCAGAACTGTCAAAAAAATAGCAAAGACGTCTTTGTGGCTGTAAAGCTTCCAGCGCATTGCGCGATAGCTGATTACGCGTCAAACCACGCCGAATCCCCAAACCCACATATTCAAGCAAATCGACGAACCGCAACTTCTGCGCCGTCTGCGTGTCATAGGTCAGCACCTGCGGCTTGAGAGACTGGCTGGTATTGACGGACACCACTACCCCCATGCGCCCGTCGCTGAGCTCCACCAAGGACCCCGGCGGATAGACACCCAGAGTCTGCACGAATGCCTTGAGCACTTCAGGTGCATAACGCTGGCGATACTGCCCGTACAGTGCGGCCATGGCTTCATGGGGCGTCATTTCGTTGCCTTGCAGTGGCAGATTGCACAAACGCTCGAAATTGTTGGCCAGCGCCAGTATCTGTCCGGCAATATCCATATCGGTCGCCAGCAGGCCAAGCGGAAAGCCCGATCCATCGGCCCACTCATGGTGCTGGGCGATGGCCGTCGTGACCGAAGGAGGATAGCCCATGGACAGGGCCAACGCCACCGACTCTCCCACATGCCGTGCATAGGCGGTCTCTCGCAGCGGCATGCGATCCGTGCCTTGATTCAGTGCATTGGCCGACGCGGAAATCTCCAGCCCTGGCTTGCCGATGTCATGCAGCAACGCTGCCGTGCCCAGATCCTGCAGCACATCGTTGCGCAAGCCCAGTGTCTTGCCCAGCAACAGGCTCAGCACGGAAACGTTCACTCCATGAACACCGAATGTGGCACCGCCCGTATCCGCGAGCAGATGCAGACTCAGATCACGAGCCTGCGCCAGTTTGACGACTTGCTGCGCAACCAGCTGATCCGTCGTGGCGCGCGCCCGCTCGGGGTTGGCAGGCAACAGGGCCTGAACATCGTCAAATACGGAAACCGCACCCAGAAACCGGGACTGCACCCCCAGAATGCTGTCTCGCCAGGCATGCGCATCGCTGTCCGGATGGCTCACAACAGGCCGAGGAGGCGCGACGGAAGGCGTGACAGCCTCCTCCAGATCGCTTCTGGAGAGATCAACCTGTACGGCCTTGAGCTTCAGGGTCCTGAGCGTCTGCAACTGCTCGTCATTGACAATCTTGAAGCTGCTGACGGGAAACGGGTGGCGCAACCAGCCAGTCTCCAGATGGACATACATGCCAATTCGCAGTTGTCCGATATCAATAGCAACGAAACGATTCACTTTGAGCGCTACACACAAGATGAGACATTATTCCGCAGTTCCATGACTGCTCAACCATGACTAGGGTCTGTTGGGATGCAAACTGCACCAACATTCCCCTCCTGTGTGACTTATCGGCACCAAAGGCTGGGTTTGTAGACCAGATCCATCCACAAAGCCCAACTCGCAACACCAATCAGCATCAAACCCGCAATTCTGGTGCCCCAGCGCGCCCGCAATGCATTGAGATGCGACTGCCCCAGCTGCCACAACCAGGGGCCCGCCAGCAACCACACTGCGCCGCCAATGGCAAACGCCGCCATTGACAGAGCACCTTGCCAGACTCCGCCACTCAGCGCGGCCACCAGCACTGCCGAATAAAGCAAGCCGCAAGGCATCAGGGCCCAGGCAAAGCCCGCGGCCAGGCTCCCTCCCGGGGCGACGACCCAGGGCTGGACCCTGGCCCAGACAGAGCGCCCCGCCTGCTCCAGCCACACCGGTTGTCGCGCCTGCACCAGCATGGCCAGACCCCAGGCCATGACCGCGACATGCATCAGCGTCCAGAGCTTCTGCAAGGCCGTTGTCTGACTGGTCAGCCAGGCCAGACTCTCCATGGCCACAGCCGCCACTCCGCCCAGCAGGGCATAGCCGGCAATGCGTCCCAGATGAAACAAACTGGTGCGCAGCCATTGGCGTTTTTGCAGGCCGTGCAAGGCGATGACCTGGCCGTCGCTGGCAGGCCTTGCGCCCGTCACGACGCTGCAGGGCGCAGCGCACATCACAAGACAATGGGGCCCACCCACGAGCCCCATGATCAAAGCAGTCCAGACCAGCGAAAACAACATGCGCTAGATGATGCGCGAAAAGCGCGTGCGGTTTCGGTCGGCCTGCAAATATCGATCAAACAGCATGGCTACTCCGCGCACGAAAAACCAGCCCAGGCCCGTGACCTTGAAGCCCTCGTCGGATAGCTGAACCAGGCCATTGCGCTGCATTTCCCCCAGTGCAGCCAACTCCCGAGCAAAGTACTCGCGGAAATTGATCAGCCAGGCCTGCTCCATCGGCTCATACAGGACGGAGCCCTGACACATGATGGCCATGATGATGGCTCTGCGCACCAGATCGTCACGCGAGAGCGCCAATCCGCGCTGCACGGGCAGCATGCCGCCATCAATGGCGTCGTAATACTCTTCCAGGGTCTTGACGTTCTGGCTGTAGGTGGCGCCCACCTTGCCGATGGCCGATACGCCCAGTGCAATCAGGTCGCAATCGGGCTGGGTGCTGTAGCCCTGGAAGTTGCGATGCAGGCGCCCCTGACGCTTGGCGATGGCCAGAGAGTCGTCGGGCAGCGCAAAGTGATCCATGCCCACATAGACATAGCCGCCATTCATGAAGGCATCAATTGCGCCGGAGAGCATGTTCAGCTTCTCCTGTCCCATGGGCAAGTCAGCCGATGCAATACGCCTTTGCGGCTTGAAGCGCTCGGGCAGATGCGCATAGGCATACAGAGCAATACGGTCGGGACGCAACTCGTTGACCTGGGCCAGCGTTCGCGCAAAAGACTCGGATGTCTGCTTGGGCAAACCGTAGATGAGGTCCACATTGATGGAGACAAAGCCCAGACGGCGGGCCTCGGCCACCAGCTCAAAGACTTGCTCGGCTGGCTGCTCCCGGTGCACCGCTTTCTGCACCGCGGGGTCAAAATCCTGCACGCCAAAGCTCAGGCGATTAAAGCCCATGTCCTTGAGTGTCTTCAGCCTCTCGTTGCTCACGGTACGCGGATCGACCTCGATGGAATACTCGCCGGCTGGATCGAGCTTGAAATGCTCACGCATCAGAAGCATCAACTGCTGCAGTTCGGCATCGCTGAAGAAGGTCGGCGTACCGCCTCCCAGATGCAACTGGCTTACCAGCTGGCCTTTGCCGCAATGCTCGGTATGCATGGCCAGTTCACGGCCCAGATAATCCAGATATTCGGCAGCCTTCTCATGATGCTTGGTCACGATCTTGTTGCAGGCGCAGTAATAGCAAAGCGACTCGCAAAATGGCACATGCACATAAACGGACAAAGGCAAGGCACGTGAGCTCGAATGCGTCTTGCGTTGTTTCAATGCCAGGATATAGTCGTCTGCACCAAAAGCCTCAACAAAACGGTCGGCTGTTGGAAATGATGTGTAGCGCGGGCCGGGAATATCAAAGCGGCTCAGCAACTCGGGCGTGACTGCGGTCATAACTGAAAGTTAGGGTGCGCCCACACTCCACATTGAGCAGATTTCAAAGAAAATCAGATCCTGGAAATCATGCCCATAATGGGCAGAAGCACATGTTTTTGAATGAATGCAAACAATGTGCCCCAAGGCAATCCAACTGTCCTTGATGAATATCAAGAGAGCGCAAGGCAAGTACTGCGACAATTTGATCCAACTCATCACTAACTACGAGGTCAATGACCGGCGCGACTCTCCATTCCAAGTCTGTCTGTGCCGTTGCTGAAAAGCCCATGAATCTTCAGACCATCAAAGCATCCTGCTCCAACTGCAATCTGCGTGAACTGTGCATGCCCATGGGCCTGGACGATGAACAAATGGAGCGCATTGACGAAATTGTGGCCACGCGCCGCAAGGTGAAACGGGGCGGGCTGCTGTTTCGCAACGGCGAGGAGTTCACCTCGCTGTACGCCATTCGCACCGGCTTCTTCAAGACCAGCGTGGCCACCGAAGACGGTCGCGACCAGGTCACGGGCTTTCAGATGGCCGGCGAGATCATCGGTCTGGACGGTATCGTCAACGACCACCACACCTGCGATGCCGTGGCGCTGGAAGATGCCGAAGTCTGCATCATGCCTTTCGACAAGCTCGAACAGCTCTCGCGCGAAGTCACGGCACTGCAAAATCATGTGCACAAGGTCATGAGCCGCGAAATCGTGCGCGAGCATGGCGTGATGCTGCTGCTGGGCAGCATGCGTGCCGAAGAGCGTCTGGCGGCCTTTGTGCTGAACTTGGTGCAGCGTCTGTCGGCACGCGGCTTTTCGAAGTCGGAGCTGGTACTGCGCATGACGCGTGAAGAAATCGGCAGCTATCTGGGCCTCAAGCTGGAGACCGTGAGTCGCACCTTCTCCAAGTTCGCCGAGGAAGGCATCATCGAAGTCCGACAGCGCCATCTGCGCATTCTGGATACCGAGGCGCTCAGGCGCATCGTCAACAGCCAGCAATGCCAGGACTGACTTCGACAGCAGCCCTCAAGACAAAGCCCGCAGACAGCGGGCTTTTTTGATGGCGGCGAATGCCTGCCAGGAGTTTCCGCTAACAGGGCCGCCGACACAGCGAGCGGCCAGCCCCTCCATCCGGAGCCGCCACCTGTTCGAAACTGCGGTCCTGTGCGCAGCACCTTACTCGACCAGGGGCTCCGAGACTATGCCCTGGTTCAGATCGCTGGCCGAACGCCCCAGCATGACGGTCATCAGTCCGCTGAACACGGTGACCGCCCAGAAGGCAAAAAAGGCCAGGGTGTAAATGCCATTGCGCGACCATTCCAGTGGCGAGCCCAGCCAGTGCATATCCAGCGGGTCCACAAAGGCAAATACCACCATTTCCATGATTGCCGCGGCCAGAAAAGCCGGCCAGACAATCCACATCCAGCGTCGAGCATCCATCGCGATTCTCCTTGGCCTGTGGGTTTGAACCTATTTTGCACAATTGCCATGACCTTCCCAGACATACCAAGGGCATGCACTCAGATGGGAAACCCTGGACCGCTATTATTTGAAGAGCTTCCAGCGCTTTATGTGTATCGATTTGAGGTCTATATCTATCTGAAATAGCCTTTAACAAAGCGCTATGCGCTCCTGTTGTTGAACTCCACCCGGCCATCCCTTGCCGGCAGCCGAGAACTGCAGGGGCCCTCCCGACTCTTCTGTCGACCAAGACATAGAACGCCGTCACGGCACACCGGCTACAGAAAAGCCTGCAACCAGGGCCGCAAAAAAAGGCCGCGGAAGTGGCCTTGGGATGCGTTGAAATCTCGGTCAGCGATCCAGCGGATGGTCCTTGGCCGGCGTCGCGGCATGGTTGCGCCCCGTCACTGCTGGCGCCAGGCTTTTTTCGCTCTCGGTGAGGCGCTGGTTGATCTCAATGCCGTGACGATAGTAGTCGGGGTCGATCACGGGATCCGGCTTGCTCATGGCGATATAGGCGGTCACGATGCCCGCGACCACCACCACGGCGGGACCGGCGATGACGAGCCAGACATGGGCAAACTTCCACCAGGGCTTGCCGTCCTCGGGGTGGATGATCTTGGCCTTTTGCAGGGCCTTGGCTTGTGCTGCCGACATGGTTAAACCTCTTTTCAGAAATCTGGCTGCCCAATTGCAAATCTGCAATCGGGCAGCATCAATTGTTGCTGATTCGCGATGCCCTTGCGTGGCTGTCGCGATGCATGCCGCAGGCCTAGCGCGGCACCAGGAACACGGACTTTTCGGAGATGCGTCCGGCCCCAGCCGTCAGCGCATCCACATTGAAATGCACGGGGTGCGAGCCGGAAGCAGCCGAGCCATAGGGGATCTGCAGGCGCACCGCAATGCCGCGCGTCTCGGCCGGACCTACCGAGACTTCCTGCTCGGATACTACCTCCAGCTGATCCAGCCCCGTGGCGCTGATGCGATAGCGCTGCTCGGACTCGGTCGCATTCATGATCTGCAGGCGATAGACGTTTTCGAGCTTGCCGCCAGCCACGATGCGCGACAGCGCGGCGCGGTCGCGAATCACGTCGACCTTGAGGGGCTCGCGCAGTACCAGGCTGGCGATCATGGCTGCGCTCAGCGCCAGCAGCACGGTCGAGTAGATCAGCACGCGCGGGCGGAAGATGCGCCGTATCACCTGCGCCTGCTTCCAGAGCTTGGCCACGGCGTTCTGCGTGGTCAGGCGGATCAGGCCGCGCGGGTACTCCATCTTGTCCATCACGGAGTTGCAGGCATCGATGCACAGACCGCAGCCAATGCACTCGTACTGCAACCCCTTGCGGATGTCGATGCCCACGGGGCAGACCTGAACGCAAAGCTTGCAGTCTATGCAGTCACCCAGACCCTGCGCCTTGTAGTCCACGTCTTTTCTGCGCGGCCCGCGCGCTTCACCACGCTGGACGTCGTAGCTGACGATCATGGTGTCCTTGTCGAACATGGCGCTCTGGAAGCGTGCATAGGGGCACATGTACTTGCAGACCTGCTCGCGCATATAGCCGGCATTGCCGTACGTGGCAAAGCCGTAGAACAGCACCCAGAAAATCTGCCAGCTGCCCTGGAAGGCCATCAGCTCCACACCCAGTTCACGGATGGGCACGAAGTAGCCGACAAAGGTGAATCCGGTCCAAAGGGACAGAACAATCCAGAGGAACTGCTTGAGCGACTTCTTCCAGATTTTCTCGAAGGTCCAGCCATGCTTGTCGATGCGCATGCGGGCGCTGCGGTCTCCCTCGACCTTGCTCTCGATCCACATGAAGATCTCGGTATAGACCGTCTGCGGACAGGAAAAGCCGCACCACAGACGCCCGGCCACCGCGGTAAACAGAAACAGCCCCAGCGCGCTGATGATGAGCAGCCCTGTCAGGTAGATGAAGTCCTGCGGGTAGAGCACCAGCCCGAACAGATAGAAGCGCCGTGCCCCAAGGTCGAACAGCACCATCTGGCGCTCGCCCCACTGCAGCCACGGCAGGCCGTAGAAGACGATCTGGGTCAGGAACACCATGATCCAGCGCCAGCGCGAGAAGACGCCACTGATGGCGCGCGAGTACACCTTCTGTTCGGAGGCGAACATGGGCATATATTCCTGGCCGCCGTCCACAGGCTCAGCCGTGATCGGTATGACTTTGCGAGGTTTCTCCGGATCGCAGGGCATCGCAGTTCCTTAATATTTTTGTAATTACTGAAAACTCAAACGCGAAAAAGGCGGTGCCTTGGCACCGCCTTCATCACCCGTCTTACTTCTGGGCGCTTGCGTTGGACAGCCCCCAGACATAGGAGGCCAGCACCGCGATCTGCGCCTCGGTCAGCTTGTCCTTCTGAGCAGGCATCTCGTTCATCTTGCCATGGTTGACCATGTCGACAATAACGGACTCGCCCCAGCCATGCAGCCAGATGTCATCGGTCAGGTTGGGTGCGCCAAGCGCCTGGTTGCCCTTGCCATCCATGCCGTGGCAAGCCGCGCAGGCCACGAACTTGGACTTGCCCTGCGAAGCCTTGACGGCATCGTGGGGGCTGCCCGACAGGCTCAGCACATAGTGAGCCACATTGCGCACATCTTCCGCCGAGCCCACGGCAGCTGCCATGGGAGGCATCACGCCGATGCGGCCGTTGGTGATGGTTTCCTTGATCTTGTCGGGTGTGCCGCCATGCAGCCAGTCACCGTCGCTCAGATTGGGAAAGCTCTTGCTGCCGCGTGCATCGGAGCCGTGGCATTGCGCGCAGTTGTTCATGAACAGACGCTCGCCGATGGCCATGGCCTGGGGGTCCTTGGCCATTTCTTCGGTGGGCATGCTGACGAACTTGGCGTACATGGGCTCCAGGTCGACACGGGCCTTTTCCATCTCCTTGTCATAAGCACCATACTGGGTCCAGTCCAGCTCGCCCTTGAAGGAACCCAGACCCGGGTAGGCCACCAGGTAGGCCAGGCTGAAGACCACGGTGATCACGAACAGACCCATCCACCATTTGGGCATGGGGTTGTTGAGCTCGCGCAGGTCTTCGTCCCAGACGTGACCGGTGGTGTTGTCCGCGGAAGGAACGACCTTGCGGCGCGCCACCAGCACCAGCAGCAAGAAGCAGCCGAGGATGCCGATCAGCGAAACAGCCGCGATATACACGGACCAGAAGTTGTTAAAGAAGTCGCTCATGGGATGTTCTCGTTGTAGTGATCAGACTCAGTCTTCCAGGAAGGGAAGCTGAGCTGCCTCGTCGAAACGGGCCTGGTTACGGCGGGCAAACGCCCACCACCAGATGCCCACGAAGCACGCCAGCGAAGCCAGTGTGGCCAGAACACGCATGGTGGTGATATCCATTTTCCAGTCCCTCCTCTGTTACTTGACGGCGCGACCCAGGACCTGCAGATAGGAGATCACGGCCTCCATCTCGGTCTTGTCCTTGACTTCGGCCTGAGCCCCGGCGATCTCCGCATCGGTATAAGGCACACCCACTTTGCGCAAGGCGCTCATGCGCGTTGCCACGGCAGAGTCATCCACCTTGGTCGCTTCCAGCCAGGGATAGGCAGGCATGTTGGACTCGGGCACCAGATCACGCGGGTTGTTCAGGTGGATGCGATGCCATTCGTCGCTGTACTTGCCGCCCACACGGTGCAGATCGGGGCCGGTGCGCTTGGAGCCCCACTGGAAGGGGTGGTCGTAGACGAACTCGCCAGCCACCGAGTAGTGGCCGTAGCGCATGGTCTCGGCGCGGAAGGGGCGGATCATCTGCGAGTGGCAGTTGTAGCAACCTTCGCGCAGATAGACGTCACGGCCCATCAGTTGCAGCGGTGTGTAGGGCTTGAGGCCCGCCACGGCTTCGGTCGTGGACTTCTGGAAGAACAGCGGCACGATTTCCACCAGACCGCCAATGGTCAGCACGAACAGCGTCAGCGCGATCAGCAGAAAGTTGCTGGTCTCGATCTTCTCGTGCAAAGAGCTCTTGGGAACTGCGTTATTTTGATCAGACATTGCTTTTGCTCCTCAATGCTCAGGCGTGAGCCACCACGGCAGGCACTGCCACCTTGACGGAACGGCCGGCCATTGCGGTCTTCCAGGTATTCCATGCCATCACCAGCATGCCGCCCAGATACAGCAGACCGCCGGTCACGCGAATCACGTAGAAGGGATAGGTCGCCTTCACGCTTTCGACGAAGGTGTAGGTCAGCGTGCCGTCGGGGTTGATGGCGCGCCACATCAGGCCCTGCATCACACCGGCAATCCACATCGCGGCGATGTACAGCACGATGCCGATGGTCGACATCCAGAAGTGCAGCTCGATCGCGGGCACGGAGTGCATTTTTTCGCGGCCGAAGAGACGGGGAATCAGGTAGTACAGAGAGCCCATGGTGATCAGACCCACCCAGCCCAGAGCGCCGGAATGCACGTGGCCCACGGTCCAGTCGGTGTAGTGGCTCAGCGCGTTGACGGTCTTGATGGCCATCATCGGGCCTTCGAAGGTGGACATGCCGTAGAACGACAGGGACACGATCAGGAAGCGCAGGATGGGGTCGTCACGCAGCTTGTGCCAGGCACCCGACAGCGTCATGATGCCGTTGATCATGCCGCCCCAGCTGGGAGCCAGCAGGATCAGCGAGAACACCATGCCCAGCGACTGGGCCCAGTCGGGCAGCGCGGTGTAGTGCAGGTGGTGAGGGCCGGCCCACATATAGGTGAAGATCAGTGCCCAGAAGTGCACGATCGACAGGCGGTACGAATACACGGGGCGACCGGCCTGCTTGGGGATGAAGTAATACATCATGCCCAGGAAGCCTGCGGTCAGGAAGAAGCCCACGGCGTTGTGGCCATACCACCACTGGACCATGGCATCCTGCACGCCGGCATAGGCCGAGTAGCTCTTCATCCAGCCCGCAGGAATGGAGACGTTGTTGACCACGTGCAGCAAGGCCACGGCCAGGATAAAAGCACCGAAGAACCAGTTGGCCACATAGATGTGCTTGACCTTGCGGATGCCGATGGTGCCGAAGAACACGATGGCATAGGACACCCAGGTCACGGTGATCAACAGGTCGATGGGCCATTCCAGCTCGGCATATTCCTTGCCCTGGGTGTATCCCAGGGGCAGGCTGATGGCCGCAGCCACGATGACCAGTTGCCAGGCCCAGAAGGTCAGGCTGGCCAGCTTGGGCATGAACAGCTTGGTCTGGCAGGTGCGTTGCACCACGTAGTAGCTGGTGGCGAACAAGGCCGAGCCACCAAAGGCAAAGATCACGGCATTGGTATGCAGCGGACGCAGACGTCCGTAGCTCAGCCAGGGAATGCCGAAGTTGAGTTCCGGCCAGGCCAGCTGGGACGCGATAAACACGCCCACTGCCATACCTACCACCCCCCATACCACGGCCATGATAGAGAACTGTCTTACGACGGTGTCGTCGTAATAGACAGCATTGTTATTTGTTGCTTCCATCGGGCACCTCTTAGATTTCTTGCAAAGTGTTCACTGGTTTCTCATTGGGCTCGTTGAGCCACATCAATCGTCGCGAAGAATGCGCTCGCCTTCCTGTTCCACGCTCTCGAACTGGCCCCGGTAAACGGCCCACCACAGGGCGGCCACAATGGCCATGACCAGAACTACCGACAGCGGAATAAGCACATACAGAATGTCCATCAACGGCCTCCTTGAATCAGTGGCATGACGGTGCCTCGCGGCGCAAGATGCGCAGAGGCGGACGCGTTGCTATCAGCAACCTGCAGCGGCAACGCACGTGCAAGACGGGCTGCGTTGGCGACGACCAGCAAGGAGCTCAGCGCCATGCCGAGCCCTGCCAGCCAGGCAGGCATCCAGCCCATCAGGGCCAGAGGAATAGAGATCGCGTTATAGGCTGCTGCCCAGCTCAGGTTCTGGCGCACCACGGACAAGGTCCGTCGGGCCAGCAACAGGCTTTGCAGCACTAACTCCAGGCTGTCTCCCAGTACCACGAAGTCTGCTCGCGATTGTGCCAGCGGCACTGCATTGCCAAACGCAAAAGAGACATGCGCTCCGGCTAAAACTGGCCCGTCATTCAGGCCGTCGCCAACCATGGCGACCTTGTGCCCCGCCGCCTGTGCGGCCTGCAGGGCAGCCAGCTTGTCCTGCGGCTGGCAATCGCCCTGCGCAGTCTCGATACCCAGCCTGGCGGCCACCGTCTGCACCGCTGCCGAGCGGTCTCCCGAGAGCAGTTGCACACTGACGCCATGGCGCCCGAGATCGGCAATGACCTGGGCCGCTTCGGGACGCACGTCCTCGCTCAGATGGAACTGCGCCAGGGGCTGCCAGCCAGCTTGCGATTCCTCGGCCAGCATCACGCTCTGACCCGGCTCATGCGGTGCCAGCTCGGGCACGCCGCAATGCGCGGCCGAGCCCAGACGAAGATGGCGGCGCACAGCGGTATTGCTGCGCGCCTGCACCCAGACATCGAGGCCGCTGCCGGCAACTTCCTGGACGGAGTCCAGCAGCCATGCACTGGCAGGCAGCTCGACCACCTCGGCCGCCTGCGCCAGGGCCCTGGAAGCGGGATGCATGGACTGACGCGCCAGCAAGGCTGCCAACGCCAGCAGGTCATCAGTGTTTTGACCTTCAGCGGGTGTCAGCGCGCGCAGCACCAGACCATCGCGCGTCAGCGTTCCGGTCTTGTCGAACACCAGCGTATCCACGGTGGCCAGCGCCTCCAGCCCCTGCAGATTGCGCACCAGCACGCCGCTGCGCGCCAGGGTGCCAGCCGCCGTCAGCATGGCCACGGGCGTGGCCAGTGAGAGCGCGCAGGGGCAGGTGACGATGAGCACGGCCACGGCCACCATCATGGCCTTGCCCGGGTCGACAGGCCACCACCAGATGGCCGCAGCCAGCGCCGCCAGCAGCACCACGACAAGGAAAGGACGAGCCACCCTGTCGGCCAGCTGGGCCAAGGTGGGCTTTTGCAGCGAAGCGCTTTCCATCAGATTCACGATCTGCGCAAAGCGGGTGCCCTCCCCCACGCTATCCACGCGCACATCGACAACACTGTCCAGGTTGTAGCTGCCAGCGGTGACTGCATCGCCCTGTGCACGCAGAACAGGAGTGGACTCGCCGGTCAGAAGAGCCTCATCGGCATGGGTAGTACCGCGCAGGATCCGGCCGTCTGCGGGAAAAGCCTCGCCCGTGAGCACACGCACCACATCGCCCGCGCACAGTCGACGTGTGGCCACACGCTCGAACTCGCCCGAGTCAGGCTGCTGACGCAGCACCGAATCCGGCAGCCGGTTCATCACGGCTTCCAATGCACCGGCCGTGCGGTCACGCAGACGCAGCTCCAGCCAGCGCCCCGTGAGCAGGAAAAAGACAAACATGGTCAGCGAGTCGAAGAAGACTTCCTGACCAAAGGGACCGGAGGGATCAAAAGTACCCAGCGTGCTGATGACGAAGGTGATCAGCATGCCTATGGCCACGGGCAGATCCATGCTCACGCGGCGCTGGCTGATGTCCTTGAGCGCGCTCTTGAAGAAGGGGCCGCAGCAAAACAGCACCACGGGCAGAGAAATCACCCAGGAGGCCCAGCGCAGCAAGGTCTCCATCTCCAGCGACAGATCGCCGGGACGCGCCGTGTAGGCAGGCCATGCATACATCATCACCTGCATCATGCACAGGCCGGCCACCAGCCAGCGCCACAGGGCACGGCGCGTCTCGGCCTGGCGCAGCTCGCGCGCAAACGCATCGCGCGCGGGCAAGGCCCGATAGCCAGCACGCGAGATGGCGTCCATCCATTGCGATGGAAGCACCTGGGCAGGACGCCATTCGACGCGGGCTCGACGCGTTGCGGCACTGACTTCGGCGGCCTGCACTCCCGGGACGGCTCGCAGCGCCTCCTCGATGGTCAGCGCACATGCAGCACAGTGCATGCCCTCCAAAACCACAAAGGAATCCCACACCGGGGATTCGGTCGCGTTCTCGGAGATTGGAGCCTTGGAGCTCTGGCCTGCGGGACGGCCAAACGAGCTCCATTCTTGCGGATCGTCCAGCAGATGGCTGTGCATCTGGGACGAGTTCAGGAAACCGGTGTCAGCAACAGCACGCTCTGCCGCGGAGGGCTGGACAGTAGTGTGTTGGGACATGTTTCAAGCGTAACTACGCCAGATGATACCCACCTTGACATTAATCAACTGTTAACTGCCCAATCGACATATGCTTGTATCCACAACGCATACAACCTGAAGGAGAAAGCTATGTACAACCGCATTTTGATTGCTACTGATGGCACTGAACTCTCGGACAAGGCTGTGCATGCAGGCCTGGATCTGGCCGCTTTGTGCGGCGCCAGCGTGATTGCACTCAAGGTTGTGTCGCACTATCCGCGCAGCTATCTGGAAGGCAGTGATTTGCTGGACATCAAGGAAGCCAAGCGCATCGAAGAGCAGTGGACCAGCCAGGCCCAGACCCTGCTGAACGGCGTCAAAGCCTTCGGCCATGAGCGCAAGGTCAATGTCACTACCGAAATCGCCCACTCCGATCTGGTGGCCGAATCCATTGTGGAAACGGCCAAGAAGCACGACTGCGACCTGATCGTCATGGCGTCGCATGGCCGCAAGGGACTGCAGCGTCTGCTGCTGGGCAGCGAAACCCAGCATGTGCTGACGCACTCGCCCGTGCCCGTGCTGGTGCTGCGCTGATGGACTTCGCCTGAGCCGCTTCGCGGCTTCGCCTTGAGAGGACGGCGCCTTGCCCGGCGCCTCTGATATGCAGTGAGACAGGCCGCCCGGAGGTGGCCGTTTTTTCACTCCCAAATTAAAAGCAGCTTGCGCACAAGCTGCTTTATTTTTAGGCCGATTCAATACTGAATTTGCCTGCCAGACTGCGAAAACAGCTCACTTTTCAGGAGTCAAGTCAAAAGACAAGCGCCTGAAATGCGGCCAATGGTGCAGCCAAAAACCAACGCCTGACGCCCGGTCGGAGCCGCCGGGCAGCAGCCGGCTTCAGGAGAACTCTTGCTGATACTGGTCGCGCAGCAGCTTTTTCTGGACCTTGCCCATGGTGTTGCGCGGCAGGCTGTCCACCACATAGCAACGCTTGGGCACCTTGAAATTGGCCAGTCTGGCCTTGAGCGACTCCAGAATCTGCTGCCCGTCCAGCTGCGCGCCCTTGCGCGGCACGATGACGGCAACGCCCACCTCGCCAAAATCCGGGTGCGGCACGCCCACCAGGGCGCTTTCGTCCACGCCGGCCAGATCGTTGATGAAGCCCTCCACCTCGGCCGGATAGACGTTGTAGCCGCCCGAGATGATCAAGTCCTTGCTGCGCCCGACGATGCTGAAATAGCCGCGCGCATCCTGCATGCCCACGTCGCCGGTCTTGAACCAGCCGTCGGCCGTGAACTCCTCGGCGGTCTTCTCCGGCATGCGCCAGTAGCCCTTGAAGACATTGGGGCCCTGGACTTCGATATTGCCGATCTCGCCTGCGGGCAAGGCCTTGCCGTCGTCGCCATGAATGCGCACGCCCACGCCCGGCAGCGGGAAACCCACGGTTGCGCCGCGGCGCTCGGCCTCGTTGCCGTAGCGCGCATCGGCCTGATAGGGGTTGGAGGTCAGCATAATGGTCTCGCTCATGCCGTAGCGCTCCAGGATGGTGTGGCCGGTGCGTGTCTTCCAGGCGCGGAAGGTCTCGATCAGCATGGGGGCCGAACCAGAGATGAAGAGACGCATGTGCGCGGCCATGTCGCGGTCCAGCCGGGCGTCGGCCAGCATCCGCACATACAGGGTCGGCACGCCCATGAAGACGGTCGCATCCTTGAAGCGCGCCATGACGGCCTCGGGCTCGAAGCGGGAAAACCAGATCATGGGACTGCCGTTGAGCAAGGCCCCGTGAATGGCCACAAACAGGCCATGCACATGGAAGATGGGCAGCGCATGAATCAGCACATCGCCTTCCTGCCAGCCCCAGTAGACCTTGAGCATGGCCGCATTGCTCAGCAGATTGCCGTGGCTGAGCATGGCACCCTTGCTGCGCCCCGTGGTGCCGCTGGTGTAGAGAATCGCCGCCAGATCGTCGGTGCGGCGCGGCACGACCTGGTGCTCGTCGCTATGGTGGGCCGCGCGCTCCAGCAGGCTACCCGTGCGGTCGGTGCTCAGGGTGTAGACATGGCCCACACCGTGATTGAACGCAATCTTGGACACCCAGCCGAAACAGCCGGGTGCGCAGACCACCACGGCCGGCTCGGCATTCGTGATGAAGTACTCCATCTCTGCGCTCTGGTAGGCCGTGTTCAGCGGCAGGAACACATGGCCGCTGCGCAGCGTGGCCAGGTAGAGCATCATGGCTTCGACCGACTTTTCCACCTGCACCGCAATGCGGCTGCCTTCGGGAAGATCCAGCGAGGCCAGCAGATTCGCCATGCGTGCACTGCCATGCTCCAGATCAGCCCAGGTGTAGTAGAGGCTGGAGCCATCGGGCTCGATGGCCTCCACGGCATTTTTCGTCAGATCCGCAGGAAACGCAGCGCGCAGCGCGCTGAAAAGATTGGCTTGAGACATGTCGGTGATCGTGATGCTGTCGGTGAATGCAAAAGGTCCGGGACCATCATAGGCCCGGCACCGGCCTGCCCGGCGGGAGCAGGCACTGAAAAGATGCGCCCGTCAAAACGGGCGCCCGGCAAAGGCCGTCCCGCTTGGCGGCGGAATCAGGAATCGATCTTCACATTGGCCGCCTTGACCACGTGCGCCCAGCGCTGGATCTCGCTTTGCACCATGGCGGCAAACTGCGGCTGGCTCAGTTGCCCGTAGTCGGCGCCATTCTTGGCCCAGGCGGCCTTGATGTCCTCGGCGGCTCCGATCTTGCGCACCTCGTCCAGCATCTGCTGCTGCACGACGGCTGGCGTGCCCTTGGGCGCCCACAGCCCATACCAGGTGGTGACGGTGAAGTCCGGCAGGCCGCACTCCGCCGCGCAGGGCACATCAGGAAAGGCAGGGTTGCGCTTTGTGCCGGCCACCATCAGCGCCTTGATGCGTCCACCCTTGATGTGCTGGGCCGACGAGCCCAGGCCGTCGAACAGCATGTCCACATTGCCGGCGATCAGGTCCTGCAGCGCCGGTCCCGCGCCCTTGTAGGGAATATGGGTGATCTGGGTCTTGGTCTGCAGCTTGAACAGCTCGCCCGCCAGATGGTGCGAGGACCCCGGCCCTGCCGAGGCATAGTTGTATTTGCCGGGGTTGGAGCGCAAGTCCTGCACCAGCGCCTGCAAGGTGGCATGCGTCACCTTCTTGGGATTGACCACCACGACCTGCGGCACGCTGGCCAGCAGCGCCAGCGGGATGAAGTCGCGCTCCAGGTCGTAGTCGAGCTTGGGATAGACCGAGGGCGCAATCACATGATGGGTGCCGCCCATGAAGAAGTTGTAGCCGTCGGCGGCGGACTTGGCCGCAATACTGGCGCCCAGCGTGCCGCCCGCGCCGCCGCGGTTGTCTATCACCAGGGTCTTGCCCGAGGTCTTGGCGAACTGTGCAGAAAACGGTCTGGCAAAGGTGTCCGTGCCGCCGCCGGCAGGAAAGGGCACGACCAGGGTGACCGGCCTGGTCGGCCATTCCGATGCCCCGACCATTCCCGTCCAGCCCGATGCCCCGGCAGCCAGCAGCGCCCCTGTCGACCGAAGCAGCGTGCGCCGCTGCAAACCCACGCTCTTTGCCCAAGAATCCCGCATGTATGTCTCCTCTGCTCGTCCGGTCAGCCGCTCTGCGGCAGCCGGACTTGTGGTTGGGAGACGCAGCAGCAAAAGCCGGCTCAGGCTGTGCGCAGCGCGGGTCGCGATGCACTCATCCCTTGCACAGCGATTCGATCTCCGAGGAAACGGGAATCTTGCTCTGCGCCAACAGGCTGCGGTGCTTGTCCAGGCGCTTCAGGTCATACAGATAGTTGACCATCAGCCCCATGGATTGCTTGAGTCCCTTGGACGACAGGTCTGCCGCCCAGTTCAGGCGCTCCACGCGCGCACCGTTGCCAAGGTGAAAGCGTGCCACGGCATCCAGCGGACGGCCCTTGGCAGTTTCCCGACCCAGATAGCGCGCTGCGCAGAACATGGCTGCCTGACGCACCACCGATTTCTCCGGCAGCGAACCGGGATCGTCCAGCGCAGCCAGCAATTGCGCAGCGCTCACTCCTCCGGCGACTTTTTCCAGGGCCGCCTTCTGCTTGTCGTCCAGCTCCGCCAGTGCCGCATCGCCGTTCTTGCTCAGCCAGCTACGCAGTCCCGGAATGGGCGACAGCGTGGCGAACTGCTTGAGCTTGGGGAACTCCTGCGTGAGCGTCTCCACCACATGCTTGATCAGCGAATCGCCGAAGCTCACGCCCTTGAGTCCGGTCTGGGTGTTGCTGATGGAATAGAAGATGGCGGTATTGGCCTTGGCCAGATCGGCTGCCGCTGCGGCCTCGTCCAGCAGCGGAGCCATGCTGCCCGCCATCTTGTCCAGCAGTGCCACCTCCACAAAGATCAGCGGCACATTGGGCATGCGCGGGTGGAAGAAGCCATAGCAGCGACGGTCGCTGTCGAGGCGATTCTTCAGATCGGCCCAGCTGCGGATATCGTGCACGGCCTCGTACTGGATCAGCTTCTCCAGCAGCGATGCCGGCGAATCCCAGTTCAGGCTTTTGAGCTCCAGCAAGGCCACATCGAACCAGCTGGAGAACAGATGCTCCAGCTCGGCATCCAGCGCCACATAGTGCTGTTCCGCCTTGGGCAAGGCCAGCAACTCGGCGCGCATGTCGACCAGAAAGCCCATGCCTCCCTTGGGCTGGGCAAAACGCTGCAGCAGCCGCGTGCGCGATGAAACCAGGGCGCGGCGCAGGCTCATCTCTGCCTCGCTGCGCT
>NZ_JBKFBC010000002.1:392401-478368 GCF_053345995.1 Comamonas sp. C24C | reverse complement strand
CCTGCCCGCGGCGCAAGGTGGCCTCCAGGCGTTGCGCCAGCGGGCGATGCTGGCTGTCGCCCTTCTCGCCCTCGGCGCCACGCACCCACAGCTTGGTTTGCTCAATCCACTCGGCTGCCCAACCCATAAGCATCTCCTTGTTCCTGCACCATCATGCTCTCATTGAAGAAGCAGATACCGCAATTGCAGTAACGCTTTGAGCCATTATGTGCAGTTTTCCTGCCGCAGCCAGCGCCGCATAAAAAAACGCAGACCGAAGTCTGCGTTTTCGAGTGTTTGAGCATCAGGCCGCCGTCCGCTGAACCACGTAGGCCTGGCGCTTGCCGCACCACACCCACATGAGCACTCCGGCGACGATCATGGGCAGGCACAGCCACTGGCCCATGCTCATGCCCAGCGACAGAATGCCCAGGAAGTCATCGGGCTCGCGGAAGTACTCGGCAATGAAACGGAAGGCGCCGTAGCCGATCAGAAAGACCGCCGCGACCTGGCCGGGCTTGCGCTCCTTGCGCGCATACAGCCACAGAATGATGAACAGCAGCAGCCCTTCCATCAGAAACTGATAGATCTGCGAGGGGTGACGCGGCAGCATGGAGCCGCTTTGCGGGAACACCATGGCCCAGGGCAGATCGGCATTCGCAAAACGCCCCCAGAGCTCGCCGTTGATGAAGTTGCCGATACGGCCTGCAGCCAGACCCGTGGGCACGCAGGGCGCCACGAAATCCGCAACTTCCAGCCAGTTGCGTTTGCGCGATCGTGCAAACCAGATCATGGAGCCGATGACGCCCAGCAGCCCGCCGTGAAAGCTCATGCCGCCCTGCCAGACGGCAAGAATCTCCAGCGGATGCGAGAGGTAGTAGCCGGGCTTGTAGAACAGGCAGTAGCCGATTCGCCCGCCCACGACCACGCCCAGCACGCCGAGAAAGAGAATGTCCTCCACATCCTTGCGCGCCCAGGCACGCTCGCCTGTCATGTATTTGAATGGAGGGTGGTGCAGTCGGCGCGTGCCCAGAAACAGGAACAGACCGAAGGCCACCAGATAGGTTATGCCATACCAGTGCACGGCCAGAGGGCCAATCTGCACGGCTACGGGATCAATGTGCGGATACATCAGCATGTCAGGCATTGTGCCGCAGGCCGATGACGTTTCTGCAAAACTGCATGCACCGAAAACGCTGCCAGGCCGTATTCTCCGATTCAGAGACCTCGGAGACGCCAAACCCGGCCTGGATGACAGCGGCATCCGGCACAGGCAGCACTCTCCCCAACGTCAATGCGGCCTGTCCGCCCCCAGGCCCTGCTCGCGCACGGTCTGGCGCACGGCCCTGGCGGTCTCCTCCATCATGGTCCCCAGGCGCTGCGCCGTGCCGCCCAGGACATGCACGCCCATGGCCTGCAGACGCTCCTGCACGGCCGGCTCCTGCAGGGCCGCGTTGGCAGCGCTGTTGAGCCGGCTCACCACGGCCTGCGGCGTGCCGGCTGGAGCAACGATGCCGAACCAGGTGATGGCCAGATCGTTGAGCGCAGGATGACCCAGCTCCCTGAACGTGGGCACCTGCGGCAGGGCCGGCAGGCGCTCCTGTGCGGCCACGGCGAACGCAACCAGGCGGCCCGCAGCCAAATGCGGAGCCGACGAGGGGTACTGATCGCTGAGCACCTGGGTCTCGCCCGACAATGCGCCGCTGATCACCGGCCCCTGCCCCTTATAGGGAATGTGGTGCAGCTTGAGCTTGAGATCGGCATTGAGGCGCTCGGCAATCAGATGCCCGATAGAGCCGATTCCGGCCGAGCCGATATTGAACTGGCCCGGCTTGCTGCGCGCAAGAGTGAGGAACTGGGCATAGTTCTGCACGCCCATATTCGGATGCACGGAAAACACTGACGGAATGGACGCCAGTGCGACCACCGGCACCAGGGCCTTGGCAGGATCTATGCGTGCCGACTGGGGCAGCATGATGGGATTGACCACCAGCGTGCTGATGGTGCCCAGGCCTATCGTGTAGCCGTCAGGCGCGGCATTGGCCACGGCCTCGGCACCGATGAAGCCGCTGGCACCGGAGCGGTTGTCGACCACCACGGGCTGACCCAGAGTCGTGTGCATGGCATCGGCAACCAGGCGCGCCACGATATCGGTGGAGCCTCCGGGCGTGAAAGGAACCACCAGACGCACGGGACGCTGCGGATAACGCCCTTCTGCCGCCTGCGCCGTCAATGCCCCCAGCAAGGCCAGCAGCCCTGCTGTCTTCAACAAGAAGGAGGGGCGAACAGCGAAAGACATGGAGATCACTTTCTGGCAAGACAATAAAAACAGCCGCGCGACTTGCGTCGGGCGGCTGTGGGATTGTCCGTCAGCAGGCAAAGCCCGCGCTGACGAAATGACGAAACAAACGTAACTTAGTCGTCGAGCAGCGACAGATCGCGCACGGCGCCGGTGTCGGCGCTGGTCACCAGCTTGGCATAGGCCTTGAGGGCTGCCGAGACCTTGCGCGGACGGGCCTGGGCAGGCTTCCAGCCCTTGGCGTTCTGCGCTTCACGGCGACGCGCCAGCTCTTCGTCGCTGACCAGCATGTTGATGCTGCGGTTGGGAATGTCGATGCGGATGATGTCACCGTTCTGCACCAGGCCGATCGCGCCGCCGGCGGCTGCCTCGGGCGAGCAGTGGCCGATGGACAGGCCGGAGGTACCGCCCGAGAAGCGGCCGTCCGTCAGCAGCGCACAGGCCTTGCCCAGACCCTTGGACTTGATGTAGCTGGTGGGGTAGAGCATTTCCTGCATGCCGGGGCCGCCCTTGGGGCCTTCGTAGCGCACGATGACCACATCGCCGGCCTTGACCTTGTCGGCCAGGATGTTGGCCACGGCCTCGTCCTGGGACTCGACCACATGGGCCGGACCTTCGAACACCAGAATCGACTCGTCCACGCCTGCGGACTTCACCACGCAGCCGTCCAGCGCGATGTTGCCGCGCAGCACGGCCAGACCGCCTTCCTTGCTGAAAGCGTGCTCGTAGCTACGGATGCAGCCTTCGGCGCGATCCAGATCCAGGCTGGGCCAGCGGGTGTTCTGACTGAACGCCACCTGCGTGGGAATGCCGGCCGGACCGGCCATGTAGAAGTGGCGTACGGCCTCATCCTGCGTGCGCATGATGTCCCACTGCTCCAGCGCATCCTTCATGGTCTTGGCATGCACCGTGGGCACATCGGTGTGCAGCTTGCCAGCGCGGTCCAGCTCGCCCAGGATGGCCATGATGCCGCCGGCGCGGTGCACGTCTTCAATGTGGTACTTGGGCGTGTTGGGCGCGACCTTGCACAGCTGGGGCACGACGCGCGAGAGGCGGTCGATGTCAGCCATGGTGAAATCGATACCCGCTTCCTGGGCGATGGCCAGCAGGTGCAGGATGGTATTGGTGGAGCCGCCCATGGCGATGTCCAGCGTGATGCAGTTCTCGAACGCCTTGAAGCCCACGGAGCGCGGCAGCACGCTCTCGTTGTCGTTCTCGTAGTAGTCACGGGCCAGCTCGACGATGCGGCGGCCGGCACGCAGGAACAGCTCTTCACGGTCGGCATGCGTGGCCACCACGGTTCCGTTGCCCGGCAGGGACAGGCCCAGGGCCTCGGTCAGGCAGTTCATCGAATTGGCAGTGAACATGCCCGAGCAGGAACCACAGGTCGGGCAGGCGGAGCGCTCCACCTGGGCCACTTCGTCGTCGGAATAGCGCTGGTCGGCCGCGATCACCATGGCGTCCACCAGGTCCAGCTTCTTGAACTCGATAGTCTTGGTTTCGGGGTTGGCCAGCTTGGTCTTGCCGGCCTCCATGGGGCCGCCGGACACAAAGATCACCGGAATGTTCAGGCGCATCGCGGCCATCAGCATGCCGGGGGTGATCTTGTCGCAGTTGGAGATGCACACCAGCGCGTCCGCGCAATGGGCATTGACCATGTACTCGACCGAGTCGGCGATCAGGTCACGGCTGGGCAGCGAATACAGCATGCCGTCATGACCCATGGCGATGCCATCGTCCACGGCGATGGTGTTGAACTCCTTGGCCACGCCGCCGGCCTTTTCGATCTCGCGCGCGACCAGTTGTCCCAGATCCTTCAGGTGCACATGGCCGGGCACGAACTGGGTGAAGGAGTTGGCAATCGCAATGATGGGCTTGTCGAAATCGCCATCTTTCATGCCGGTGGCACGCCACAGGGCGCGCGCACCGGCCATGTTGCGGCCGCCGGTGGAGGTTTTGGAACGGTATGCGGGCATGGGGTTCGCTATAGGACGTTATCGGGAAAGGATTCTCCGGATTATGGCCCAGCGCCGCCGCACAGCGATGCCTAGCCCATGGCGCGCTGTCAGGCAAAACCTTGGTGGGACATCGTCAATCGCGATGCCTTATTCGCTGCTCAGCGACGTCGCTGACCGGGTGCCATGGCCTGCTTCTGTCGTTCGATGCGCTCCTTCTTGCGCTGGTCCATCTTCTCCATGGCCTTGCGCTTGGTGTAGCCCGACGCGTCGGCCCAGGCCCACCAGGCGGCGGCCGCGCCATACACAGCCAGAATCGGCCACCAGCTCCAGGCACCCACAGGTCCGATCTCCGCGAGCTTGAGCAGCGACAACACAATGGCGAGTCCTAGCAGATACATATTCCCTCACTTTTGTTCATTTTTCCCAACAGAGCGTGCACTAAAGAGTACACAAAGCAAGCACTACAATGGGCCAAAAGATCAACTTTAACCCTGCCTCCTGGAACTCATGATGAAGCAATTTCTGATCGCTTTCGCTCTTTCTGCCGCGGTTGTGGCGCCTGCAATGGCCGACCAGGCTCTGGCACAGTCCAAGAACTGCATGGCCTGCCACGCCGTGGACAAGAAGCTGGTCGGTCCCGCCTTCAAGGATGTGGCCGCCAAGTATGCCGGCCAAAAGGATGCCACCGACAAGCTGGCGGCCAAGGTCATCAAGGGCGGCTCCGGCGTCTGGGGCCCCGTGCCCATGCCCGCCAATCCCCAGGTCAATGAAGCCGATGCCAAGAAGCTGGTGGCCTGGATTCTGACGCAGAAGTAATCTGCCACTGCCACGCAGTGCAAGCTGAAAACAAAAAAACCGCATGCCAGCCATGCGGTTTTTTTGTTTTCAGGCTACCGCCCTACCGGGTGACGATGGGGAAGTCGGGCCGGTTGGCATCAAACAGCTTCAGGAATGCCCCCAGAGCTGCACGGTCACCCTCGATTTTCATGACTGCTGGCGCCTGCCCTTCCTTGGCAGCTCCGGACAAAAACTTCAGGAATGCGGGTCGGGTGAGGCTCAGCGACACATCCGCGCCATCCTGGGCTGGCGCCTTGCGGAAATGCAGCACCGCGTTTTCAAGCCAGATGACATAGCGCTCGCCCACATCGTCCAGCGCCAGATTCATTACAAAGCGCCTGTCCGCGGCCTTGACTGCGTCCAGCCGTGTGGCCAGCACTTCGAGAAAACGCTCGGTCGGAATCTGCGCCGTCATCTCGGCCAGGGCCGATACATCCTTGGACATGGGCGGCACACCCTGGCGCAACTCCAGCGCCGCCGTCAGATAGCTGTTACGCCAGGTGGCAGACTCGGCGCGATAGCCCAGCTGCTCGTGGCAACGGGCCAGCAGCTCTTTCGCCACCGCGTTGTCAGGCTCGGCAAACACCAGTTGCTGCAGCAGCTCCACAGCCCAGCGGTAGTCGCCCTGCCCGGCCGCTGCGCTGCCTTGCTCCAGCACCTTGGCTGTGCCACCCAGCGCCGCCACATATTTCTGCGCCTTGAGCTTAGGCGGCAGCGGATCCAGATTGGCTGGATTGCCATCGTAATTGCCGAGGTAGAACTGGTAGATGGCTTTGACGTTATGGCGCAGATCGCCGTAGTAGCCACGTCCGCCCCAGAAAGCCGCCAGCGACGACGGCAGCTTGATCTGTTCGGCAATCTCGGCAGGCTGCAGGCCCTGATTGATAAGGCGCACGGTCTGGTCATGCATGAACTGGTAGAGATCGCGCTGGCGGCTGATGAAGCTGGCAATATGCGCCTTGCCCCAGACCGGCCAGTTGTGCTGGTTGAACAGCACCTCCGCATCGCCAGCCTGCTCCAGCACCTTTTGCAGATAGGCTGACCACTGCATGGCATCGCGCACCTTGGCGCCGCGTATGGGCAGCAGATTGTGCATGGTCTGCGCCAGAATCTCGGCCCCTCCAAAGGCCTTGCGCTCCGGGATACTGAAAGTCAGCTCGGCAGGGGCCTCGGCCCCGGGCATGTTGTGAAACACGAAGCGCACGCCGTCCAGCATCATCTCCTGGTCGGCCCTGTCCACGCTGACCGTGGGCGGCAGAATGCCCGTATGGCCGCTGACCAGGCTCTTGCCCAGGCCCGTGTCCACATTGCCCGTGGGCGACAGCGGCAGCCGCGTGCCGAACTGGTAGATGGCGCGCCGCGCCATGGCTGTGCCCACGAGCAAGTTCTCGCTGGTGGCCTCATCCATGAAGCCCGCAGGCGCCACCACGGGCACTTTGCGCTGCGCCACTTCCGCGGCGCTGATGACTCCCAAGGCACCGCCAAAATGGTCTGCATGGCTGTGTGTGAAGATCAGCGCCGTCACAGGCTTGTTGCCCAGGTGCTGGCGCGCAAATGCCATGGCGGCTGCGGCAATCTCGCGGCTGGTCAGCGTGTCCACCACAATCCAGCCGGTCTTTCCCTCGACCAGGGTGATGTTGCCCATGTCAAAGCCGCGCAACTGGTAGATACCGTCGCTGACCTTGAACAGCCCCGCCTGGGCATTGAGCCGGGCATGGCGCCAGAGGCTGGGGTTGACACTGTCGGGCGCGGTGCCCTGCACAAAATCAAAGGAGGCAAAGTCCTTGAGCACGCGACCATCGGCGTCCCGGACCTGGCCCGTGGGTCTGGCAATCAGGCCTCGCTGCGCATCTTCGCGATCCTGAGCATCGTCAGGCGGCAGGCTTTGAGCAAAAGTGACCAGCGCCTCGCGCGTGGCACTGCTGACCTGGCCTGCCTGCAGTGAACCTGCGTTTTGCGGAACGGCAGAAGGTGCTGCGCAGCCAGCCAGCACGCCAGCGGCAAGCAATGCGGCAACAGCGGCTTTGGGGGTGGGCCGAAATTCCATATATATCTCCTTTTGTTATAGCGGTCAGCGCTTGATGGATCTACGTCAAAGCCCAAAAAGGCTTCGACTCCACCGAGGCTGCTGTCGCATTCTGGGCAGCGCCATGCATTGCGTCCAATGCATAGTCTGAGAAATTTCAATGCATTGGACTCATCGCCATGGACATACGCCGACTGCAGCATCTGGTCATGCTGGGCGACAAGGCTAATTACGCTCGTGCAGCCGAGCAGCTGCATCTGAGCCAGCCCGCACTGACGCGCAGCGTGCAGGCAGCAGAGGAAGAATTTGCGATGAAGCTCTTCGAGCGCGGTGCGGGAGAGGTTCGTCCCACGGCAGCTGGCCAGTTTGTGCTGGAGCGCGCCCGTGAGCTGGTGCGCCAAAGCCGCAATCTGCAACGCGATGTGCAGCTCTATCGAGATCGGCAGATGGGGGACACGGCCTGCGGCTTTGGCCCGTTTCCGGCTCAGTTCCTGCTACCGCCACTGCTGCAACAGGCCCGTAAAGCCTTTGCTGGAGTACATGTGCGCGCCATCATGGGAAACTGGCAACAATTGCTGCAGCGCCTCAAGGACGATGAGATCGAATTCTTCGTGGCCGAAACCCGTGAGCTGCCCGCTGGCAGCGACTGCACGGTACGCGCCCTGCCCACCCAGCCCGGCGGCCTGTATGTGCGCAGCGGCCATCCGCTGCTGCAGTCCGCGCAAACCGATTTCACCCTGGCCCATTTGCATGCCCATGGCCTGGCTGCCGTGCGTCTGCCCCAAACCGTGCGCGATGCCTTATGCGCCCAGTTGCAGCTGAGCCATGACAAGCATCTGCTCGCGGTGGAGTGCGACGATGTCAACAGCCTGATCCAGCTGACACTGCACACCGATACCGTGCTGGCCGCCATCGAACCTGCGGTGCGTCCTTGGCTGCAAGGCGGACAGCTACAGGCCGTGAGGGTGCGACAGGTGCCGGCCATGACTTCGAGCTATGGCGTGGTCTGGCAGCGCGGGCGCAGCCTTTCGCCCATGGCGCAGTGGCTGGTGCAGCAGGTTTGCGAGCTGGCTGCACAGGCATGAAAAGTGACGCCCCACGCTAGCCCACTGCTTGTTGCCTCCTCTTGCCTTTGGAGCATGGGGGCAATAAAAAAGGCCCCGAAGGGCCTTTTCTGGATTCACAGCCTGGGGCTTGTGAATTACGCATCACGCGAAGCACGCTTGCGGTCGTGCTCCTTCAGGTGACGTTTGCGCACGCGCAGGCTGGTGGGGGTGATTTCCAGCAGCTCGTCGTCTTCGATGAATTCCACACCGTATTCCAGCGACAGGTCGATGGGAGGCGTGATCTTGATCGCGTCTTCCTTGCCGCTGACGCGGAAGTTGGTCAGCTGCTTGGTACGGGTAGCGTTCACCACCAGGTCGTTGTCGCGGCTGTGGATGCCGATGATCATGCCTTCGTACACGGGGTCGCCGGCCTTCACGAACATGCGGCCACGGTCGTCCAGCTTGCCCAGGGCGTAGGTGAAGATTTCACCGTCGTCCATGGAGATCAGCACGCCGTTCTTGCGGCCGCCGATGTCGCCCTTATGGGGTTCGTAGCTGTCGAAGATGTTGGCGATCAGACCGGAACCACGTGTCAGGTTCAGGAATTCGTTGGTGAAACCGATCAGGCCGCGGGCAGGAATACGGTATTCCAGACGGACGCGACCGCGGCCATCGGGTTCCATGTTCACCAGCTCGCCCTTGCGCTCGCCCAGTGCCTGCATCACGCCGCCCTGGTGGCCTTCTTCGATGTCGGCAGTCACCAGCTCGATAGGCTCGTGCTTTTCGCCGTCGATCATCTGCATCACGACGCGGGGCTTGGACACTGCCAGCTCGTAGCCTTCGCGACGCATTTCTTCCAGCAAGATGGTCAGGTGCAGTTCACCACGGCCGGAGACTTCAAAGATACCGTCTTCGTCGGTTTCCTTGACGCGCAGAGCCACGTTGGAGCGCAGTTCCTTTTGCAGACGGTCCCAGATCTGGCGGCTGGTCACGAACTTGCCTTCACGACCTGCCAGGGGCGAGGTGTTCACGCAGAAGTTCATGGTCAGGGTGGGCTCGTCAATCTTCAGCATGGGCAGAGGCTGGGGATTGACCGGGTCGGTGACGGTTTCGCCGATACCGATGTTTTCGATACCGCTGATCAGCACGATCTCGGAAGGACCGGCTTCGGTGGCCTGCACGCGGTCGATACCCTGGAAGGTATGCACCTGGTTGATCTTGCCGCTGTAGGTCTTGCCGTCAGGACCGGCCATCACAGCCACTTGCTGACCGGGCTTGAGCGTACCCTGGGTGATGCGGCCCACGCCGATACGACCCACGAAGGTGGAGTAGTCCAGAGCGGAGACCTGCAGCTGCAGGGGAGCGCTGGCATCGCCTTGCACGGAAGGCACATGGTCGAGGATGGTGTCGAACAGGGCGGACATGTCCTCACCCCACTTGGCACCGGGCTCGCCCTCTTCCTTGGACGACCAGCCGTTGATGCCGGAGGCGTAGACCACGGGGAAGTCCAGCTGCTCGTCGGTCGCGCCCAGCTTGTCGAACAGGTCGAAAGCGGCGTTGATCACCTTGTCGGGGTTGGCACCGGGCTTGTCCACCTTGTTCACCACCACGATGGGGCGCAGACCCAGGGCCAGAGCCTTCTTGGTCACGAAGCGCGTCTGGGGCATGGGGCCTTCCTGCGCATCGATCAGCAGCACCACGCCGTCGACCATGGACAGGGCACGTTCCACTTCACCGCCGAAGTCCGCGTGACCGGGCGTGTCGAGAATGTTGATGTGGGTGTCCTTCCAGGACACGGCACAGTTCTTGGCCAGAATGGTGATGCCGCGCTCACGTTCGATGGCATGGTTGTCCATCACGGTGTCGACGACTTTTTCGTGCTCGGCAAAAGTGCCGGACTGGCGCAGCAGCTGGTCCACCATGGTGGTCTTACCGTGGTCAACGTGCGCGATGATCGCAATGTTGCGGATTTGTTTGCTCATAATGTTTCCAAAATGCCGCTTGCTTGTGGACGCGGCGTTCCTTCCAAAATTTGTTGAATTTCTAGCGGACTGAGCAAGCGCTCGGGGATCAACTCCCCGCTCGCCACACGGCCTACCCCTAAAAGGGCATGCGGGCGCTCACCATACACCGCCACGGCCGGGGCATCCGCCCAAGACCCTCGACGGCGCAAGCCTGATAGAAAGCGTCCTGCATCCTGTTCACCCAAGGTGACGACGGCATGACGATGCAGCAGGGTATCGACAGGCTGTACCTGCGCGATGCGCTCTTCATCGTTCATGGCTTCCAGCGCCTGCAGCGTCACGCAGCGCGACACTTCAAGACCGCCGGTTTCCACACGGCGCAGAAAACGCAAATGGGCGCCGCAGCCCAGGGCCTCGCCCACGTCTTCGCCCAATGTGCGGATGTAAGTGCCCTTGCTGCAGGTCACTCTCATCTTGACGGCCGGGTGCCCCTGATCGTCCTGCACCAGCGTCAGCTCCAAGGCATGAATGGTGACATCGCGTGCGGGGCGCTCCACTTCCACGCCCGCACGGGCGTATTCGTAGAGTGCCTTGCCGTCCTTTTTCAGCGCACTGTGCATGGGCGGCACCTGCTTGATGTCGCCCGTGAACCGCGCCTGCACCTGCGCCAGGCGCTCTGGCGTGATGGCGGCCAGATCGACGGCACGCTCCAGCACCACATCGCCCTCGGCATCGGCCGTGGTCGTGGTCTGGCCCAGGCGGGCAATGGCTTCGTAGGTTTTCTCGGCTTCGAGCTGAAGCTGACTGAATTTGGTGGCAGCGCCGAAACACAGCGGCAGCACGCCACTGGCCAGCGGATCAAGCGTGCCTGTATGCCCGGCCTTTTCGGCGCGCAGCAGCCACTTGACCTTCTGCAAGATGTCGTTGCTGGACCAGCCCAGCGGTTTATCAAGCAGCAACACCCCATGCACAGGGCGCCGCTGCACCCGGGTGCGAGGGGCGTTCATGTGCTTATTCCTGTTCGGGTCCGCGCGACGCCACAGCCTTGGCGATCAAGGCGTTCATGTCGGCAGCGCGCTCTGTAGTGCGGTCGTAGACGAAATGCAGCGTGGGCACGGTATGAATGTGCAGACGCTTGAACAGGCCGTTGCGCAGAAAGCCTGCGGCCTGATTGAGTGCAGCCAGCGTCACTTCGGGATCGCCGACGAGCACGCTGAAGAACACCTTGGCGTGGGCATAGTCAGGAGTCACCTCCACGCCTTGCAGCGTGACCATGCCGACGCGCGGGTCCTTCAACTCGCGGGCGATCAGCTCCGACAGATCACGCTGGATCTGGTCGGAAACTTTGAAGCTGCGGTTGGGAGCAGCAGATTTGCGTTTGGTTGCCATGAATAAAAAAGGAGCTATTTGCGCTTGCTGCACAAGGAATTCAAGGCGTTTTCAGCCTCAAACCCTTGCAGAGCAGGCGCTAGCAGCTATTGCTTTTACAGCGTACGAGCGATTTCCTTGATCTCGAAGACTTCCAGCACGTCGCCTTCCTTGATGTCGTTGTAGTTGCGCAGCTTGATACCGCACTCGAAGCCTTCCTTGACTTCCTTGACATCGTCCTTCATGCGACGCAGCGACTCGATCTCGCCCGTGTAGATGACCACGTTGTCGCGCAGCAGACGGAAGTGTGCGTTGCGAGTGACGTGACCTTGCGTGATGTACGAGCCGGCAATGGTGCCGATCTTCGTCGCCACGAACACGGTACGGATCTCGGCCATACCGATGATCTCTTCGCGCTTCTCGGGAGCCAGCATGCCGGACATCGCAGCCTTCACCTCATCCACGGCGTCGTAGATGATGTTGTAGTAGCGAATATCGACATCATTGCCTTCGGCGGTCTTGCGGGCCTGAGCATCCGCACGCACGTTGAAGCCGATGATGATGGCCTTGGAAGCCAGCGCCAGGTTGACGTCGGACTCGGAGATACCGCCCACGCCGGAGTACACCAGCTGAACCTTGATCTCGTCGGTGGACAGCTTGAGCAGCGAGGCTGCCAGAGCTTCCTGCGAGCCTTGCATGTCGGCCTTGATGATGATGGGCAGGGTCTGCACATCGCCAGCGGACATTTCGGCGAACATGTTTTCCAGCTTCGCAACTTGCTGCTTGGCCAGCTTGGTGTTGCGGAACTTGCCAGCGCGGTAGGTCGCGATTTCACGGGCACGGCGCTCATCGCTCAGCACCATGAAGTCGTCACCGGCCTGAGGCACTTCGCTCAGACCCTGAATTTCCACAGGGATGGAAGGACCGGCTGTCTTGGTCTGCTTGCCGTCTTCGTCCAGCATGGCACGAACGCGACCATAGGTCTGGCCCGCCAGCACCACGTCGCCGACCTTCAGCGTACCGGACTGCACCAGCACCGTAGCCACGGTACCGCGGCCCTTGTCCAGCTGGGCTTCGATCACGATACCCTTGGCTGCGGCGTCCACGGGAGCCTTGAGCTCCAGCACTTCGGCCTGCAGCAGCACTTGCTCCAGCAGCTCGTCGATGCCCTGACCGGTCTTGGAAGACACGGCCACGAAGGGAGAGTCGCCGCCGTACTCTTCGGGCAGCACCTCTTCCACCACCAGCTCCTGCTTGACGCGGTCGGGGTTGGCTTCGGGCTTGTCGGCCTTGGTGATGGCCACGACGATAGGAACACCAGCCGCCTTGGCGTGCTTGATGGCTTCCTTGGTCTGGGGCATCACGCCGTCGTCGGCAGCAGCCACCAGAATCACGATGTCGGTGGACTTGGCACCGCGAGCACGCATGGCCGTGAAGGCCTCGTGACCGGGAGTGTCCAGGAAGGTGATGATGCCGCGAGGCGTCTTCACATGGTAGGCACCGATGTGCTGGGTAATGCCGCCGGCTTCGCCCGACGCCACCTTGGTGCGACGGATATAGTCCAGCAGCGAGGTCTTGCCGTGGTCCACGTGGCCCATCACGGTCACCACAGGAGCACGCGACAGCAGCTCCGCTTCGGCACTGGAGACTTCTTCATCGGTGAAGGCCTCCAGGTCGTCCAGCGCTGCCACCTTGGCGGTGTGGCCCATTTCTTCCACCACGATCATGGCGGTATCCTGGTCCAGCGGCTGGTTGATGGTGACCATCTGGCCCATCTTCATCAGAACCTTGATGACCTCGGATGCCTTGATGGCCATCTTGTGAGCCAGTTCGGCCACGGTGATGGTCTCGGGCACCGAAATCTCCAGCTGACGGAACTCGGGAGCCTGCTGCTGTTGCTGCTCGTGACGATCATTGCCACGACGGCCGCCCTTGGGACCACCGCGCCAGTTGGAGCGGCCAGCGACGCCACCGGAGCTGTCGCCACGGGTCTTGATTTCCTTCTTCTTGGCCGCATCGTTGGACCAGCTCGAAGACAGCTTGGCAGACTTGACTTCCTTGCCGGGACGGGCGCCACCGCCGGCGTTGGCCGCGCCAGCGCTGCCTGCAGGCTTGTTGCCATCCTTGGCGGCAACAGGCTTCTTGGCATCCGCAGCGACCGGAGCAGCCTTCTTGGGCTCCTCAGGCTTCTTGGCGACCAGCACCTTCTTGGGCGCGGCCATCATGGCACGGATGGCTTCCGCCTCGGCCAGGGCCTTGCGACGGCGTTCATCCAGATCCTTGGCGCGGCTGGCTTCTTCAGCAGCCTTGGCCTGGGATTCGGCTTCCGCCTTGGCGCGTGCATCGGCCTGGGCCGCAGCACGTGCAGCAGCGCCTGCGGCGTGCTCGCGCTTTTCCTCTTCCTTAGCCGCCTTGGCTTCAGCCACCTTGGCGACTTCCGCGGCTGCATAGGCTGCAGCACGTTCCTCGGCTTCGCGCTCGCGGCGCTCGCGCTCTTCGCGCTCTTGACGTTCCTTGGCCAATTGTTCTTCCTGATGGCTCAACAGCTCTGCCTCGCGGCGAGCATCTTCTTCACGGCGTACCAGCTCTTGACTAGCGGCACGCTCCTGCACAGCCTTAGCCATGCTTTCCGCATTGGCCTGAGCCTCGGCGGGAGTGTCTTCCCGCTTCACGAAAGTGCGCTTCTTACGCACTTCCACCTGAATCGTACGGGCACGGCCCGATGAATCCGCCTGCTTGATTTCGCTGGTGGACTTCTTGGTCAGCGTGATCTTCTTGGCACCGCTGCCATGGCTTGCCTGCAGGTGAGACAGCAAGCGCTGCTTGTCACCTTCGGTCAGCGCATCAGCGGCATTGGCCTTGTCAACCCCGGCGGCCTTGAGCTGCTGCAGCAAGGTATCAGGGGTCGTGTTGCGCTCTTTCGCAAATTCTGCAACCGTATTACTCGACATAAATGCTCTGTACCTCCCTGACCTTACTCTTGCCCATCGGTAAACCAGTGCTCACGCGCCTTCATGATCAAGGCCTTGGCTTCTTCGGCGGTCTGACCGGTGATATCGGTCAGCTCGTCGATCGCCAGATCGGCCAGATCGTCACGGGTGTGCACATCAGCTTGCGCCAGCTTGTCCAGCAGTTCGGCAGTCATGCCGTCCAGAGAGACCAGATCCTCGGATGCCTTGCTCACATTTTCTTCGCGAGCAATTTCCTGACTCAGCAGTGCATCCTTGGCGCGGCTACGCAGCTCGTTCACCGTCTCTTCGTCGAAGGATTCGATTTCGAGCATTTCCTGCAGCGGCACATAGGCCACTTCTTCCAGGGTCTCGAAACCTTCTTCGATCAGGATGTTGGCGATTTCCTCGTCCACATCCAGCTTTTCCATGAACAGCTTGCGCGAGACAGCCGACTCGTCGGCCTGCTTCTGTGCAGACTCGGCAGCGTCCATGATGTTGATCTTCCAGCCTGTCAGTTCGGAGGCCAGACGCACGTTCTGACCGCCGCGACCGATGGCGATGGCCAGATTCTCCTCGTCCACGACCACGTCCATGGCATGCTTTTCCTCATCCACAACGATGGAAGAGACATTCGCAGGAGCCAGGGCACCGATCACGAACTGAGCGGGGTCTTCGGACCACAGCACGATATCCACACGCTCGCCGGCCAGCTCGTTGGTCACGGCATTCACGCGGGTGCCGCGCACACCGACGCAGGTGCCGATGGGGTCCACGCGCTTGTCGTGGCTCAGCACGGCGATCTTGGCACGCGAGCCAGCATCACGAGCACAGCTCTTGATCTCCAGCAGGCCTTGCTCGATCTCGGGCACTTCATTGCGGAACAGCTCCACCATGAATTCGGGGGCCGAGCGCGACAGCAGGATGGGAGCGCCGCGCAGGGTGGCATCGACTTCCATGATCATGGCACGCACGCGGTCGCCGTTGCGCAGATTTTCCTTGGGGATCATCTCGCCGCGCTTGAGCCGGCCTTCCACACGGCCGGATTCGACAATGATGTCGCCCTTGTCCATGCGCTTGACGGTGCCGGTGAAGATCTTGTCGCCACGGGCCAGGAATTCGTTGAGCAGCATTTCGCGCTCGGCGTCGCGAATCTTCTGCAGGATGACCTGCTTGGCCGCCATGGCGCCGATACGGCCGATGGGCAGCGACTCGATCTGCTCTTCAATGAACTCACCAATCTGAATACCGGGCACGCGGTCTTCCGCATCCATCAGCATTTCTTCGGCGTCGGGGTTCTGCAGACCGGCATCGTCAGACACCACCACCCAGCGGCGGAAGGTGTCGTAGTCGCCGCTTTCGCGATCGATGGACACGCGGATGTCTACTTCACCTTGGTACAGCTTCTTGGTGGCCTGCGCCAGTGCGGATTCCACGGCACCAAAAACCACATCGCGTTCCACGTTCTTTTCACGCGAAATGGCTTCAACCAACATCAACAGTTCGCGATTCATGCGACGACTCTCCTATTTCAATCACACAAAGAGGATTTGCATGCGACCTCTTTGCCCCAAAAGATTCCAACGCTGCAGCCGCCTCATTCGGGCTTGGCTGCGCGTCCTTTGAAATTCACAATCGGTGCCAGACGCGCTTCGCGCAACTCGTCAAGCGTAAAGCCCATGGCGTTCAATGGCGCGGGTTCACGCTTCTTGCTGACGCGCACGCCCGGCTTGGGGGGCGGCTCATCGCTCCAGACGATCTGCCAGCCACCTTCTTCAGTCCGTTCCAGCGTGCCACGAAATTTCTTGCGGTTTGCATTGATCTTGTCGCCACCGGCAGCCCCGATGGGAGCCTTTAGCGTCAGATCCACCTCCGAGCCTTCAAAGCGGATGAAGTCCTGCTCATGGCGCAGCAAACGATCGATGCCGGGAGAAGAGACCTCCAGGCGGGCGTATTCCGCACCATCGACTTCCAGCGCAAACTGAAGCTGGCGCGTGACCTTTTCGCAGTCTTCCACTGTCACGAACTGCTCGGGCAGCTCAGGCGCACCTTCCTCCGGCGCCTGCCAAGGCAAATCAATCGTGATGCGCAGCAGGCCGCCGGCCGAGCGCTCGATTTCAACCAGGTCATAGCCCAGACCTGTGACGGTTTGTTCAACGATTTGCTGTAGTGCCACGTGTATTCAGTTCAATCCCGAAAAATCTGTCAAATCATGGACTTAGCTCTGTCAGAAACAGGTTTTGCCATGAATTGCCCAAAAAAAACGGGCGGTATGTACCCGCCCGTTTGGTCGTGAAGCCGTGATTGTAGCCGCAAACCATTGTTTTCGCAAAAAGTGTCTCGCATAAAACAGCAATCAGCGCAAGACATCCTGCAGGTCATCGGCACGCAACAATCGCTGCAGCAATTCCTGGGCCTCCTGCTCCTGCGCAGGCCTTGCTGCCGCGTCAGTCGGCAGGGATTGCAGCATCCGCGCCAGCACCCCAGTCTGCGGCAGCACCGGCCCCAGGAATCTGGCCCGCTCGCCCTGTGCCACCAGAATGGACGGAAAGGTTTCTATGTCCAGATCGCCGGCGACATCCTCGCGATCTTCGACATCGAGCCAGACAAAACGCATCTGCGGAAACTGGGCCGCCAGCGCCTCGAAGGGCTGCCGGTACTGCTTGCAGGTTCCGCACCAGTCGGCGCAGAGGCAGACCACCAGCCACTCCTGCGCCTTTGTAATTTCTTGTTTCATTTCACAAACTCTGGGCCGGCCTTCACGCACGCCCTTGCATTGATCCGCCAATGGTAGCGCCAGATGCAGCCCGGGGTTGAGACTACGGCCATCACCCCGGCCTTCTGCGCAGCAGCCCTTGAAGCCGCCGCACTCTATCCCTATTATTTTCCTGAACCCGGGCGCGGCAATGGCAGCAGCCAGAGCAACTGGCTTGCGCCCTTCTTTTAACAAGAAGATTGGTGACTCCATGGATTACAAGGACTATTACAAGATACTTGGCGTGGACAGGAAGGCCTCCGCCGACGACATCAAGAAGGCCTATCGCAAGCTCGCCCGCAAATACCATCCCGACATCAGCAAGGAAAAAGATGCGGACGCCCGCATGGCCGAGGTCAACGAAGCCAACACCGTGCTTTCGGACCCTGAAAAGCGCGCAGCCTATGACGCCATGGGTGACGAGATGCAGTTTGCGCAAAATGCCAGAGCCCAGGGTGGCGGAGGCTTTCGCCCGCCCCCCGACTGGGACCAGCAGGACTTTCACTTCAGCAGCCAGGGCGATGCCGGCAGCGACGCCGATTTCAGCGACTTCTTCTCGCAGATGTTCGGCCAGGCCGCCCGTGCGCGGCGCCATCAAGGCCAGCAAGGTGCACGCGGCACCCCCGATATGCGCGGCCAGGACCAGCATGCCAGCATAGAGCTGGATTTGCAGGACAGCTATAGCGGCGCCGTGCGCTCGCTGCATCTGCGTGCCACCGTACTCGACGAACAGGGCATCCCCACCTACAAGGACAAGGAGCTGCAGGTCACCATTCCCAAAGGGGTGCGCGAAGGCCAGATGATTCGCCTTGCCGGCCAGGGCAACCCCGGCCTGGGCAAGGGCGCTGCCGGCGATCTGCTGCTGGAGGTGCACTTTCGCAGCGATCCGCGCTGGTGGTCCGAGGGCAAGGACGTCTACCAGCGCGTGCCGCTCGCACCGTGGGAAGCCGAGCTGGGCGGCCCCGTGCGCTTCAAGACGCTGGCCGGGGAACTGGAAGTCACCGTGCACGCCGGCTATCGCTCGGGCCGCAAGCTGCGCCTCAAGGGCAAGGGCCTGCCCGCGGCTGCGCCGGGCGATCTGTATCTGGTGCTGGATGTGGTCTTCCCGCCCGCCGCGACGGCCGAGCAAAAGCAGGCCTATGCCGACTTTGCCAAGGCCTTCCCGCAGTTCGATGCCCGCAGCCTCAGTTGAAAGGTTTTCCCATGAGTACCTCCCACTACCCTTTCTACGAACCTGCCGAGCTGCTGGAGCAGGCCGTGCTCGATCTGCACGAGCTGGCCCGCCATTGCTGCACCAGCCCTCAATGGGTGATCGAACATGTGCAGACAGGCGTCATCAGCTACGACAACACCGGCCAGGTCCGCGAGATCAGCCATGAGCAGTGGCGCTTCAGCAGCCAGACGCTGGTGCGTGCGCGCCGCATTGCTCAGCTGGAACACAGCTTCGACGCCGACCCCCAGCTCGCCGCCCTGACCACGGATCTCATCGAGGAAGTGCAGCAGCTGCGCCGCAAGCTGAGGAATCTGCAGGGATAAGTCCGCCAGCGCCTGAGGCGCACAAAGCAAAAAGCCCTCGCACCGAAGTGACGAGGGCTTTTTTGCGGGCCGCACACCAGGGCGCGGCCTGCTGCAGGAATTAGCCGTGGCGCTTGCCGGGCTGCTTCTTGCTGCGAGTGTGCGAACCACGCTCCAGGCTCACGCGCTGGCCACGGCCGGGAGTGGGCAGGGTCACGCCATTGGGTGCCTGGGGACGGGGAGTGGCCTTGCGGTCTGCTTCGGTAACGATCTTATTGCCCATGTCGAATTCTCAATTGGGAGGTTGAAAAGGATCAATTAGGCCACAGCCAGAGAATTCGCGCCAAATAAATACAAACTTTCGAGTGCGGATTCAGTGTTTTCAGCGAATGCCCACCTCACGAATCAGCGAATCGACAGCAATTGCGGGCATTCAAAGCCTCAAACCTTTGAAGGGAAAGCGCTGCCCACCATCATATTCAGACCACCAGCGACTCGGCAACGGCCCCGGCTGCCTCGACCAGCTGGCGCGTATAGGCCTGCTGCGGTGCCGTGAGCACCGCCTGCACGCCGCCCTGCTCCACGATCTGCCCATCCTTCATGACCAGCACCTCATGGGCCATGGCGCGAATCACGTCCACATCGTGGGTGATGAGCAGATAGGCCAGACCACGCTCCTTCTGCAGCCGCTGCAGCAGGGCCAGCACCTGCTGCTGAATGGTGACGTCGAGCGCACTGGTGGGCTCGTCCAGCACCAGGACCTCGGGCTCCATGATGAGGGCTCTTGAAATCGCCAGGCGCTGCCGCTGCCCGCCCGAGAATTCATGTGGATAGCGCTGCAGCAGGCCGGGGAACTGGGCCTCGGTCAACCCCACCTCTTCCAGCATCTGGAGCACGCGCTCGCGCCGTGGCCCGGCAGCGAGCTCGGGGGCATGAATCTGCAGGCCTTCACCGACAATCTCTTCCACCGTCATGCGCGGCGACAGCGAAGAAAACGGATCCTGGAACACCACCTGGATCTTGCGCCGCAGCGCCAGATTGGCGGCGCTGTTGCGGATCGCCGGCTGCTGCCATGGCCTGCCGGCCACCTGCAGCTCCCCGGTCGCAGGCAACAGTCCCAGCACGGCCTGAGCCAGCGTGGACTTGCCCGAACCCGATTCGCCGATCACACCCAGAGTACGGCCCGGTCGCAGCAGCATATCCGCGCCCTTGACCGCCACGAATGCCCCCTTTTTGAACCAGCCACGAATGCCGGGCAAGGGAGTGGCATAGCTCACCTGCAGGGCCCGGGTCTGCACCACGACCGCCTCGCCAGCCGGCTCAGACTCCACCACATTGCGCACCGGCCGGCTGGCCAGCAGCTTGCGGGTATAGGCATGCTGCGGGTTCTGCATCACCTCCGCCACGGCGCCCTGCTCCACAAGAGCGCCTTTCTCCATGACCGCCACGCGGTCGGCGAAGCGGCGCACCAGGTTCAGGTCATGCGTGATCATCAGCACGGCCATACCGGTCTGTCGCTGCAGATCGGCCAGCAGATCCAGGATCTGGCCGCGCAGCGTCACATCCAGCGCCGTCGTCGGCTCGTCGGCCAGCAGCAGCCGGGGACGGCTGGCCAGTGCCATGGCAATCATGGCGCGCTGGCGCTGTCCGCCACTGAGCTGATGCGGAAAGCTCTGCGCCCTGCGCCCGGGCTCGGGAATACCGGTCGTGGCCAGCAGCTCCACCGCCTGCGTCAAGGCCTGGCCACGGCTCAATGCCTGCTTGAGCTGCAGCACCTCGGCCACCTGCGCGCCCACGGTCATCAGCGGATTCAGCGCCGTCATCGGCTCCTGAAAGATCATGGCGATGTCGCCACCGCGTACCCCCTGCATCTCGCGCTCCGAAAGCCCCAGCAGATCGCGCCCGTCCAGCAGCGCCTGCCCGCTCAATTGGGCCTCCCCCACCAGCCTCAGCAGCGACAGCGCCGTGACCGACTTGCCCGAACCGGACTCCCCCACCAGCGCCAGCTTTTCACCGGCAGCCATCGCAAAGCTCACGCCCTGAACCACGGGCTTGCCCGCAAAAGACACGCTCAGATCGTGCACGGCCAGCAGCTTGCTGCTGGCCTGACCCTCGTATTTCTCCTTGCTCATGGCTTGCCTCCTGCGCGCTTTGCAGCCTCGGTGCGCGCCTGCTTGCGCGGATCCAGCGCATCGCGCAGGGCGTCCCCCATAAAGGTCAGCAACAGCAGCGTGATGACCAGCACGCCAAAGGTGGACAGGGAAATCCACCAGGCATCGATATTGTTCTTGCCCTGGCTCAGCAGCTCGCCCAGGCTGGGCGTGCCTGGGGGAACACCCAGGCCCAGAAAATCCAGCGAGGTCAGCGCCAGGATGGCCCCGCTCATGCGAAACGGCAGAAAGGTGATCACCGGCGTCATGCTATTGGGCAGGATGTGGCGAAAGATGATGGAGCGATTGCTGGCACCCAGCGCCTGGGCGGATTTCACATAGTCAAGCTGGCGATTGCGCAGGAACTCGGCCCGCACATAGTCGGCCAGCCCCATCCAGCCGAACAGGCTCAGCAGGATCAGCAGCAGCGAGACACTGGGTGCAAACAGCGCGCTGAAGATGATGAGCAGGTAGAGCTCGGGCATGGAGCCCCAGATTTCCGTCAGGCGCTGAAAGGCCAGGTCCGTCTTGCCGCCAAAAAAGCCCTGCACCGCTCCCGCCAGCACGCCCAGCAGTACGCCCACGGCCGTCAGCGCCAGACCGAACAGCACGCTGACGCGAAAGCCGTAGATGAGCTGCGCCAGCAGATCACGCCCCCGGTCGTCGGTTCCCAGCCAGTTGTCTGCCGAGGGCGCAGAAGGATTGGGCGACTTGGCAAAGTAGTTGATGGTGGACTTGCCATAGCGGTTGAGGGGGAAGATCGCCCAGTTGTCGCCCTCGTCAAGCCTTTGCCGGATGAAAGGGTCCAGATAGTCGGTCGGCGTATGGAAGTCGCCGCCAAACGTGGTTTCCGGGTAATCGTGCAGCAGCGGCAAATAGGTCTGCCCCTCATAGCGCACGATGAGCGGCTTGTCGTTGGACAGCAGTTCGGCAAACAGGCTGAGCACCACCAGCACCGAGAAGATCACCAGGCTGACAAAGCCCAGCCGGTTGGATTTGAAACGCCTCCAGGCCCGGCGCCCCGGGGACTCGGATTTGGCAGCAGACACAGTCTGCACGGCATCAACTCCTGAATTCATAGCTGCTTGCGCTTTAGAGGATTGGGTTTGAGGCCTTGTTTGCATATTTCAGTCAAACTTGACCCGAGGGTCCACCCAGACATAGCAAAGATCGCTGATGAGCTTGGTCACCAGACCGATCAGCGTGAACAGATACAGCGTGCCCAGCACCACGGGAAAGTCGCGGCGAATCACGCTTTCATAGCTGAGCAGACCCAGGCCATCGAGCGAGAACAGGGTCTCGATCAGCAGCGCCCCGGCAAAGAAGGCACCGATGAAAGCCGAGGGAAAGCCCGTGACGATGGGAATCAGCGCATTGCGAAACACATGCTTGTAGAGCACCTGGCGCTCGGACAGGCCCTTGGCGCGAGCCGTCAGCACATACTGCTTGCGGATCTCCTCGAGAAACGAGTTCTTGGTCAGCATGGCCGTCACGGCAAAGCTGCCAGCCACCATGGCGGTCACGGGCAGGGCGATATGCCAGAAATAGTCCGCCACCTTGCCCATGGTGCTGAGCTCGTCGAAGTTGGCCGATGTCAGCCCGCGCAACGGAAACCACTGCAACTGCCCGCCGAAGATGACCAGCAGCGCCACGCCCAGCACAAAGCCCGGGATGGCATAGCCGACGAGAATCAGAACCGTGGTGGCCAGATCAAAGCGCGAGCCCGCCCGCACGGCCTTGGCCACCCCCAGGGGCACGGCCACCAGATAGCTGATGAAGAAGGTCCACAGACCCAGGCTGATGGAGACCGGCAGTTTTTCCTTGACCAGCGCCCAGACACTTTTGTTCTGGAAAAAGCTGGTACCCAGATCAAAGCGCGCAAACTGCCCCAGCATCTGCACAAAGCGTTCGGCCGGCGGCTTGTCAAAGCCATACAAGGCCTTGATCTCCTCGATCCGCTTGGGATCCACGCCCTGTCCGCCGCGATAGCTCATGGCAGCTCCCTCGGCCCCACGACCTGCGCCGGCCTTGGCCTCGGCCAGATATTGCTCGACCGGGCCGCCTGGCACGAACTGGATGACGACAAAGGTCAGCAGCAGCACGCCCAGCAACGTCGGGATCATCAGCAAAATGCGTTTGAGAATATAGGCAAACATCTTCGATCAACCCTTGTTTTCAACCGCGGTGACGCTGGCCGCAGTGCCGGGCCGCCCCAGGCAAGGCCAGCCCCCTCGGGGGCAGCGACCCGCGCAACGGTGGGGCGCGGGGGCCACTTTACCTGGGCCGCTGCGCCGGGCCGCCCCAAGCAGGGCCAGCCCCCTTGGGGGGCAGCGACCCGTGCAACGGTGGAGCGTGGGGGCCACTTTACTTGGACCACCATGCATAGACAGCCCATAGCTCGCCCGGCGAATAGGCCGGAATCTGCCCTGGCAGCGCCAGCCTCCAGGCGTCATAGACCATGCGGTGCGTGCCCGAGTAGTACTGGGGGATCAGGTAGTGGCCGTGCACGATGATGCGTTCCAGCGCGTGGCAGGCGGGCAGCATATCCTGCTCGGACTTGGCGGCAGCCATGCGGGCAATGATGGCATCAACCGCCTTGCTTTTCACCCCGGGAAAGTTAAAGCCGCCCTCCTGATCGGCGGAGGCACTGCCAAACAGCTCGGCATAGTCCTGACCCGGGTTGTGTGTACCCGGCACATTGAGCGTGATGATGTCGAAATCAAACTTGTCTTGCCGCTGCTGGTAGAGCGCAAAATCGACATTGTGCAGCTTGAGCGTGATGCCCAGCTTCTCCAGATTCCGCGACCAGGAGCTGATCAGACGCGCACTGTCGCCGCTGTCCAGATACTCCAGCACCATGGGCTCGCCCTTGGCGTTGCGCAACGCACCGTCCTTGACCGTCCAGCCCGCATCCGCCAGCAGCTTCTGCGCACGCCGCAGATTGCCGCGCAGGCCATCAGGCCCATCGGTGCGTGGCGGCTGGGCCATGGGCCCCAACGTGCCTGGCGGCAGGCTGGCCTCATAGGGTTTGAGCAAAGCCAGCTCTTCTGCGCTGGGCTCGCCCCGCGTCTCGCAAGCGGTGTTGCCAAACAAGCCATGCACACGCTGATAAGCGCCATAGAACATCTGACGACTCATCCACTCAAAGTCGTAAGCCAGGCCCAGGGCCTCGCGCACGCGAACATCCTTGAGCTGCTCACGCCGCGTATTCAGGAAAAAGCTCTGAAAACCCGAGGGCAGTTTGTTCTCGAATGTACCCTTGACCAGCTCGCCCGAAGCAAAGCGCCTGCCCGTCAACCGCCTGGCCCAGTCGCCCGCACTGTTGACACGCATGAGGTCGAACTCGCCGGCCTTGAGGGCCTCCAGCCGGGCTGTGTTGTCCTTGTAGATCTTGATGGTGATGCGGTCGAAATTGGCCAGACCGACACGCACCGGCAGGGTCCCCCCCCAGTAGCCCGGGTCGCGCACATAGCTGATGTCCTTGCCGAACTTGACCGGACCGATCTTGTAAGGGCCGCTGCCAATCGGAATATCCGTGACGACCTGATCAAAGGCCTTGGGCTTGCCATCGGCCCCCAGCCCCCAGTCGCGGCTGAACACGGGAAGCAAGGCACCCACGGTCAACGGCAGATCGCGGTTGGGTTTCTTGAAGCGAAAGCGCACCGTGCGCTCGTCGAGCACATCGCAGGCCGCCACCTCGGCAAACAGCGTCTTGTAGCCGGGCGAGACATATTTGCTCAGCAGCGTCTCGTAACTGTGTTTCACATCCTGAGCCAGCACCGGCTTGCCGTTGTGAAAGCGCGCCTGTTTGCGCAGCTTGAAGGTGGCGGACAGGCCATCGGCCGCCACATCCACATCCTCGGCCAGCAGGCCATAGCCCGACGCCGTCTCGTCGAGGCTGGGTGCGAGCAAGGTCTCGAACAGCATGTCCGCCAGATAGGCAGGCGGCGAGCCCTTGATGGTGAAGGGGTTGTACTTGTCGAAGGTCGAATAGCGCAGATTGCTGACCATGCGCAACTCTCCACCCTTGGGCGCTTGAGGGTTCACATAGTCAAAGTGCTTGAAGTCGGCCGCGTACTTGGGCTGACCCCAGAGCGCATAGCCATGTGCCGCCAGGGCGGGTGTGGCAACTTGGCTGCTGACAATCAGGGCTGAACAAATCATCCAATGGCGCATGCGACAATTCTGCCCTACCCCGACTGATTCGCACCCAGTTCGAGCGGATACGTTTTCAAAGATTGCGCCGCTGCCACAGATGGTGCAGTTCCCTCTTTCAATTTTCTCTGGAGAACAACAATGGGTTTTCTCGCTGGTAAAAAGCTGCTGATCACGGGCGTTCTGTCCAACCGTTCCATCGCCTACGGCATTGCCAAGGCCTGCCATGAGCAAGGCGCAGAACTGGCTTTCAGCTATGTGGGTGAACGCTTCAAGGACCGCATTACCGAGTTCGCGGCCGACTTCAACTCCACGCTGGTGTTCGACTGCGACGTGGGCGACGACGCCCAGATCGAAAAGCTGTTCGCCGACCTGGGTGCCACCTGGGGCAAGTTCGACGGTTTTGTGCATTCCATCGGTTTTGCACCCCGCGAAGCCATTGCCGGCAACTTCCTCGACGGCCTGAGCCGCGAGAACTTCAAGATCGCCCACGATATCAGCGCCTACAGCTTCCCCGCCATGGCCAAAGCTGCCCTGCCTTACCTGAACGACAAGTCCTCGCTGCTGACCCTGTCGTACCTGGGCGCCCTGCGCTCCATCCCCAACTACAACACCATGGGCCTGGCCAAGGCATCGCTGGAAGCTTCGGTGCGCTACCTGGCCGAAGCCGTGGGCCGCACGGCCGACGGCCGCGCCATCCGCGCCAACGGCATCTCCGCCGGCCCCATCAAGACCTTGGCAGCCTCGGGCATCAAGGACTTCGGCAAGCTGCTGGGCCGCGTGGCCGATGCCGCGCCCCTGCGCCGCAATGTGACGATCGAAGACGTGGGCAATGTCGCGGCCTTCCTGCTGTCCGACCTGGCCTCCGGCGTGACCGCCGAGATCACCTATGTGGACGGCGGCTTCAGCCAGACCGCAGGCCTGTCGGCCGATCAGGTCTGAGCCCATCGCTTCTGACGACACCAGCCCCGCAGGCCTCAGCAGCCTGCGGGGCTTTGTTTTTTGGCGCCTTGCGCGACATCTTGGCCCTTGCCCTACAAGCACGGCAGAGCACTGACGCTATGGTTCACAGTGTTTTATCTACGGTTCTGACGAATACTCAAGAGGAGCTTACATGCCATATCGTTTTCTCATCCTGGCCGCATCCGCTGCTGCCCTGACGGCCTGCAGCACCCCCGAACCCCAGCCCGCCCAGGCCATCGCCAGATTGCAGGCCACTTCGGGCAGCAAGGTCAGCGGCGATGTGAAATTCACCCAGAAGACCGGTCAGCAGGTCGTGATCAACGCCGTGATTCACGGCCTCAAGCCCAATTCCGAGCACGGCTTTCACATCCACGACAAGGGCGACTGCGGTGACAACGGCAATGCCGCTGCGGGCCACTTCAACCCCTCGGGAAATCCGCATGGCAAATATGACTCCACCCAGCACCACATGGGCGATCTGCCCAGCCTGAAGGCCGACTCCAACGGCGTGGCCACCGTCAACGTACAGTCGGCAGACATCACCTTGCTGGCCGGCCCCGGCAATGTCATAGGCCGTGCGGTCATCGTCCATGCCCAGCCCGACGACTACACCACCCAGCCCACAGGCAATGCCGGCGCGCGCATCGCCTGCGCGGTCATCAGCCGCGACTGAAGGCCTTGCCCCAGGAAAAGCCGCTGCCTGGCTGCAGCGGCTTTTTTATGAAATCGCCGAAAACCCTTATAGATAAAGCGCTGACAGCTACGTTTTTTGATAAGGGTTCGTGCCCGCATCGACAGCACGGGCTTCGCGCTCTAGCATGAGCTGCCTCTTTACCGGGAGATAGCCATGCCTGAACCACGGCACCGCCCCCTGCAGGAATGCGTCCGCTGGCTGGTCTGTGCCTGTCTCTGTCTTGGCTTTGCCGTGCTGGCCCAGACCACGGCACAGCCACCTTCGCTGATGCTGGCCCAGGTCTGGCGCAGCGGCCTGCCGCTGCAGGACTATTGGGTCAGCGAAAAGCTGGACGGCGTGCGCGGCTACTGGAACGGCCACCAGCTCGTCAGCCGTGGCGGGCAGCGGATCGCGGCGCCTGAGTGGTTTGTCCGGGACTGGCCAGCCACCCCCATGGATGGCGAGCTCTGGGCCGGACGCGGCCGGTTTGCCCATGCCCAGTCCACCACGGCGCAGGCCATACCGGACGACCGAGCCTGGCGCCAGATGAGATTCATGGTGTTCGATCTGCCCGCAGCTCCGGGCAGCTTTGACCAGCGCCTGCCGCTGCTGCAGCGCACCGTGGACGCCATTGCCCAGGACTGGGTGCAGATGGTGGAGCAGCGCAAGCTGGGCTCGGAGGCGGAGCTGCAGCAATGGCTGAGTACCGTCATCAAAGGCGGCGGCGAGGGTCTGATGCTGCACAAGGGCAGCGCACCCTATCGCTCGGGCCGCAGCGACGATCTGCTCAAGCTCAAGCCCTTCGATGATGCCGAAGCCCGGGTCATAGGCTACAAAAGCGGACGCGGGCAATGGCAGGGCATGACGGGGGCGCTGCTGGTGCAGACCCCGGACGGTCGGCAGTTTTCACTGGGCTCCGGGCTGACGGCCCAGATGCGCAAAAGCCCGCCTCCGCTCGGCAGCTGGGTCACCTATCGCTACCAAGGCCTGCATGAAAAAAGTGGCCTGCCGCGCTTTGCCCGCTTTATGCGGGTGCGCAGCGAGCTGGGCTTTCAGCCCGAGCCGGCAAGCCCGTGACTCACAACTTCATCGTTGCCTGCGACCATCGACCATGCGCCTGAATCCCGCGACATCAGCGGCTACGGCAGTTGCGCCCCCAGGTCGCGCGCGGCCTGCAGCACGTTTTTGACATAGCGCTCGTCATAGCGATGCGCTGGCATGGTCAGCGTCAGGGCGGCCGCCAGCTCGCCGCTGCGGCGAAAAACCGGTGCAGAGATGCCGGCGATCTCGCTATGCCTGTCACCCACCAGGGCTTCGTAGCCATCAGCCCGTACACGCGCATAGTGGTTGCGATTTTTCTTCAACCAGTCCCCCAGCTCCGGATCGAAGGCAACCAGCACGCGCCCGCCCGCGCCTTTGTCCAGGGGCAGCAGATCGCCGGTGCGCGCATGATCGCGCACCGGGTGCGGCGAATCCACGCGGTACAGACACAGACGCTCGCGCCCCTGGCGCACATGGTAGGCAGCGCTCTCGCCAGTGGCCTGAACCAGTGCGCGCAGCACCGGCATGACCAGCTTGTCCAGCGAAAAGCTCTGTTCGTAAACCGCATGCAGCCTGGCAACGGCCGAGCCCACCGCATAGCGCCCGTCATCCTGGCGCTGAACCCAGCCCCCATGCTCCAGAGAGGCCAGCAATCTCAGCACCGTGCTCTTGTAAAGACGCGTGCGCTCGGCCAGCTCGGCCAGACTCAGCGCGGCATCGCCATCCTGGAATGCGCTCAGCACGCTGAGGGCGCGGTCCACTGCGGCCACACCGCCAGGCGCGGCATTCTCGTCGGCTACGGATTCATTCAGGGATTTACGCGGCATAAAAACTCCTGTCCCTCAGCTTGACAGGGCATCAGGACGCAAGGCAATATTTCAATAGAAAGAATTAAGTTCTATCAGATAGAACATCATTAAAACATTGTGCCAGCCGCAATGCAAGCATGAAATCCAAGTGAGGCAACCATGTCATTCCCCCACCGCTTCGATCTCCTGATCAGCGAAGTCGGCCCCCGCGACGGCCTGCAGTCGGTCTCGGCCACCATGAGCACGGCCCATAAATATGCCTGGATCGATGCCCTGGTGGCAGCGGGCGTACAGGAAATCGAAGTCGGCTCCTTTGTCTCGCCCAAGCTGCTGCCGCAGATGGCCGATGCCGCCGAAGTCGTGCGCCACGCCACCGCCCACCCCGGCGTCACCATCATGGCCCTGGTGCCCAATCTCAAGGGGGCCGAAGCCGCCATCCGCGCCGGCGCGCACAAGATCACGCTGCCCGTATCCGCCAGCCCCGCGCACTCCATGGCCAATGTGCGCAAGACACCCGCGCAGATGGTGGAGGAAGTGCGCGCCATCGCCAGGCTGCGCGATGAGATCGCCCCTGCCGTGCATATCGAGGCGGGCATATCCACCGCTTTCGGCTGCACCTTGCAGGGCCTGGTACCCGAGGACGAGGTGATCGCTCTGGCTGCAGCCTGCGTGGCCGCCGGCGCCGACGAATCGGGGCTGTCGGACACCACCGGCATGGCCAACCCGGCCCAGGTCAAGCGCCTGTTCACGCGCCTGCGCAGCGAACTCGGCGACAAGGCCGGCGCCGCGCATATGCACAACACCAGAGGCCTGGGCCTGGCCAACTGCCTGGCTGCCTATGAGGCGGGCGTGCGCACTTTCGACGCCTCCCAGGCCGGACTGGGCGGTTGCCCCTATGCCCCCGGCGCCTCGGGCAATGTGGTGACCGAAGATCTGGTCTTCATGTTCGAAGCCATGGGTCTGCGCACTGGCATTGACATTGAACGATTGCTTGCTGCGCGAGAAACGCTGGCCGCCGGCCTGCCGGGGGAGGCGCTGTACGGCATGCTGCCACCCGCGGGCCTGCCCAAGGGCTTTGTGCCTCACCGTTACTGATCACGCCTCGGCTCGCCGACGAGCCGGGCACCACAAGAGATGAATATGCACTCCTCAACCGAATCCGCCAGCACCGGCGCTGCTCCCCTGCCCTATGCCGGCATCCGCGTGGTGGAATTCACCCATATGGTCATGGGCCCCAGCTGCGGCCTGATGCTGGCCGACCTGGGCGCCGAAGTCATCAAGGTCGAGCCCGTGGGCCACGGCCGCAACGGCGATGCCACGCGCAAGCTGCTGGGCTCGGGCTCGGGTTTTTTCCCGCTGTTCAACCGCAACAAGAAAAGCCTGACGCTGGATCTGCAGACCCCCGAGGGCAAGGAAGCCGCGCTGCGGCTGATCGCCACGGCCGATGTGGTGACCGAGAACTTCAAGCCCGGCACCATGACCAAGCTGGGCCTGGACTATGAAAGCCTCAAGCAGCAGTTTCCACGCCTCATCTATGTGAGCCACAAGGGCTTTCTGCCCGGCCCCTACGAGCACCGCACGGCCCTGGACGAGGTGGTGCAGATGATGGGGGGCCTTGCCTATATGACGGGCCGCCCCGGCGACCCGCTGCGCGCGGGCACCAGCGTCAACGACATCATGGGCGGCATGTTCGGTGCCATGGGAGCCATGGCGGCCCTGGCCCAGCGCGAAAAGACCGGCAAGGGCCAGGAAGTGCAAAGCGCACTGTTCGAGAACAATGTGTTCCTGATCGCCCAGCACATGATGCAGTATGCAGTGACCGGCAAGCCCGCAGCCCCCATGCCCGCGCGCATCTCGGCCTGGGCGATCTACGACGTGTTCGAAGTCCAGGGCGGCGAGCAGATCTTTCTGGCCGTGGTCAGCGACGGCGCATGGCGCGAGTTCTGCGATGCCTTCGGCCTGGCCCAGCTGCGTGACGATCCACGCCTTGGCAGCAACAACGACCGCGTGCAGGCCCGCAGCTGGCTGATGCCGCTGCTGCGCGAAACCATGGCCGGATACAGCGCAGCGCATATCGCCCAGGTCTTCGAGGACAAGGGCCTGCCGTTTGCGCCCATCGCCCGTCCGCACGACCTGCTCGAAGACCCGCACCTGAACGCCACCGGTGCGCTGGCCCCCATCACCTTGCCCGACGGCCGCGACAGCAAGACCGTGCTGCTGCCGCTGACCCTGGACGGCAAGCATCTGCAGGTGCGTCTCTCGCCACCCAAGCTCGGCGAGCACAGCCTGGAGATTCTGACCGCCCTGGGCTACAGCCAGGATCAGGCCCAGGCACTGGCACAGGGCCTGCCCGACTGAGCGACCCCGCGGGGCCACGGCCCCGCTTTCTTCAGCACACCCCAGAACAGGGCGCCCATGCACGCCCTGCGGGGATTCCTTACCCCCAATTTCCAGCCACCAGGAGACAAAACCATGAAACACAGCTCTTTCCTCCATTGCGCAGCACGACCGGCAAACCGCCGCCAGGCCATTGCAGCCTGCGCGCTGATGGCCGTGGCGGTTGCCAGCGGCAGCGCCAGCGCCCAGCCCGGGGAATGGCCCGCCAAGTCGATCCGCATGGTCGTGCCCTTCACGCCTGGCGGCGGCACCGACACGGTGACACGCCAGATCAGCGAGCGCATGGCGACCGCGAATCGCTGGATCATCGTGGTGGACAACAAGCCCGGTGCGGGCGGCAATATCGGACTTGATGCCGTCGCCAAGGCACCGGCCGACGGTTATACCTTCGGCATGGGACAGACCGCCAATCTGGCCATCAATCCCTCGCTGCTGCCCAGCATGCCGTTCAATGCCAAGACCGATCTGCTTCCCGTGGCACTGGTGGCCTCGCAGCCTGTGGTGCTGGTCGTGCCCGCCGATTCGCCCTGGAAATCGCTGCAGGACCTGATTGCCGCGGCCAAGGCCCAGCCCGGCGCCATCAAGCAAGGCCTGGCGTCCACGGGCACCGTGGGTCATCTGGCGGGGGAAATGCTTTCCTACAAGGCCAAGATCGATGTGCTCAACGTGCCTTACAAGGGCGCCGCGCCGGCCGTGACCGATCTGCTGGGCAAGCAGACCCACTATATGTTCGGCACGCCCCAGGCGGTCTACCCCATGATCAAGGGCCAGCGCCTGCGCGCACTGGCCGTGACCTCGGCCAAGCGTCTAGCCATCCTGCCCCAGGTCCCCACCGTGGCCGAGTCCGGCTTTCCCGGTTTTGAAGCCGTGGACTGGAAGCTGATCGTGGCCCCCAGGAACACGCCTGCCGCGCTGGCGCAGAAGATCAATGCCGCAGTGAACACCGGGCTGCAGGACCCCGCCGTGCTCAAGCAGTTGCAGTCCGAAGGCAGCACGCCCATGGGCGGCAGCCTGCAGGACGCCCAGGCCTATCTGCAAAAGGAGCAGGCCAGCTGGGCCGCGCTGATCCGCGACGCGAAGATCACACTGGAATGACGCTATTCAATTAAAAGCAGCTTCCGCTTGCCTCATCTTGTTTTCCATATGAATGGACCTTGAAAACAAGTGAGACAAAGCGGTAGCTGCTACATTTTTGGTGGATACAGCCACCGTGACCCCAGCCTCTGCCAGAACAGCGCGGCCAGGCCGGCGCCCAAGGTGTTGGCCAGCGCATCCAGCCATTCAGCGCCGCGCGTGACAGTCAGAAACGACTGCAGACCCTCTATCAGGCCGCCATAGGCCGCGCACAGCCCCACCACGCATGCGGCCTGCGCCAGCGTCCAGGCCCGACCCAGACTGCACGCACGCAGCACTGCCGCCCACCACAATAGCGTGGCCAGCACGCCGTGCAGACTCGCATGCACCAGCTTGTCCGCATACGCCATTCCATTCAGAAACGGGAACAGCCTCAGGATCAGGCCGCCGCTGGCGCCGGTTTCATTAAGGCAACCCCACAGCATGAACAGCGCCCAGGCCAGGCTGCAGGCGGCCGGAACCCGCCACAGGCGCTGGTCTGCAGCAGTCATCGACAGTGGTGAACGCATGACCTCTTTCATATCCGGCATGAAAAAGCCCGGCATGCAGAGCACCCCGGGCTTTGTCTTGGCACAGCGATTCGCGTCAACGAATCATCGGTGCGTCACAGCGTGCGACCAAACGGTCCGGCATCGCCCACCTGCACCGGCTTCTTGCCCTTGCGGGCCGGCTTGGCGGCGGTTCCGGCCACGCGCACATCCATGTCGGCAGGCGCAGAAGCCTTAGCCTTGGGCGAAGCCTTGCCCGTCTTGGCGGCGGGCTTTGCCGCAGGCTTGGCTACGGCCTTGGCCGCCGTCTTCGCCGCGGGCTTGGCTGCCGCCTTGACCGCGCCGGACTTGGCTGCAGGCTTCTTGGCCGCGGGGGCCTTCTTGGCGGGCACGGACTTGGTCTCCGCGACGCAGTCGGCGTAATAGCGGATCTCACCGTTTTCGTCTTCCAGCTCCACCAGACCATGGATGTCGGTCTCGAAGCCCGGGCACTCCTTGGCGAACTCGCGCGCGAACACCAGGTAGTCCACGATCTTCTTGTTGAAGACTTCACCGGGGATCAGCAGCGGAATTCCGGGCGGGTAAGGCGTGACCAGACCCACGGTGGTGCGGCCGACCAGATGGTCGATTTCCACACGCTCGGTCTTGCGCTGCGCGATATGCGCATAGGCATCCGAGGGCTTCATCGTGGGCTTGAGATCCGACAGATACATCTCGGTCGTAAGGCGTGCGATATCGTACTTGGCGTACAGCTCGTGCACGTGCTGGCACAGGTCCTTGAGGCCCATGCGCTCGTAGCGGCGGTGCTGCTGGCAGAACTCGGGCAGGATGCGCGCCAGCGGCTGGTTGCGGTCGTAGTCGTCCTTGAACTGCTGCAGCGCCGTCAGCATGGTGTTCCAGCGGCCCTTGGTGATGCCGATGGTGAACATGATGAAGAAGGAGTAGAGACCCGTCTTCTCGACCACCACGCCGTGTTCGGCCAGGTATTTGGTGACGATGGACGCGGGAATGCCGGTGTCGGCAAAGTCGCCGTCCAGGTCCAGGCCGGGCGTGACGATGGTGGACTTGATGGGGTCCAGCATGTTGAAGCCATCGGCCAGATCGCCAAAGCCGTGCCAGTTGTCGAACTCCTTGCCGTTCTTCTTGGAGCGGGTCTTGGTCGATGCGTCCGTGCCGCGGATGATCCAGTCCTGGGCCGTGCCCACGCCTTCCTCGGCCAGGGCTTCGGGGCCCCAGACCTCGAACCACCAGTCGTCGTCACCGAACTCGTCTTCCACCTTGCGCATGGCACGGCGGAAGTCCAGTGCCTCGACAATCGACTCTTCCACCAGGGCCGTGCCGCCGGGCGGCTCCATCATGGCGGCAGCCACGTCGCAGCTGGCGATGATGCTGTACTGGGGGCTGGTCGAGGTGTGCATCAGATACGCCTCGTTGAACAGCGGGTGGTCCAGCTTCTCGGTCTGGCTGTCCTGCACCAGCACATGCGAGGCCTGGCTGATGCCGGCGAGCAGCTTGTGGATGGACTGGGTGGCATAGACCACCGAGTGCACCGGACGCTTGCGCTTCTTGCCCATGGCGTGATAGCTGCCATAGAAGGGGTGGAAGGCAGCGTGGGGCAACCAGGCCTCATCAAAGTGCAGATTGGCCACATAGCCGTCCAGCATGCCCTTGATGGTCTCTGTGTTGTAGAGCACGCCGTCGTAGGTGGACTGCGTCAGCGTCAGCACGCGGGGCTTGACGGCCTTGGCGTCCACGCCCTTGAGCAGGGGGTTGGCGGCTATCTTGGCCTGGATGGACTCGACCGAGAACTCGCTCTGCGGAATCGGTCCGATGATGCCGAAGTGATTGCGCGTCGGCTTGAGGAACACCGGAATCGCACCCGTCATGATGATCGAGTGCAGGATGGACTTGTGGCAGTTGCGATCCACCACCACCACATCGCCGGGTGCCACGGTGTGGTGCCAGACGATCTTGTTGGAGGTCGATGTGCCATTGGTCACAAAGTAGCAGTGATCGGCATTGAAGATGCGTGCCGCATTGCGCTCGGACTCGCCGATGGCGCCGTTGTGGTCCAGCAGCTGGCCCAGCTCTTCCACGGCATTGCAGACGTCGGCGCGCAGCATGTTCTCACCGTAGAACTGGTGATACATCTGGCCCACGGGGCTCTTCAGAAAGGCCACGCCACCCGAGTGACCGGGGCAGTGCCAGCTGTAGGAGCCGTCTTCGGCGTAGTCCAGCAGTGCCTTGAAGAACGGGGGCTGCACGCTCTCCAGGTAGCTCTTGGCTTCACGGATGATGTGCTTGGCCACGAACTCGGGCGTGTCCTCGAACATGTGAATGAAGCCATGCAGCTCACGCAGAATGTCGTTGGGCAGGTGACGGCTGGTCTTGGTCTCGCCGTAGATATAGATGGGCACCTCCTCATTCTTGCGGCGCACTTCACCGATGAAGTCGCGCAGGCTGTGAATGATGGGGTCCTTGTCGCCGCCGAGCTGGAATTCCTCGTCGTCGATCGACAAAATAAAGGCACTGGCCCGGCTTTGCTGCTGTGCGAACTGCGACAGGTCGCCATAGCTGGTCACGCCCAGGACTTCAAAGCCCTCTTCTTCAATGGCTTGAGCCAGGGCGCGAATGCCCAGTCCCGAGGTGTTCTCGGAACGATAGTCCTCGTCGATGATGACGATGGGAAAGCGAAACTTCATGAACAGCCTCCGTACCAATCAGGCCTAAAAAACGAAACAGCCGCGAAGTGTAAGGAATATCCTTATTGCGGCTTTGAAACAGGCTGTTTTTAACCCAGAATGTGGTGCACTAAATACAGGCCTTAAGAGGAGCTCAGGTATGGATCACTCCACCGCGTGGTGGTTGCTTGCAGGTTTGCTGGTCATTGCGGAGCTGTTGACCGGCACTTTCTATCTCCTCATGCTGGCCCTTGGCGCCATTGCCGGTGCGCTTTGTGCCCATTTCGGCATGGGCACCAACAGCCAGATCGTCACTGCAGCGCTGCTGGGCTCGGGCGCCGTCCTCGTCTGCTATCTGCTGCGCAAGCGCAGCCCGCGCCGACAGCCCGCCTCCAGCAATCGCGATGTCAACATGGATGTGGGTGAAACCGTGGTCGTGGAGCAGTGGAACACCGACGGCACGGCCCAGGTCCGCTATCGAGGCGCCACCTGGACCGTCATGGGACGCCAGGGCGCGCTGCCCATTCCCGGCCCCCACCGCGTGGCCGAAGTCATCGGCAACCGGCTGCTGGTTGACAAGATCTGATCACCGCTCAGCCCCGGCATGGTTATGCTGGGCGCTGGAACGCCTCGCTCTCTTTCTTCACATCAACGCCCCACAAGGGCTGGAGACAATATGGATTACGCAGTCCCTCTCGCCATCGCCATCATTGCCGTCATCTTCATCGTCCGCTCGATCAAGGTGGTTCCCCAGCAACATGCATGGGTCAAGGAGCGTCTGGGCAAATATGCAGGCACGCTCACGCCCGGCCTGAACTTTCTGATCCCGTTCGTGGACCGCATCGCCTACAAGCACAGCCTCAAGGAAATTCCGCTGGACGTGCCCAGCCAGGTCTGCATCACGCGCGACAACACGCAGCTGACCGTGGACGGCATTCTCTACTTCCAGGTCACCGACCCCATGCGCGCCAGCTACGGCTCGTCCAACTACATCATGGCCGTCACCCAGCTCGCCCAGACCTCGCTGCGCAGCGTGATCGGCAAGCTGGAGCTGGACAAGACCTTCGAGGAACGCGACATGATCAACGCCCAGGTCGTCAATGCCATCGACGAAGCCGCGCTGAACTGGGGCGTGAAGGTGCTGCGCTACGAGATCAAGGATCTGACACCGCCCGCTGAAATTCTGCGCGCCATGCAGGCCCAGATCACGGCCGAGCGTGAAAAGCGTGCCCTGATCGCCGCGTCCGAAGGTCGCCGCCAGGAGCAGATCAATATCGCTACCGGCGAGCGCGAGGCCTTCATCGCCCGTTCCGAAGGCGAAAAGCAGGCTGCCATCAACAAGGCACAGGGCGAGGCCGCAGCCATCACCACCGTGGCCGAAGCCACCGGACAGGCGCTGGAGCGCGTGGCCACGGCCATCCGCCAGCCCGGCGGCGAGCAGGCGGTGCAGCTCAAGGTGGCTGAAAGCGCCGTGGAGGCCTACAGCAAGGTGGCCGCAGACTCCAACACCACCCTGGTCATTCCTGCAAACATGACCGAAGTCTCCGGCCTGATTGCCTCCGCCATGAAGATGGTGCAGGTGGGCAAGAACGCCTGACCGCCTCGCTTGATGCGCCGTGCAGAAAAGAACTTTCTGCACTTTCATTTTGAGGTCGAAATTTCTGGTTAGAATAGCGGCTTCATCACACGGAGCGGTGGATGAGTGGTTTAAGTCGCACGCCTGGAAAGCGTGTGTGGGTTAATAGCCCACCGCGGGTTCGAATCCCGCCTGCTCCGCCAGATTTAAAAATCAAGTCGACCACACTTGGTTTTTTACTTCAGCAATGAAGTATTTTTGGGATCGCTGTGGAGCGGTGGATGAGTGGTTTAAGTCGCACGCCTGGAAAGCGTGTGTGGGTTAATAGCCCACCGCGGGTTCGAATCCCGCCTGCTCCGCCAAATGATAAAAGGCCTTGAAGCAATTCAAGGCCTTTTTTCTTTTTGGCGTATTCGACCGTGAATGCGATTTGAATTCACGGTACGGTAATAGCCTCTTGCATATCCTGCCCGGCACCGGCCAATGCCAGGGGCCCGAATCGTAAAAGTCGAGCCCGGCCATTTTCGGGCCGGCTTGAAAAACGCAGCGCACGATCTGCCTGCCAGCAAGGCCCCGAGAACCGGGCTGCATCCCGGGCTTTCACGGGCCACGGCATCTGCAGGCCGGATCCAGGGTTCGCCTTGAACCAGGCGCTCAGAACCTGCCGCGCAGCGTCAGCATCACATTGCGCGGCTCGCCATAGTAGTTGGAGCCATAGGCCGCCCAGACACGCTGGTAATACACCTTGTCAAAGACATTGTTGACGGTCAGCGTTGCATCCAGATGCTTGTTGAAGCGGTAGCCGATCTGCAGCGCAGCCGTGGTCACCGGCCCCTGCGAGAACTTCACATCGCCATTGAGGCGGTACATGCGGCTGGTGCTGCGCAGACCGCCCCCCAGGCTGAAGCCCTCCAGGGCACCCGAACCAAACTGATAGCGCGTCCACAGATTGAAGCTGTGGCGCGGAGCGATGAAGGTATAGAGCTGGGCCTTCTCGTCCGGCGTTCCTTCCAGGGTTTTGGTCTGCGTGTACGCATACCCGACAGCCAGATTCCAGCCCGCCGCGATGCGGCCATTGATTTCGGCTTCCACCCCCTGGCTTCGCATCTTGCCTGCGGCAACCGAAAACAGCGGGTTTGCCGGGTCGGTCATCGCTCGATTGGTGTCCTCCATGCGGAAAATCGCCGCACGGGCATTGAGCTGCTTGTTCAGCCACTCGCCCTTCACACCTGCTTCGTATTGCTGGCCCACGCGTGGACGCAATGTCATGCCGTCGGCATCGCTGGCGGTCTGCGGCGCAAAAATGCGGGTGTAGCTGGCATAGGCAGACAGCTGCTCGCTCAGATCGAACACCACACCCGCATAAGGAGTGAACTTGCTGCTGATGCGCGTGCTGGTTTCGGAGAACTGGTTGAAATAGGCGTTGCGATTGACCGCATGGTTATCCCACCAGGTCATGCGCCCACCCATGCTGAGCAGCACGCCGCCGACCGGGCGCAGATTGACCCGCCCATACAGCCCGTACTGCTCCGTGCGGTTGTCGTTGCCATTGGAGAAACTGTAGTTCGTCGGCTTGGGAACGTTGTTGTCAGGATCGAAGATGTTGATCGGAGCACCATCGCCGCCGCCGTACTTGAAGCTCTTGTGCACCTTGCGATAGTCTGCTCCCAGCGTCAGCTCGTTGTTGGATGAACCCAGAGCGGCGAACGGCGTGCTGATGAAACCGTCCAGACCATGCGTCTTCCAGTGGCTACGGTAAGCCCAGCTGATGAGGCAGCTGTCGCCGCTGGCGGGGTCCGCTGCACAGTCCGACCAGCCGAACAGCCGCGAGGGCTCGTCCTGCTCACGGTAGCTGGCGTTGAGCTTGATCTGCCCGCCGTTGTCCAGGCGATGCTGCAGTTCTGCGAAGTACTCGGTATTGCGTTCGGTGATGTGATTCCAGATGGGATCCAGATAGCTGGAGCGCGGAATGTCCAGCAGGCGCCCATCCGGATAGGCCGGCAGCCCGAATGCGGGACGCCCCTTGTATTGCTGATGGCTGGCTCCGGCGGTGAGCGTGCTCGATGGCGTGAGATCGGCCTCCAGCACACCATAGATCAGCGGCTTCCTGGAATACACATGATCCACAAAGGAGCCCTGGTCCTGGTAGGCCGTGACAAGACGCCCGCGTATGCGTCCATCACTGCTCAGAGGCCCCGTCATGTCCGCCTCGGCGTAATAGCGGCTCCACGAACCGGCCGACAGCTGGGTGCTGAACTCCTTGTGCGCCTTTGGGCGCTTGCGCACCAGATTGATGGAGCCGCCAGGATCGCCGGCGCCCTGGAACAGTCCGGCAGGGCCGCGCAGGACTTCGATACGGTCGTACATGGCCATGCCGAATCCGCTCGAAAGATCATTGCCTGTGCTGGCCGGGTTGTTGATGCCGTCCACCTGCACGGTATCCACCGCGTAGCCGCGCAGATAGAAATTGCCATGATTGCCTCCGGTGCTGCCGGGCTCCACGGTGACGCCAGGCACGGTGCGCATGGCGTCATCGAGACTCTGGATATTCTGGTCCTCCAGCATCTGACGTGTCACGACGGAAACCGACTGCGGAATTTCGCGCAGACTCTGCGCGCTCTTGCCGATGGTGACCAGCTGTGCCGCATAGGAGCCCGTGCCCTCCGAGAAGGTCGACACCTCGGCCGGCGCAGTCACCAGCACTTCCGCCAGGCTGGGGGCCGTGCCGGCCGCTACAGGAGCCGCAGTGCTCTTGCGCAGGATGAAAACGCCAGGCTGGGCCTGGACAGCCTCTAGCCCCGTGCCGCGCAACAGCTGAGCAAAGCCCTCTGCGACCGCGAACCTGCCATGCAGACCTGCAGTCTGAAGTTCCCCGGAAAGTGCAGAGTCCGCAGACAGCGTCACCCCCGACTCGCCCGCAAAACGCGCCAGGGCCTGGCTCAATGGCCCCCGAGGCAGGCTGTACTCTCGCCGCTCCGACTCACTCGGAAAGCTCTGGCCAGACTGAGCCTGAACACCGCCGGCAGCGGCCATGCCCAGCAGCAGTATCAGCCCGGCTTGCACGGCACTCCGTTTGAATCCCTGGCCGCCGACGGACAGGATGGACGAGGAAAGTAGCGAAGTCTGCCCGCAAAAATGCTGTGCCATGGCCATGGAGTAACCCTTCTTAAAAACGCCGATAAATGTGTTGCCTTTCTTGTATGACCGGCGTCCCGCCAAAAGGGGACATGGAAGCGGAATAAATCGAGCGCCTCAGCGTGGCACGATGGTCACCCAGTAGCGCGAGCGCTGCAGAACCCTGACGGGCAAGGAGGCCGCCAGCGCCGCCAGTGCCTGGTCCGTATCACGCAGCTGAAAGGCTCCGCTCACCGGCAGGGCTGCCACCGCCGGATCGCAGCGCACAATGCCCGGACGGTAGCGCGAGAGCTCGGCAGCAAAGACACCCAACGCCGTCTTTTCTGCATAGAGCACCCCTGCCGTCCAGCCATCGGCGTCAAGGCCGGCGGCTTCGGGCGCGTCCACATGCTCTGCACTCATATGCGCCTGCTGCCCCGCATCGATGCGCACCGCCGCGCCGCCGTTGGCGGGGATCAGTTCCACCGCCCCCTGTTGAACCGCAACCAGGGAGCTGCGGTCCGTCGGCGCAGAAGGCGGAGCGATACGCACGGTAAAGCGCGTTCCCAGCGCGCGTGCCGTTCCTTGCGCCGTCTGGACCAGAAACGGCCGCTGCGCGGCATCGGCAGCAGTCTGTACCCAGATGGCGCCCGCACGCAGGATCAGGCGTCGCTCCGACGATGTGAACACCATGTCGACGGCACTGCCGGTGTCCAGCTGCATTCTGCTGCCGTCGGCCAGCGTCGACTCACGGCGCTCGCCCGTGTGGGTACGCATATCCGCCGACCATTCATGCCAGGGCGCAAGACGCCAGGCGCCATAGCTGACAGGCCCTGCCACGATCACAGTCGCCAGTAGCCGCGTGACGGCACGCCGCTGCGACCGGCTCGCATCGCGCAGGGCCGTCGCGCTCAGCACACCCAGCGTCTTGCCGGCCCGGCTTGCATTCAACTGGCCGAGCACCCGTTCGGCGCGCTGCCAGGCGATTTCATGGCGCGGGTCAGAGTTGCGCCATTGCATGAGTTCTGCCTGCAGCGTCGCATCGCCTTCATCGGCGTGCAGCCGCACCAGCCACTGCGCTGCCTGCCGCGCTGCGCTCGGGTCGATAGCCAGGGTCGGGGACGGTGAAGCGGACATGCTCAGACCACCAGCAAGATGCACTGCTCGAAGGCCTGCGCCATATAGCGCTTGACGGTGCGGACCGTGACATCCAGGCGCTGCGCCACTTGCGCGTAAGTCAGGCCATCGAGTTGAGACAGCAAGAATGCCTCACGCACCTTGGGTGGCAGGCCGTTGAGCATGGCATCGATCTGATGCAATGCCTCCAGCACCAGCAACTGCTGCTCGGGCGAAGGCGCCAGGGGCTCCGGTAGCTGGGCCATCGCGTCCAGCCATGCCTGTTCCAGCGACAGCCGCTGCACATGATTGATAAGCAGATTGCGCGCAACCGTGGTCAGATAGGCTCGCGGCTCGCGCAATACCAGCGCGCGCTGCTCGGCCTGGGCCGCCAGCACTCTCACAAAAGTATCTTGTGCCAGATCCGCGGCATGATCCGCCCCGCCTAGCTTGCGCCTCAGCCATCCAAGAAGCCAGGGGTGATGCTCTCCATAGATCGCGGCCATGTCGGTCAAGGAGTGGGATGGGTATGACAAGATACAACAGCTTACTTATTTTGATAATGAGAATTATTATCGATCTACAAGCAAGCTGAAATAGCTGTGGTTTTTCCGGGATGCCCTGCCTGGCAGCCATCTCCGGCTCACGGGGTGGACCCTGCCCACCGAGGTTCGGGGGCGGTACCCGATGCACCGCCCCTGGGTGCACTCAGCTCTGAGCCCCCTGCTGCGACTGCCAGCCTCCGCCCAGTGCCCTGAACAGCGTGGCCAGGGCCATTTGCCGCTGCGTACTGACCTCGATCAGAGCCATCTGCTGCGCAAAGTCCGTGCGCTGTGCATCCAGATAACGCAGATGGCTGTCCAGCCCGGCGCGATAGCGCAGCTCGGCGAGCTTGAGCGTATTCGCGCTGGTCTGCACCAGCCGCTGGCGGGCCAGCTCCTCGCGCCTCAGGGTCTCGACGGAGGCCAGCGCGTCGCTGACTTCACGAAACGCTGTCTGGATGCTGCGCTCGTAACCGGCTATCGCCATGTCCTTGCGCAGCTGCGCGATCTCCAGATTGGCGCGATTGCGGCCGCCATCAAAAATCGGCAGGCTGAGCTGCGGCATGAAGGACCAGGAGCGCTGGCCACCGGCAAACAGATCTGAGAGCTCGGCACTGGTCGAGCCGTAGGAGCCCGTGAGCGAAATGCGCGGAAAGAATGCAGCCCGCGCAGCGCCGATGCTCGCATTGCGCGAACGCAGCTGGTATTCGGCTGCACGGATGTCCGGGCGCTGTTCCAGCAGATCGGACGGCATACCGGCACCAATCTCCTGCACCAGGGGAGCAGCGCTCAGATCCGCTGCCGCCTGGACCGAGCCGTCGCCCACCAGCCAATCCAGCGCGTTTGCCGCCTGGCGCAGCTCGCGTGACAAGCGCTCGACTTCGGCGCGCGCCAGTTCGAGCTGGCCTTGAGCCTCCTGCTCGTCCAGGCGGCTGGCCGTGCCGGTCTTTCTGCGCTCGCTCATCAACTGCCACTCCTTCTCGCGCGCCTGCAAGGTGCGCAGCGCCAGGGCCTGGCGCTGCCGCGCGCTGTCCTGCGCCAGCGAGGCCTGGATCACTTCGGCGACCAGACTGATCTGCACGCTGCGCGCGGCCTCTTCGGTAGCCAGGTATTCCATCAGCGCAGCCTCGGATAGCGAGCTCACGCGGCCGAAGAGATCAAGCTCGAAAGCCATCAACCCGACGCCAGCCTGATAGTTGCTCTGCACCCTGGCCGCTCCTGTGCCGCTCAGGTCGGCAGGCAGGCGCTGGCGGTTGCCACTGGCCTGCGCTTCCAGACCGGGCAGCTGATCAGCACGCTGCACGCGATAGGCCGCGCGTGCTGTCTGCACATTGAGTAGCGTCTGGCGCAGATCGCGGTTGTTGGCCAGCGCTGTTTCGATACGCGAGCGCAGGCGCTCATCGATCACGAAATCCTTCCAGTGCAAACTCTGCGCCGATGCAAGTGTGGCTCCCGGGGCCGCACTCCAGCTGCCAGGGATGGGCGCAGCAGGCCTGTCGTAGGTCGGTGCAAAAGAGCAGCCTGCCAGTGCCGCGGTGATCAGCGTCAGCGCCGCCCTGCGCATGGTTTCATGCCGGTTCATGCGGATTCTCCTTCGGAGTCTGTATTTTTCTCCTGAGGCACCGCGCGACGCTTGCGCCGCAGCGATAGCACGAAGACAAAGAAGATGGGCACGAACAACACGCCCAGCAAGGTCGCGCTGAGCATGCCGCCGATCACGCCGACACCGATGGCGGCCTGGCTGGAGGCCCCCGCGCCGGTGGCCAGCGCCAGCGGCACCACCCCCAGGATGAAGGCCAGCGAAGTCATCACGATGGGGCGAAAGCGCAAACGGGCTGCCTGCAATGCGGCCTCCGTCAGCGAATGGCCACGCTCGTGCAGGTCCTTGGCAAACTCCACGATCAGGATGGCGTTCTTGGCCGCCAGGCCGATGATGGTGATCAGACCGACCTTGAAGTACACGTCGTTCGAGAGACCCAGCGCCGAAGTGGCCAGCACCGAGCCCAGCGCGCCTATGGGAACGATCAGCATCACGGCTGCGGGAATGCTCCAGCTTTCGTACAGGGCCACGAGCAGCAGGAACACCACCACGATGGCCAGTGCGAACAGCTTGGGGGCCTGAGCGCCAGCGGCCTTTTCCTGATAGGACAGTGCCGTCCACTCGTAACCTATGCCGCGCGGCATCTCGCCCAGAATGCGTTCGAGCTCGGCCATGGCCTCACCCGTGGTGTGGCCGGGCTTGGCGTCGCCCGCGATTCGGAAGGCCGGATAGCCGTTGTAGCGCGAGATCTGCACCGGCCCCTGCTCCCACTCCACGCTGGCAAACGAGGCCAGCGGCACCTGCTCGCCCTGGGCATTGGGCACATACAGGCGCAGCAGGGCTTCGGGCGTCATGCGCGCGGCCGTGTCGGCCTGCACCACCACACGCTGCAGGCGTCCGGCGTTCGGAAACTCGTTGATCACGGCCGAGCCATAGGCCGTGGACAGCACGGCACTGATGCTCGCGAAGCTCACGCCCTGGGCCTGGGCCTTGCGCCGGTCTATGTCCAGGCGCAGCTGCGGCGCATCTTCGAGGTTTTCCATCATCGCGTAGGCGATCACCGGCGAGGCATTGGCCTTCTTCAGCAGTTCGTCGCGCGCGGCAACCAGGGCCTCGCGGCCCAGACTGGCGCGATCCTGAAGACGCAGCGCAAAGCCGCCGGAATTGCCAAGGCCGTCGATGGGTGGCGGGTCCACCGCCATGGCCGCACCATCGGACAGACTGCCGAAGCGCTGATTGAAGGCCTGGACCTCGTCCCACGACGCCTGACCCTTGCCACGCAAGGACCAGTCCTTGAGCGTGACGAAGGCCATGGCCGCGTTCTGCCCCATGCCCGAAAAGCTGTAGCCCATCAGGAACTCGGCCTGAGCCGTGGCGGGGCGGCTTTGCACATAGGCTTCCATGTCGCGCACCACGGCCTCCGTGCGTGCTTCGGTCGCACCAGGGGGCAGTTGCACGCTGACGATGTAGTAGCCCATGTCTTCATAAGGCACAAAGGACTCGGGCATGCGCGTGTAGGCAAAGCCCAGTCCGCCCACGATGGCTGCATAGATCAGCATATAGCGGCCCGTGCGCTTGACCAGACGCTGGTTGAGCAGCGAAAAGCGCTCGGTCAGCTTGGCAAAGTGGCGGTTGAACCAGCCGAAGAGACCTTTTTTCTCCTCGTGGTGATCCTCGGCAACAGGCTTGAGCAGCGTGGCGCACAGTGCCGGCGTGAATGTCAGCGCCAGCAGGCCCGAGAACAGGATGGAAACCGCCAGCGACAGCGAGAACTGACGGTAGATCACGCCCACCGAGCCGCTCATGAAGGCCAGAGGCAGGAACACGGCCACCAGCACCAGCGTGATGCCGACGATGGCCCCCGAGACCTGCTGCATGGCCTTCACCGTGGCAGCCAGCGGCGAGAGGCCCTCCTCGGCCATGAGACGCTCCACGTTCTCCACCACCACGATGGCATCGTCGACCAGAATGCCGATGGCCAGCACCATGCCGAACATGGTCATCATATTGACCGAGAAGCCCAGCGCATACATCACCGCCAGGGTGCCGGCCAGACACACCGGGACCACGATGGTGGGAATCAGCGTATAGCGCAGGTTCTGCAGAAACAGCCACATCACCAGGAACACCAGCACCACGGCCTCGACCAGGGTCTGGATCACCTTGCCGATGGCGACTTCGACAAAGCGCGAGGTGTCATAGGGCACGGCGTACTGAATATCGTCCGGGAAGTTCTGCGACAGCTCGGCTAGCCTCGCCTTGACCGCCTTGGCGGTCTGCATAGCATTGGCACCAGGTGCCAGTTGCACGGCGGCCGCCACTCCTTTGTGGCCGTCCTCGCGCGAGGCGAAGCTGTAATCTAGCTGGCCGACTTCGAGACGCGCCACATCGGCCAGGTGCACGGCCGAGCCATCGGCCCTGGCCTGCAACACGATCTGGCCGAACTCCTCGGGCGAACTCAGCGTGCCCTTGACGGCAATCGTGGCGCTGAGCTCCTGTTCGGACGATCCGGGCTGGCTGCCGAAGCTGCCTGCCGGCACCTGGGCGTTCTGCGCGGCAATGGCCGCATTCACGTCCGCGACCGACAGGCCGTAGCCCAGCAGCTTCTGCGGATCGACCCAGACCCGCATGGCGACATCGGCGCCAAAGTACTGCACCTTGCCCACACCGGGCACGCGGCGGATCTCGTTATTGATGTTGCGCACCGCATAGTCGGAGAGACGGACCTCGTTCTTGCCGCTGTCGTCGCCCTTGTAGGTCAGCGAATAGATCAGCAGGAAGTTGGCGCTGGCCTGCTCGACCTGCAGGCCCATCTGCATCACCGAGGCGGGCAGCCTGGCCTCGGCCTTCTTGATGCGGTTCTGCACCTCGACCTGGGCCAGTGCGGGATCGGTGCCCGGCGCGAAGGTAGCGGTGATTTCGGCCAGGCCCGTGGCGCCGCTGGACGAGTCGAAGTACAGCAGCCCCTTGGTGCCGTTGAGCTCCTCTTCGATGACGCTGGTCACCGATTCCATCACCGTGGTGGCTGACGCCCCCGGATAGGTTGCCGAGATGGAGATCTGCGGCGGCGCCACATTGGGAAACTGCGCCACAGGCAAGGCCGGGATCGCCAGCAGGCCGGCCAGCAGGATGAAGATCGCAACCACCCAGGCCAGCTTGGGGCGATCAATAAAAAACCGGGACATCATCTATCCTTGAATAAGGCTTGTCTTTTTTGGCATTCAGCGCTTTCAGAATCAGCGCATATTGCTCATTTTTTTGAAGTGGCTTCAGAGTCTTTGACGACGCCAGTTTCAGCTGCAGCGGCCGCCCGGATCTGCACCTTGGTGCCGGGCACGGCTGCCGCAAGGCCTCCGACCACCACCCTGGCGTTTTCCTCGAGGCCCTCGGTGATATGCCAGTCGGAGCCGTACATGGCACCGGTGCTCACCTTCTGGGACTGCACCATGTTCTGCTCGTCGAGCACCAGCACATGGGCCAATCCGTCGGCGCCGCGCTGCACCGCGCGCTGAGGCACGAGAATGGCCGCAGGATCCTCGCCCAGGCCCAGGGTCACGCGCACATACATGCCGGGCAGCAGCAAGCCATCCTGGTTGGGGAATTCACCGCGCAGCGCCAGCTGGCCGGTACCGCGATCCACCGTCACATCCGAGAACAGCATCCGTCCCTGGCGTTTCTGATCCAGACCATCAGCCACCAGCGTCACCGGAGTGTTGCGTGGAGACTGGCCCTGCAGCTGCCGGGCACGCCAGCGCGTGGCCAACGCGGCAGACTGGCGAAAATCGGCGTAGACGGGGTCCAGCTGCTGGATCACCGCCATCGCTGTCGCTTCCCCCTGGCCAACCAGGGCACCTTCGGTCACCAGGGCACGGCCGATGCGGCCGGCGATCGGAGCTTTCACCGTCGCATACTCCAGGTTCAGGCGTGCCGCCTCCACTTCGGCCTGGGCCGATTGACGCGTGGCCATGGCACTGTGCAGCGTAGCCTTGGCGCTGTCGAAATCCTGGCGGCTCACGGCTTCCTGCGCCACCAGCGGTTCGTAACGGTGCACCACGGACTGCGCTTCCGACAGCGCAGCCTCGGCTCGCGCCAGCTCGCCCCGAACCCGCGACAGCGCAGCGCGCAGCGGCGCCGGGTCGATGCTGAACAGCACCTCGCCGGCCTTCACATCGGCGCCCTCCTTGAAATGGCGGCTCAGCACGATACCCGGTACACGCGCACGCACTTCGGCCACGCGCACAGGCTCGATCCGCCCGGGCAGTTCAGCGCTGAGGCTCAGCGCCCTGGGCTTGACGGTCACCACATCCACCTGCGGCAGCTCCTGGGGCTGGCCACCCGCTTCCGACTGGATGCAACCGCTCAACATCATTGCGGCCGCCAATGCGGCCAGGGCCGGCCAGGCACGCACATTCTGGCTTTTCGTCTTCATGGCTTTTGAGTCTTGTCAAATCTTGAAAGACGCGCATGATGCACGAAAAAGTTTTTTGAATCAAATTTGATTCATTAAGACTTATATTGATTCTTTATATTTTGCTGGCGTGTAAAGTTGCCAGCTCTTGCTTTTAGACTCGCTGGTTAAATCAAAATAGGTTCATCCGTATCCGCCCCAACCGGAGCTACGAATGACAACAGCCCCCCACGACAACACAGCAATCCTCCCCCCATTGGCCCTGGCCTTGGTCAACCACCCACGCGCCACCTTGCAGGAGCTGGCCAAGGCCATTGGCATCAGCAAGGCCACGCTCTACCGTTTCTGCCCCACGCGCGATCTGCTGATCAAGCGCCTGCTGGAGCAAAGCCTGCGCACGCTGGACAACGCACTGGACGAAGCCCGCATCGAGGAAGGACCGGTGCTCGAAGCCCTCAAGCGCCTCAATGCCAAGCATCTCGAACACCGCGAATTCACGCTGTTTCTGACCTATTACTGGAACGAGGTCGAAAAGCCCATGGAGGAAAATGCGATCTGGGAGCCCAAGGTCGACGCTTTCTTCCTGCGCGGCCAGCAGGAAGGCGTATTCCGCATCGATTTCAGCGCAGCAACATTGACCGAGCTTTGGCTAGGAACCGTGATCGCGCTGATCGACGGCGAGCGCCGCGGCCGCATCCCCCGCGCGCCGCTGGCGCAGCTTGCAGAGCAGGCGTTTTTGCAGGGCGTCATGCGCCAGGACGCGCCAACGCCCCTCTGAACGCAGAACTTGCGGGCCGCCATGCCTGCCGCTGCAGCGCGGTCATACTCGGCCAGTGCAACGTGCAGCCCATTCGTTTTCACAATCCAGAGCAGTCTTGCCATGATCAGCCACCTTGACCACCTGGTACTCACCACGGCCAACGAAGCCCAATGCATACACTTCTACACCGAAGTCCTGGGCATGCGGCTGGAGTCCTTCATCGGCGGCACCCCGCCCGTGGAGCGCAAGGCCTTTGTCTTCGGCCTGCAGAAGATCAATCTGCATGTGAAGGGGCGCGAGTTCGAACCCAAGGCCCACACTCCTGTGCCCGGTGCCCTGGATCTATGCTTTCTGGCCTCGGTGCCTCTGAACGAGGTCATCGCGCATCTGCAGCAGTTGTCGGTTCCCATCGCCGAAGGCCCTGTGATGCGCACCGGTGCCACATCGAAGATCCGTTCCATCTATGTGCGTGACCCCGACCTGAACCTCATCGAGATCTCGGAGCCGGCCTAGCCGTGCTCGCGCTGGCAAGCCGGGGCCCGCGAAACGGCCCCGCTTGTCGGTTTAGAGCTGTGCCAAGGCCTTTTTGGCCGGTGCATGGCCTTGGGCGGCAGCACGCTGCAACCATTCACGCGCGAGCCTGGTGTTCTTTTTCACACCCTGACCATCCCGGTACAAGGTGCCCAAGGCATATTGGGCCGGGGCATCCTGCTGCTCGGCGGCCAGACGGTACCACTTGAGCGCCTGCGCCATGCTCTTGCCCACACCATCGCCGCTCTCGTACAGAGTGCCCAGGTTGTATTGGGCCTTTGCATAGCCTTGCTCGGCTGCCATGGCGAACCATTTGGCAGCCTCGGCATAGTTGGGCTTGTCGAAACCCTTGCCCAGGTACTGGAAGACGCCAACGTTGTACTGGGCCAGGACATTGCCTTTGAGCGCCGAGTTCAGGTTTTCCATGTATTCCATGGACTGCACAAACGAACCGGCTTCGGCAGATGCCGCGGAAAGCTGCTGCAGGCGCTCGGCGGCGGCCGCATGCTGGTATTTCAGCGCCTGTGTGTAATAGGCGATCGCTTCCTTATCGTTGCGATACTCGCCCTCGCCCTGCTCGAACAGGCGGCCCAGTTCATAGTAGGCCTCGCCCGAGCCGCGTATGGCTACAGCATGCAGGAGCAGCACGGCTCGCTTGTAGTCGGGGGCCACGCCCTGGCCTTCGAAGCAAATCTTACCCAGCAGCAATTGGGCTTTTTGCACGCCTTTGTCTGCCAGCGGGGTCAGCCATTTCGCGGCTTCGGCATGGTTCTTCTCTACGCCTTCGCCAAGGTAGTACATCTCGGCAACCGTGAACTGCGCGAGCACATCGGCTTGCTGCGCCGCCATCAGATACCAGCGAAACGAAGCCTGCAGATCCTGGGCAACCAACTCGCCTTTGCGGTAGACAAAGCCCAGGCTATTTTGTGCTGTTGCAGAGCCCTGTTGCGCGGCGCGCTCCAGCCATGCGACACCTGTTGCGGCATCCTTCTCAACCGCTTCGCCTTTCAGATATATCGTACCCAGCAGGTTCTGAGCATCGAGATTGCCAGCGTTTGCAGCCTGATGAATGCGTGCCAGGCCTGCCTCAGGATCTTTCTTCACGCCTTCGGCACCCAGCACATAGACCAGGCCCAACAGATACTGGGACGGCGCATGCTGCTGATCGGCGGCCAGCCTCAGCCAGCGCAAGGCATCGTCGGCATTCTTTTCCACACCCTTGCCGTAAAGATAGGCTTTGCCCAACTCGTACTGTGCCGCGACATCGCCGGTCTTTGCGGAGTTGACCGTGTCGCTGGGCTGGGCCTGGGCACAACCCCAGACCGAGAGCCAAGCCGAGAGCACCAAAGCACCAGACCATCTCGCAAGCATTGCTTCTCCTGTTCGCAAAAAGAGGCGAGTATATCGAAGCAATGCCTTATCCACCAAGCGCTGCCAGCTATCAAAAACATATCGAACCACCTCAAGCCGGAGACGGCTTCCGATGCAGCTCGCGCTTGACTGAAGTCACCGGGCTGCCAGGCGACGACCAAGCGCCTCTTTGGCTCAGGCAGTCATGGGCGTACAGAGCTCCACTACACAGCCATCGGGGCAACGCAGATAGGACACCACCTGGCCCCAGGGCTTGGCTGTCGGTGCGGCCATCTCGGCAGCGCCGGCGCTCAGCGCGTTTCGATGGGCCTGCTCGACATCTTCCGTAACCAGCGCGATTTCGAAGCCCAATGGCTTGGCGGAGCTGTGCGCTTCGACATGGCCTCCCGGAAAATTCAGCCCACCCAGCTCATGGGCGGCAAATGCCAGCGTCGTCTGCCCGGTCTCGAGCTCGCCGTAGGTTCCGGATTCATGCAGAAAACGCCGCTGCACGCCGAATGCGCGGGTAAAGAAGTCCAGAGATGCCGGGACATCGGGGACATAGACGATTGTGTAGCCCAGTTTCATGAAACACCTTCTCAAAGCTCGAGCGAATTGGAACGTTGAACGCGCACCTGTTTGCCGTTCAGCGCCGTCATCCTACTCAGCAAAACGACGAAGGCCTTGAAATGACTCAAGGCCTTCGTGACTGTCTGCCGGATTCAAGCCCTCATCTACAGCCCCATGCCCAGAATAGAGTTATCGGCATGCAGCTCGCTGCCGCTCATGACGCTGGACTCGTCGCTGGCCAGAAACAGCACCAGCTGTGCGATGCGCTCAGGCATATAGGCACGTCCGCCGCGATTGCGCTCGGGATCATGCAAGACCATTTCCTGACTCACACCCTTGGGCAGCGAAGCCTGCATCATGGGCGTATAGATGCCATCGGGGTGAATGGAATTGACGCGAATCGCATAGCCTTGCTTGCGGCAGTTCAGCGCAGCAGCGCGCGTCAGCGCGGACACAGCCGCCTTGCTGGCGCTGTAGCCCGCATATTGCTCCACGGGCAGCCAGCTCGATACCGAAGCCATGTTGATGATGGAGCCGCCGGCCTGCTTCATCGCCGCAATGCCCTGCTGGCAGCCGATGAAGACCGACTCGGTGTTGATCCTGAGCAGGCGGCTGAAATCCTCCAGACGCCCGGTTTCCATGTCGCCCGGCAGCAGGATGCCGGCGTTGTTGACCAGCACATCGAGCCTGCCCAGACACTGCTGCACCGCCGCCATCACAAGCTTCCAGTCCGTCTCGCTGCTCACGTCATGGCGGACGAACATGGCGTGCTCGCCCAGCTCCGCCGCCAGTTGCAGACCTGCCGCTTCATTGATATCGCTGAATGCGACCTTGGCACCTTCGGCAAGAAGCAGCTTCACCACCTCCAGCCCCACGCCGCTGGCGCCACCAGTGACCAGGGCCACCTTGCCCTGCAAACGATTTGTCATCCTCTGTCTCCTCGTGATTTTTTCTCGGCCCTGAACAGGGCATTGCCACTGCCACACAAAAAAGGAGGCGCAAGCGCCTCCTAGCCTGGCCGGCAGACAGCCCGCAGCCACACCAATGTGCACCCCAGGCTGTTTGCCGGATTCATGTTCATCAGTTGCCGGCGTTACGCGCCGCCTCGGGCGTGAACATGGCTGCGGTCATATTGCCCTTGTTCAGCACAGGGCCCTGGGAGCGCTCCTGGAACAGGTTGTAGGCCACATAGCCGCCGGAGTTCAGGTCGTGATAGAAGCTGGTGCCCGCATGCCAGATTCTGGCGTCGAAGGCGTAGTAATGGTTGACCACCGCCTGCAGCCACAGCTGACCACGCGCATCGTAGTAATCGCTCATCAGCGCCTGACCGGTATCCTCATCAAGGAACAGTAAGCGCTTGCCGAACATGTGGCGATAGCCGTCCTTGAGCGAAGCCTCCAGCACCCAGACACGGCGCAGTTCGTAGCGCATGTAGTCGGGGTTCTCATGGCCAGGTTTGAGCAGATCGGCATACTTCACGCTGCTGCCGTGAATCTTGTAGGCATTGGCCGGCACATAGACTTCCTTCTTGCCCAGCGACTTCCAGTGGTAGCGCTCGGGCGAGCCGTTGAACAGGCGGTCGGAGTCAATGGTCAGCTTGCCACCGGTGCCCGACAGAGGCTGATCGAAACCGTATTCGGGAATCTGGCGAACCCGGCGCGTGCCGGGGTCGTAACTCCAGCCCAGGCGCTTTTCCTTGCCAAATTCAACCGGCTCGGAAACCACGCTGACGCCGCCTTTCTCGCGCTCGGGCAGTCTGACCGCATTCATGCCCTGGGACATGGGGCTGCTCAGTGGCTGCCCGGCATTGGCCGGATCGTTGACCTGGCTGAAAGCGCGGTTGTCGGCCCGGCCCCAGACGATGCTGCCATCGGCCAGCACATTGGCGTTGTCACGCAGCGTATGTTCGGTAAAGGCACGTGATGGCAGCAGATTGTTGAAGGCCAGCTCCAGACCGCTGCGGGGAAACGGAAAGGGCAGCGCGCCCTTGACCGCCCCCGTGGTGCCCTGGCCGTCGGCATTCATCACGGCCTCCTGGGCGTTCTTCCTGGCAGCCGCGCAGACGGCATCCGAGAAGCGGAAGTCGCGATGCCCTTGATAGACCGGGATGCGATAGGTCCTGGGGTATTTGGCAAACATGGCCTTCTGGCCTTCTGTAAGGCGTTCGGCATGCTGGGCCAGATTCTCTGCCGTGATGGTGAACAAAGGCTTTTCACTGGCATAAGGGTCCACCGGATGCTGGCCCGCATGCGGGTTGTATTGAATGCCGGGTGGCGTGCCCAGCCATTTCCCGGTGAACTCCGGCACGCCGCTGGCCGTGCCCGCCTTTTCTCCGCCCGTGCATGTCAACGACTTGCCCAACCTGGCCAGTTCATCAGGCGTTGCCTTGGCCCAGACCGCCCCCACCAACAACGTGCCTGCAGCCAAGACCACCAGCGAACGGGGCCCCACTCCTAACTTCATGCCTAGTCTCCTTGGATGCATTGCCATGCATTTACCTGTCATTGAACTTCTCTTGTCGTTCTTCTTCCTTGCCGACTCGCAATTGCGAAGCAACGAAATCATTGTTCGGCCGGAGACACTCAAGAACATCGTCAATTGGGACTAGCGCAGGCAGGCCAGCGCAGCGGCCATAAAAAAAGCGGGCCGCCGGCCCGCTCTGGAACAGTATTTGAACGTTCAGCGCTTAATGCCGAACACTCCCAGCATCTGCTCTGTCTGCTTTTGCATCTGCTCCTGCATCTGGGTGAACATGTTCTGGGACTGCTCCATATAGCTGCCCATCAAACCCTGCATGGCCTGAGGCTGCATGCTCATGAACTGCTTCCAGGCTTCGGGATTCGCGCCCTGGGACTGGCCCGCCAGCTTGCTCTGGAAGTCCGTGAACATCTGCACGTTCTTTTCGATATAGCTTCCCATGAAGCCCTGCATAGCATGGCCATAGAAGCGGATGATGTTGGCCAGCATCGCTTCGGAGAACATGGGTGCCCCGCCGGCCTCCTCCTCCAGAATGATCTGCAACAGAATGGAACGCGTCAGGTCTTCATTGGACTTGGCATCCCTGATGACCACCGGCTCGCTGTCCATGACCAGTTGCTTGACTTCGGCCAGCGTGATGTATGAAGAGGTATTGGTGTCGTACAGACGACGGTTGGGGTACTTCTTGATGATTCGCTGCTTCCCCGCCTGGACATCACCGTCTTTGCCCTCTTTGCTTTCTTGCATTGCAAGTCCTTTATGTTCTGGGGGTCTGCCCCGTCGTCAATTGAGCTATTGCAGTGCAACAGATTTTAGGCAGTGCGCAAGCCGTCCCGGCAAGCAGTAACCCTGACAAACAAGCTTGTCTGCGCTGCAACAAAGTCGCACCACCGTCACAGCCTGCACCAGGTCTTTGCCATTCATTCACAAAAACAGCCTGCTGTCTGGCGAAATAAAGCTTGCAGAAGGTTTACAGTGCCTCTCGTTGTTTGACGAAAGGCTCAACGGAATGATCTCCACCAAAACACGCAATGCTGTTTGTCTGACCGCCCTGCTGGCTGCCGCCGGCTTCATGACTGCAGCGCAGGCCCAGCCCGATGCCGCAGCAGCCGATGCCGCCAAGGCCGCCGCACCACAGGCTGCACCTGCAGCCCAGGCAGCCCCTGCCAATGTGGATGCAGCTGCCGCTGACGCCGCCTTGCGCAAACGCCTGCAAGCCGTAGTGGCGGCCATGGACGGCAAGTCCAAGCTGGCCGCCAGCAATTTCAACGAGGAGTTCCTCAAGAACTCTCCCATCGACACCGTGCAGAAAGCCCTGGATTCGGTGCGCACCGGCGTAGGCAGTTGCCAGACGGTCGGCCGCATGGAAAGCTCCACGCCTCTGGCCACCAGCGTGCTGCTGAGCTGCACCAAGGGCTTCGTGCCCATGGAGCTGGCGGTCGAGCCCAAGGCCCCCTACCGCATCTCCGGTATCTTGCTGCGCCCGGCATTCTGGAAGTAAGCCGTTGCCGCTCTCAAAAATGGAGCCCTTGGGCTCCATTTTTTATGGGCTCTCTCAGGTTCAGATCACCACCGGCTCGGGTTCCAGGCGAATCCCGAAGCGCTCGTAGACACTGGTCTGGATGGCCCCGGCAAGCGTCATCACCTCGCCGCCGGTCACGCTGGCGTCTATGCTGTTGCGGTCTCCGCGGTTGACCAGCACCAGCGCCTGCTTGTCATAGACGCCTGCGCGCCCCATGGTCTTACCCTTCCAGCCGCAAGCATCGATCAGCCAGCCGGCCGCCAGCTTGATGGAGCCGTCATCCATCGGGTAGTGAACAATCTTGGGCTCGCGCGCGATGATGTCCGCGCACTGCTCGGTCGTCACCGTGGGGTTCTTGAAGAAGCTGCCTGCATTGCCGATGACTTCGGGGTCCGGCAGCTTGGCGCGGCGGATCTCGCAGACCCATTCAAAGACCTGTTGCGCAGTCGGCTGCTCTATGCCTTTTTCGGCCTGCTTGCGCTGCAGATCGAGATAGCCCAGATCCGGCTTCCAGCTCTTGGGCAGCGCCAGGCGCACGCGGGTGATCACCGCCCGCCCCTTGAGACCCAGACCGCGCGGGACGGCCGCCGAGCCGGTCACGGGCCAGTACTTGGGCTGGGCCGGTGCATGCTTGAACACCGAGTCACGGTAGCCGAAGGCGCATTGCGCGGCATTGAGGCTGAATTGCTCGCCGGTCACCAGATCGATGGCATCCAGGGAATCGAAGCGATCCTGCAACTCAATCCCATAGGCCCCGATGTTCTGCACCGGGGCCGCGCCGACCGTGCCGGGAATCAGCGCCATGTTCTCAAGACCTGTATAGCCCTGGGCCAGTGTCCATGCCACCATATCGTGCCAGCGCTCACCGGCGCCGATCTCGACAATCCAGTCCCTGTCGGTTTCGTGCAGCAGCCGCATGCCCATGATTTCCATCTTGAGCACCACCGGGGCCACATCGCCCGTCAGCACCACATTGCTGCCACCGCCAAGGACAAACACAGGCTGCCGGCCCCATAGCGGGTCGGCGAGGAACTGGCGGATATCGTCCTGGCTACGAATGCGCACCAGTGTTTCGGCGCGCGCGGCAATGCCAAAGGTGTTGCAATGCTGCAGGGGAACATTTTTCTCGACTAACATCCACCCAATTGTCGCACTGCGCCTGCTCCGCTGCTGGCAAGCAGCAGATCACGGCCCGGCGCACTGTGGCTGTTTACCGCTCTAATACTGATAGGAATTACACATGCCTTCTTTTGACACTGTTTGCGAAGCCGATTTCGTCGAAGTGAAGAACGCCGTTGACAACGCCACCAAGGAAATTGGCACCCGTTTCGACTTCAAGGGCACTTCGGCCGCCGTCGAGCTCAAGGACAAGGAAATCACCATGTACGGTGATGCCGAGTTTCAGTTGCAGCAAGTCGAGGACCTGCTGCGCAACAAGCTGACCAAGCGCAACGTGGACGTGCGCTTCCTGGACATCCAGAAGGCCCAGAAGATTGGCGGCGACAAGGTCAAGCAGCTCATCAAGGTCAAGAACGGCATCGAGTCCGAGCTGGCCAAGCAGATCCAGAAGCTGATGAAGGAAAGCAAGCTCAAGGTGCAGGCCGCCATTCAGGAAGAGAAGGTCCGCATCACCGGCGCCAAGCGCGACGATCTGCAGGCGGCCATGGCCCTGATCCGCAAGGACCTGGCCGACCATCCCCTGTCGTTCAACAACTTCCGCGATTGAATGAAACCCCTGCTGCGCAGCTTCGCTGCCTGCTCCTCTGCCGCCGTGCGGAGCGACCCGCCAATGCCCTGGCCGGGGGCCTCCGGCCTGCGCCGCATGGGTCTTCTGCTGTCGATAGGCCTAGCCGCCGGCTCCGTCTGGGGCCAGTCCGTGGCACTGACCGGCGTGCTGGGCAGCAAGGCCTTGCTGGTCATTGATGGCAGCGCCCCCAAAGCGCTGGCCGTCAACGAAAGCCACAGGGAAGTGCGCCTGCTGCAGATCAGCGGCGACACCGCCGTGGTGGATATCAAGGGCCGGCGCCAGACCGTGCGTCTGGGCGATGCTCCGGTCAGCGTGGGCAGCCGGGGCGGCACTGGCGGCGCCGCGCGCTCTGGCAGGCTGGTCCTGATCGCCGACTCGCGCGGGCATTTCATCGATCGTGGCTATATCAATGGCAAAACCATGCAGTACATGGTGGACACCGGTGCCAGCACCATTGCCATAGGCCGTGCCGATGCCGATCGCATGGGCCTGCCCTACGAACAGGGCGTCCCCGTACTGATGCGCACCGCCAACGGCACTGCTCAGGGCTGGCGCATCAAGCTCGACAGCGTCAAGCTGGGCGAAATGGAGGTCTACGGCATGGACGCCGTCGTCGCCCCCCAATCCATGCCCTATGTGCTGCTGGGCAACAATCTGCTGACCCAGTTTCAGATGACCCGCAGGGGCAATGAGATGGTTCTGGAAAAGAACTGAACCCGCCTCACGCCCATGCAAGCACGCTACGACGACCCCTACGAAGACCTGCTGGGCCTGTGGTCGGACCTGGAGGCGGCACTGGCGCTGTTGCTGACCGAGCCGCTGCGCATTCCCGGCTTTGCCATCAAGCTGCACCAGCTCGATCTATGGTTGCAGGACCTCATCACCCAGGACAGCGACGCCGCGCTGTATCTGATGTTTCAGCGTGCCAGCTCGACCACCGTGGGCTACAGCCCCTCTCATGCGGTGGTCTGCGCAGGGCTGTGCCACATCCTGGCCAAGGAGCTGGGCCTGCCCCAGCCCGAGCGCGACACACTGATTCGCGCCGCGCTGACCATGAATATCGGCATGACCGTGCTGCAAAACCAGCTGGCCGAGCAACGCACGCCGCTGAACAGCCAGCAGGCCGAAGCCGTCAAGCAACACCCCACCGAGGGCCGCCTGACGCTGGAGCGGCTGATGGTGCGCGACCAGCTCTGGCTGGATACCGTGCAATACCACCATGTGGTGCTGCAGCCCGCGCCGCTGGCACAGCTGCAGCCGCTGGAGCGCCTGGTGCGCATTCTGGGCACGGTGGATCGCTATGCGGCCCTGATCAGCCCGCGCAAGACCCGCAGCGGACGCTCTGCCACCGAGTCGCTGCAGGTGCTGCAGCAAGGCGGACAATACGCCGACGAAGTCAAGCAGGCCCTGATCGATGTCGTGGGTCTGTACCCCCCCGGCACCTATGTGCAGTTGATCAATGGCGAAGTGGCCGTCGTGCTGCGCCGTGGCAAAAGCCTGGAGGAGCCCCAGATAGCCAGCGTGATCGACAGTGATGGCCACAGCATGTACCCGCCTATCTGGCATCTGGACGGGCGCAGGCCGGCGATCACCTCGGCACTGGCGCGTTCCTCGCTGACGCTGGATCTGGATCTGCGCTCCATGGCACAGCTGGGCATTCACAGCGCGCGCGGCAATGCCGAGCTGTACCGTATGGTCAAGCTGCCGGGCAGCAGACGCTGAGGCTTTGCGCTCTAGATGCCCTGTGCCGCCATCAACCCTGCATGGTGGCCGCGCGTGAACGCTTCTTCCAGCACCGAATAGCCGGCCCAGTCCGCATGCGCAAAGCTCAGCCGTGCCGTTGCAGGTGTGGGCAGACCCTCCACGCGCTCCCCGTTCAATAGCAGCTTTCGCTTGCTGGCGTTGAACTTTAGGGCGATTTCGCTCAATATCCGCTGATCACCAGGGCGCGGAATCGCCATGGCGTGGCCATAGCGGGTGATTTCCATGCGTGTGGCATGCTGCAGCAGATCGGGGTGCGGCTCGCTCAGCGTGTTCACGATGCGGTCGCGCCAGAAGGCAAACGGTTGCTGCATCAATTGCCTGCGCCCATCGGCCCAGTCCCCCAGCGCCTGGTAGTAGCTCAGCACCGTGGGCTGGCGGCTGACGCGGTCCAGCCGCTGATTGCCCGCATCCACATAGCCCAGCCCGCCCGCATTGCCGTCGCGGTACAGCACATTGTCCCAGGCAGGTTCGGCCCCCGGATAGTCGGCCAGCGGCCGGTCGATATGGATGTTCGCCACCAGCCAGGGCGCCCAGTCCAGGCGGGCCGACACGGTGCGCAGAAAATCGGGCGCATCGCGCAGCACGCGTGCGGCCACAAAACTGGGCAAGGCCACCACGCAATGGTGCGCCAGCCAGCGTTCATGCTGCTGACGGCCATGGTGATAGACCTCGATCTGCACGCCGCCCGCATCCTCGGTGATGGCGAGCACACTGCAATCGGCCTGCAGCTGCGTGGCCTTCAGTCCCGCCACCAGTTGCTGGGCCAGCCAGCCATTGCCCTGGGGCCAGGTCAGCACCTGCTCGCCGTCCGCTTCGCTATCGTGCTCTGACTGAGGACGCGGCGCGTGGAAACCATGACGGCTGGCGAAATAATGAATCCCCGCCCAGGCAGAGACGCGGCTCAAACCGGCGCCGAAATCATCGCGGCAGCTGTAGTCCAGATACCAGAGCAGACGTTCGTCATCAAGTCCCTGTGCCGTCAGCCACTGGTCAAAGCGCTGCGCATCCAGCTCGGCGTGGACGGCAGGCAGACCCGCTGCGCGCTGCCAGACACGGATGGAAGGCATGGCAAAGGCTGCGGCCCGAGACGCTGCCTCGACCAGTTTTTCAAACAGCGCATATTGCTCCAGCGTGCGCTGGCTCACGCCCTGCACCGGCAGCAGTCCCTCATGCCAGCCGCCCTGCCAGTACAAGCGCTCCTGCGGGCTATGGCAGAGGTAGCGCTCGTCATAGCGCCAGCGGCCGGCTGCACGCTGGCGCACGCCCAGTTCCTCCAGCCAGTCCTGCACTTCATGGGCATCGTCGCCGGGCACGGGCAGATAGTGGGCGCCCAGGGGGCAGGCGATGCCCTTGACCTGCCCGCCCTGGCTGTTGCCGCCCATGGCGGTCTGGGTATCGAGCAAGGCTGCGCCCTGAACGCCCGCCAGCTCCAGCGCGCGCGCCGCCGCCAGCCCGGCCATGCCGCCGCCCGCTATCACGACCGGTGCCCGGTGCACTACGGCAGGTGCGGGCAGCTCCAGCCCTTGCGCCAGGCGCTGCCAGAAGGGGCGCAGGCCATGACCGCGCTCCAGCGCCACGCCACTGAAGCCGCCCGGCAAATCCTCCAGCCTGGTCGCTGGCTGCTTGCAGCCGGCCAGGCCCGCTGCGCCCAAAGCGCCGGCAGCCGCCAGCCCGAGCCAGTCGCGCCGCTTCAGATCGGCCCGCATCAATGCTCCACCTTGCCCCACTCGCGCTCATAGGTGTTGACCAGCACCTGATTGGACAGGCGATTCACCTCGGTCGGCACGCGCGCCATATCGAGAGGGAAGTCAAACATCAGGCGCAGCGTGGGCAGGGTCAGAAAACGCATGCCGGCAGGCAAGGTCTCGGGCTCGCGCCAGGGACGGTGGCTGGCCAGCACAAAGCCCCATTCCCCAAAACTGGGCACATGCACGTGATAGGGCCTGGCCGTCAGACCCACGGACTCCACGGTCTGCACCACGGTCCAGAAGCTCTGGCGCGCAATCAGCGGTGATGTGGTCTGGATCACGGCATAGCCGCTGGCCGCCAAACGCTTGTCCAGCAGCGAATAAAAACTATTGGTGAACAGCTTGCCTATGGCGAAGTTGGTGGGATCGGGAAAGTCCACCACGATCACATCGAAGGTCTCGGCGCTTTGCTGCAGCCAGTGGAACGCATCGGTATTGACGATGCTCACGCGGGCATCGTTGAGCGCATTGCCATTGAGCGCCGTCATCATGGCATTGCTTTTGAACAGATCGGTCATGGCCGGGTCCAGCTCCACCAGCACGACAGATTCCACACCCGGATACTTGAGCACCTCGCGCACGGCCATGCCGTCGCCGCCGCCCAGCACGACCACCTTCTTCGGTGCACCATGTGCGGCCATGGCGGGGTGGACCAGCGCTTCGTGATAGCGGTACTCGTCGCTCTGGGCAAACTGCAGATTGCCGTTCAGATACAGGCGCGCGCCCTGACGTCCCTGTGTCACCACAATGCGCTGATAGGGCGAGCTGCTGCTCAGCACGATGCGATCCTGGTAGAAATGGTCGTCGGCCAGCCGGGTCAGCTGATCCGCGCCCGCGATGCCGCCGCCCAGAGCCAGCAGCACCAGCGCGCAGGCCCAGGCATGGGCACGCAGATTGCGCAGCTCATGCTTGAACAGCACCAGGGCCCAGACCGCAATGGCTGCGTTCATGAAGCCGAACAGCAGACCTGTGCGCACCAGCCCCAGCTTGGGCACCAGCACGATGGGAAAGGCCAGCGACACGGCCAGGGCTCCGAGATAGTCGAAGGTCAGCACCTTGGAGACCAGATCCTTGAGCGATGCATTGCGCTTCAAGATGCGCATCACCAGCGGAATCTCCAGCCCCACCAGCGTGCCTACCACCATCACCATGCCGTAGAGCAGAAAGCGGAACGCACCCGGCGCATAGGCATTGGCCAGAAACAGCACGGCCGGCAAGGCACCGCCAACCAGCGCCACCATCAGCTCCACACGCAGGAAATGCGCGGGCAGCTGGTCTTCGAAATAGCGCGACAGCCATGAGCCGATGCCCATGGCAAACAGATAGGTGCCGATGATGGTGGAGAACTGCAGCACCGAATCGCCGAGCAGATAGGACGCCAGTGCCCCTGCTGCCAGCTCATAGAGCAGACCGCAGGCCGCAATCACGAATACGCTGGCCAGCAGCGCCACATCAATGGGCCGAGGCCCCTGGCCAGCGCTATGCTCCTCGGCCACCATCGAAGTCATCAAAGGTACTTTCTAATTGGACTCTGAAGCTCAGACCCGGCGCGCTGCAAACGAGAGACTGCCAGCAAGCGCCGCCGCGCAGCGATGCAGTCGTCCCCCTCCCGCGTAGCGAGAGAGGGGGAAGGCGCGGGCGCCTCAGGGGGTGTTTAGTGAATCGCCGCAGCGACGATGATGCTGATGCCCAGGCACATGGCCGCCACCACCATGGCCAGCGCCTTGTTGTGCTTCTCCACGATCTCGGCCCACATGTCCACGGGCGTGATCTTGTCGATGATGATGAAGCACAGCCAGAACACCACCACGCCCACCAAGGCGTAGATGATGGAGCCGAAGAAGTTCTGGGGGTTGAACCAGTCAAACATGATCTCTCTCCTCGAATGAGATGGGGGTGCTATTTGTGGCTTCCGCCGGAGGTATAGCCACCATAGGAGCCGCTGCTGGAGCGGCTGTAGCTGCAGTTGGGGTCGGTGCGCGGATCGCAGTTGGGGCTGGACATGCAGGCGCGCAGAAACGGCAGTATGAACAGCAGCAGGAACAGCCAGAACAGGATCGTGCCCCAGCTGAAGCCGCTGCCCGACAGCGGGCTGACCTGGGAGCGGTCCTTGAGCTTGCCGGTGCCGAAGGCCTGGGCAATGGTCTCTGCCGACGCACGCTGCCCGTGGGTCCAGGTGGTTTCCTGATTGGCGGTCTCCAGCGCCAGCGTGGACTGCTTGCCGCCATTGGCAAAGTCCACATTGCTGGACTTGGCGCCCTTGAAGACGGGCCAGTAGAACTCGCCCTCTGCATATTCCGTCTCGGCCAGATAGGCATAGTCGCGCTGGTATTTGCGCTGCAGATAGGTCGCCGTGGCGCCGTTCTTGCTGAGCTTGGGAGCACCCGTGATGACGCGTGCCGTGCTCCAGCCGTCCTCCGAATCGACGATGAACGAAAAGCCCGCCTTCTTGTTGTAGAGCAGGTACTCGTCCCAGGTGAAACTGTCGTCCTCATCCTCGCCCAGGCCGCGCCCGCTGCGCCTTTGAAAACCCACGACCTGCCATTTCAGGCCGTCGAGCGTGCCTTCGCTGCCCAGCGGAATCAGAGGCTTGACCTTTCTGCGCTGCTCAGCATAGCTCAGCTCCGCCCCCATGCCCTTGGACATGTCGATCAGGCTGCCGCAGCTGGGGCAGCTCAGGGCCTTGGTGGTGTCGAAGCGCACGGGCACCACGGCACCGCACTTGGGACAGTTGAAGTGACGCCCCTGGCTTTTTTGCTGGGCGCTGCTGCGCAGGCCCTGCATCTGCAATGCCTCCAGCGCCACGGCGGCCCCCAGGCTGAAGGCCGGTGTCTTGTCACTGAAGTCGATGGAAAGAATCTGGTTCTTCTCGCTGCGCAGCTCCACCAGCTTGAAGCTCTTGCCCAGCTGGGGCAACTGGGGCAGCTCGCCCTGAGCCGCCATCAGCTGTGCATCCTGAATGCTGGTGACGGTGAAGGATTCCGTGCCGGCCTTGAGCTCACGGCCCATGCGCCATTCGCGCTGCTGGAACTCGGTCACCTTCCAGCCCGGCGGCTGCCAGTTCACGGCAAAGACAAAGCTGCCGTTGTCCTCGCTCAGCCAGGCCAGCTCGCCGTTGCTGAGCGCAGCCACCCATTCCGACCAGCTGCCGGCCGCACTTTTGTATTGCGCGCGGCCCACGATGCTGAAGGGCTCGGGCTTGCCGTTGCGCTTGACCATGCCCGAGGCCCCCAGCTGCAGCGGGCTGTAGTCCTCGAACACTTCGGCCATGGAGCCAATGCGCTTGAGCGTCTCGCAATCGCGCAGCACGGTGCTGCGGCAGAACTCGCAGACGGCAAAACTCGATTGCGCACTCGCGAAGTGGACCGGCGCGCCACAACCAGGACAGGGGGCGCTGTAGTCGCGCTGCGACGGGCTGGAAGCCATATCTTTTTGCTATTTAATCAGGAGCTTCTTGCGCTTGAATGGAAGAGGCCTGAAGGCGGCCTCGGCGAAATGTAGCAGCCGCGCCCTAGCGATGCTTGCTCTTGCCGCTCTTGCGGGCCGCGCCCTCTGCAGGCTTGGCGCCCTCGGTCTTTTTCTGGCCCAGCCTGGACTCCTTGCCGGCGATCAGGCGCTGGATGTTTTCGCGATGACGCCAGACCAGCAGGATCGCCATCACCACAATCGCGGCAGTGATGGGCGTTTCCGCATCCCAGACGATGCCGCTGCACAGCACGTAGTACACGGGCGCGAACACCGAGGCCACCAGCGCGGCCAGGGAGGAGTAACGGAAGAACACGGCCACGATGACCCAGGTCAGCGCCGTCGCCAGACCCAGCCAGCCGCTGATGCCCAGCAGCACGCCCAGCGCCGTGGCCACGCCCTTACCACCCTTGAAGCCGAAGAACACCGGATACAGATGGCCCAGGAAAGCCGCCAGGCCGGCCAGTGCCACCGTGTTGTCGCCCAGACCGAACGGCTCGCCGAAGGCCTTGACCAGGACCACGGGCACCAGACCCTTGAGTGCATCCAGCAGCAGCGTGACGGCCGCAGCCGCCTTGCTGCCCGAGCGCAGCACATTGGTGGCCCCGGGGTTGCCGCTGCCATAGGTGCGCGGGTCGTTCAAGCCCATGACGCGGCTGACGATGACGGCAAAGGACAGCGAACCAATCAGATAGGCCGCGATGACGGCGATAACGGGATAGAGGGCGTTCAAAGGAATTCCTCGGCCAGAGACTGGCCCTAAGGCTCGCCAACCAAGGTCGACGGCACCGATTGTTGTCACGACTTGCGCAACCCGGATCAGGGACGGCGGTTTGTAGACCGTCATGCCCGTTGTGCATCCTGATTGGCGTAAGTCCTTGTTGTTTGCGTTTTTTGCCAGCCGGCGTCTGCCCCCGGCTGGCTAGCCCCCTATTCTGCCAGCGCGCAGTGCACCGGCCGGGCATCGAGCAGACGGGTACAAACCTCAGGGGCCAGTTGCACCAGATAGCCGCGCCGCCCGCCATTGATGGCAATGCGTGGCAGCGCGAGTATGGTTTCCTCGATATAGACCGGCATTTCGCGCCTGGTGCCAAACGGCGAGGTGCCGCCCACCAGATAGCCGCTGTGGCGGTTGGCCACCTCGGGCTTGCAGGGCTCCACGCTCTTGGCCCCGATCTGGCGCGCCAGGTTCTTGGTCGATACCTTGCAGTCGCCATGCATGAGCACGATCAGCGGCCTGGCATCCTGATCCTGCATCACCAGGGTCTTGACGACCGCATGCTCGTTAAGCCCCAGCTGACGCGCCGACTCTTCGGTGCCGCCATGCTCCACATAGTCATAAGGGTGCTCGGTGAACTCCACCTTGTGGGCCTTGAGCATCTGCGTGGCCGGCGTTTCGCTCACATGGGCGTTCTTGTCTTTTTTTGCCATGATTCAATCTTGATAGCTGCTGGCACATGCTCCACATGGGCCAGCGGCCATTTTCCCTCAATAAAACCCTCAGACAGCGGGGTCGCGCATCTGCCAGCGGATGGCATCGATTGCGGCCAGCAGCTCGGCTGGCAGCTGCGTGCCCCAGGCATTCAGATCCTCGTCGAGCTGGGCCACCGAAGTCACACCGATGATGGTGCTGGCCACCTGCCACTTGGTGTAGCAGAAGGCCAGCGCCAGTTGCACCGGCGTCAGGCCATGCTGCTGAGCCAGCGCGTTGTAGCGGCGTGCGGCAGCCAGCGCATCGGGGCGGCCCCAGCGCTGTCTCTGCACCGATTCATACCTGGCGATGCGCGCCTGCTTGGGCGCGCCCTCCTCGGTCGGCGCAAACTGGTCGAACTTGCCCGTCAGCAGGCCGAACGCCAGCGGCGAATAGGCCAGCAGCGACACCTCGAGGCGGTGGCAGGTTTCGTCCAGCCCGTTTTCATAGCTGCGGTTGACCAGGCAATAGGGGTTCTGAATCGAGGCCACGCGCGGCAGTCCGTGCTGCTCGGCCAGGCGCACGAACTCGTGCACGCCATAAGGCGTCTCGTTGGACAGGCCGATGTGGCGGATCTTGCCCTGCCTGACCAGACCGGCGAGCGCCTGCAGCTGCTCGTGGATGGGCGTGAGCGAGCTTTCCTTGGCGGGGTCGTAGTACATGCCGCCGAAGGCCGGCACATGGCGCTCGGGCCAGTGGATCTGGTAGAGGTCGATCACCTCGGTCTGCAGGCGCTCGAGACTGGCGTCGCAGGAGCGCACGATGTCCTGCGCCGACAGGCCCGAGCCTTCGCGGATCCAGGGCATGCCGCGCGAGGGGCCGGCCACCTTGCTGGCCAGCGTGATCCGCTCGCGCATGCCGGGGCGGGCCTTGAGCCAGCGGCCGATGATGGACTCCGTCGCGCCACAGGTGGCCTCACGGGCCGGCACGGCATACATTTCGGCCGTATCGAAGAAATCCACGCCGCGTTCCACGGCGCGGTCCATGATGCGCCAGGCTTCGGCTTCGTCGACCTGCTCACCAAACGTCATGGTGCCCAGACAGATGGGGCTGACGCGCAAATCGCTCTGCCCCAGAGCGACGGGATTCATGGAAAGACGTGAGTTGGATGCAGCAAAAGTCATGCTCCCGAGTTTAGGGCCTGAGAGCCCAAGACTACGGCGGGCTCCCTGTTTTTGCGCACCCGGCTGTCCCGCGCACGACGGGCCATGCTGCAAGCGCAGCAATAATCAAATCAACGGAGACCCTATGACAACGCATCACCCCACGCAGACCAGCCCGATCACCGATATCCCGCCCTATCAGCCGCGCCGCCAATGGCAGTCGCAGATGCTGCCCGTGCGCAATATGCAGTGCCACCTGCGCAGCTGGGAGCCCGAGGCCAGCTCCCGGCTCGATCCGGATCTGCCGGTTCTCGTGCTGGCCCATGGCTGGATGGATGTGGCCGCCTCCTACCAGTTTGTGGTCGACGCCTTCAGCGACGCCTTTGTACAGGGTCGCCGCATCGTGGCCCACGACTGGCGCGGCTTCGGCCTGAGCCGCGGCGCCGAACCCTGCGACAGCTACTACTTCACCGACTACCTGGCCGATCTGGACATGCTGCTGGAGCAGATCTCGCCCGATCAGCCCATCGACCTGGTCGGCCACAGCATGGGGGGCAATATCTCCTGCATGTATGCGGGCGCGCGGCCGCAGCGCATTCGCCGCTTTGTCAATCTCGAGGGCTTCGGCATGGCGCCGACCACGGCCGACCAGGCCCCCGGGCGTCTGGCTCAGTGGATGGACCAGTTGCGCGAACAGCGTGCCGGCGGCCTGGGCCTCGCGTCCTACGACAGCGTGGAGGCCGTTGCCAACCGCCTGCAGAAAACCAATCGCCGCCTGCCCCGCGACAAGGCGCTATGGCTGGCTCACCATTGGTCGGCCCCCGATGCCCAGGGCCGCTGGCATATTCTGGGCGACGCCGCGCACAAGATCGCCAACCCCTATCTCTACCGCGTGGACGAAGCGCTGGCCTGCCTGGCCGCCATCAGCGCGCCTACGCTGTCGGTCGAGGCGTCGGACGACAGCCTGGGCCAGTGGCACCAGGGCCGCTACACGCTGGAGCAATACCACGAGCGCATTCGCCACATCCCGCAATGCGAGATCGCCCATGTGCAGGACGCTGGCCATATGCTGCACCACGACCAGCCAGAGGCCGTGGCCAGGCTGATCGAGGACTTTCTGCGCTGAAGGACTGCGACTGCTGAGACTGCGACTGCTGCTTGCTATCTCTACAGGAGCTTGTATCGCATGTAATCATTGATTTTCAGCATTATTTATATCTGAAATCAATGTGCAACATGCACTATAAGCTCACTTATTTATAGCCATCCACGCCCTGTCCGGTCTGCAGTTCCAGCACATGGCGCCAGCGCCTCGGCTGCATTTGCAGCTTTCGGTAGCGGCCGTCGGCCCACTCCGCACTCATGTCAGCATAGCGGGCCGACAGCGCCAGCCCGCTCTGCCCGGTCTGGTAGATGAACTGCGAGGACTCCGGATCGCCCAGGTCGTAGATGGCGCGCAGCGAGGGCGCATGGCGGCTGACAAAACGTCCAGCCAGCGGTCCCTTGGCATCGGAGGGCGGCGGGTTGGCGTTGTACTGCCCGACATTGACGCTATAGGTGTCGCCGCCCGAGGCCACGCTCACATTGAAGACCCCCGCCAGTGCCGCCACCGAGCCCAGAGGCTTGTGCGCGCTGAGCGCCGCATGTGCAGCGCCCCAGCGCCATTGGCGCGGATCACTGCCGTAGGCCGCCTGCAACTTGTCCAGCGTGCGGGTCAGCGCCTGCCCGGCCTGTTGCTCGCAGCTCAGCGGCGCGCACCACCAGGCGTCATTGCGCGCGAGGATTCCTTCCAGCCCGGCGCGGAAGTCCCGCTTGCCGTAGCTCATGGCAAAGCGCTGCTCGCCAATGCGCGCAATCACCAGGGCGCGCGTCAGCTCGTCGGCCCAGACCGAGAAGATCAGCGGCTCGGGCCTGTCCCGCTCCATCTGCCCGTCGAAGTCCGCCAGCAGTTGCTGTGCCTGCGCTGCCAGGGCGTGGCTCGATCGGGCCTTGCGCAGCACGGGCAGCAAGGCCCGGGTGGCCAGGGACTGCACATCGTTCTGGATCGCCGCCATGCTGGCCGCATCATGCTGGCTGCCGGCCGCCAGCAACTGCTCTATGCGCTGATGGCGGTAGGGCAGGCTCCAGTCCTGGGTCAGGAAATGCGCATAGCCGGCTTCCGTCACGCGCTGGTTGGCCGTGGCCACAAAGCCACGCGCAGCGCCATCGTCCTGCGGCGTCTGCTCGTAGCTCAGCCAGCCCTGCCAGTCATAGCGCGCATCCCAGCCGGGCGCCGGCGCCACGCCGCGCAAGTCATTGTCAGGCGCACGCACCGGCACCCTGCCCGCGGCCTTGAAGCCGATATGGCCCTGCACATCGGCCGCCACAATGCTTTGCATGGGCGAGTGGTAGATGGAAAACGCCTCGAACAGTTCGGCCACGGTCTGCGCGCCGTTGGCTCTGAGGCCGGCCTCCACCGTGCGGTTGTCGGTGTCCAGCGCCGCCCAGCGCAGGGCCAGCGCATAGCGGTCGGTGTTGATGACCTTGCCGTATTGCCGCTGCGCATCGCTGATCACGGGGCCGTGGCGCGTGCTGCGCAGCGTCACCCTCACATCGCTCTGGCCCTTGACTTTGAAGACCTCCTCGCGCACGGCAAAATTTTCCCAGCCCGTGGGCGTGCGGTATTGGCCGGGATCGGCCGGGTTGATCTGCTCCAGGTACAGATCCTGCACATCGGGGTTGGTGTTGGTGAAGCCCCAGGCCACCTGCGCCGTGCGGCCCAGCACCACGAAGGGCATGCCGGGCAAGGTGGCACCCGTTACATCCAGCGCGCTCAGGACGCTGCCGTCGCCGGCCCGGCCCTGGGGCGACTGAAGACGCGCGAAATACCAGATGGCCGGAGCGCTCAGCCCCAGATGCGGATCGTTGGCCAGCAAGGGCTTGCCGCTTCGGGTCTTGCTTCCGGCCACCACCCAGTTATTGCTGCCCAGCCCGTCATTCGTGCCCATATCCCTGGCCATGGAGGCCGCCCATTGCTGCAAGGCCGATTGAATCTGCCCGGCCGGCGCCGACACCCTGGGCTGAGCATCCGCCTCCCGGTAGACACCAAGCTGGCGGTACAGGCTGGCGAGATCCACCGCCGTCGCGGGCGGCTCGCCCGGATAGGCCGGCATCAGCTGCCACAGCTGCTCGGTGCTCAGGACCTGCAGCAGATTCAGCCGCGCAAACTCGTTGCCCCAGTTGCCGCCCAGGTCCAGCGCCATCATCAGCGCCCAGCCCACGGTATCTTCCGGCTCCCAGTTGCCGGCCCGGGTGCCCAGCAGCAGGAACTCCGGCGCTGCAGCCTGCGAGGGCCTGGCGTAAAAGGCGGCGATACCCTGGCTATAGGCCTGCAAGGCTTCCTGCACGGCAGGCGGCAGCGCCGCATACTGGCGACGCGCCGCGCCATGAATGTCGAGAGCACGCATCAGCTTGTCCAGCTCCAGCGTGGCCGGGCCCAGAGTCTCCGACAGCCGCCCCTGCATCAGACGGCGGTTGAACTCCAGCTGCCAGCCACGCTCCTGCGCATGGACAAAGCCCAGGGCCCGCCAGGCATCCTGCGGCGAGTCGGCGCTGATATGCGTGACATCGGAGTCGTCGCGCCTGACCCACACGCTGCGCTCAAGCCCGGAGAGAACCAGCTTGCCGTCCAGGCGCGGCTGGGCCCGCACGCCATAGACCGCCAGCGCGGCCCCTGCCAGCAAAACCAGTCCGCAGGCCGCAGCCGCCAGATGCCATGTGCGCCTGAGCCAGGGGTGGGCGGAAGGTTCTGCCGCCGAAGTGATGTCTCCCATATCGCCTCTTGTAATGCGTCCGGTGCGCAACATCCACATGCTGATCGCGTCCAGCCATGGGCGACAATACCTGTTTGGGCCACGGCCCGGTGTTAGGAAAACGACTTACGCGGATTCGGATCAGGCATGGCGCTCCATGCCTGTCGTGCTTCCCTGTTTGCGTCAGTCCCAAGGAATTCAACGCATGTGGCCCTTCAGTCTGTTCAAGAAACTCAGCCAGGACCCGGCCGTGGGTCAGCCCCGGGGCGACTATATCGGCTGCTATCTGCTGGGCACGCATACCAGCGGGCGCGACGATGACATCAGCTATATCTCGCTGGCGACCACGCGCGAGCAGCTGGAGCAGGATGCGCGCCAGTATCTGCAGGAGTTCCTGGAGCGGCATCCGCAGCTGAACGAAGCGGAGCGCCTTGCCCTGCAGGACCTGCTGGAGCACTGGAATGCGCGCGCCGATGCCCACCTGGCCCAGGACGGCGGCAAGCCCGGCCAGCCCCTGGCCGTGCAAGGCGGCAGCGAGCTGTTCCTGCGCACCGGCATGCGGGCACGCAAAAAGGAAAAAGGCGTCTATCTGGAATAGACGCCGGGGCGGCGGCCGCTGCCCGACGCCTGCCGCTACTGCGTGAAATTCATGTCGAAGCCGGCTTCGGTCAGGCGTACCTCGCCGCCTTCGGCTTTTTCCAGCCAGCCCTTGCCGACGGCCCAGTCCAACGCAGACTGGCGCTCGCCTTCACCGATGCCATGCTTTTGCAGGTCGGCGGCAAGCACTTGCTCGCTCATGCCTTCGCCGGCACGCAAGCTTTGCTCCACCACCAGGATGTAGACCATCTTGTGGGCGGCTGTCTGAATGCTCTGCTCTGTCATGTCCAGGAGTCCTTTGGCCGCAAGGCCTTTGAATGCGAGATGCGAGAAAAAGCCAGACACGGCCGGTCCGAAAGCCTTGCGCTTTGCCCGGGGCCTGGTCTTGCCACCGCTGTTTGTAAGCCGCCAGTCATACCCACTCTGGCAGTGAGTTTGTAGCCATCTCTCTAGTATTTCCGATGCGTTTCCTCTGCCTGCCGGCACCGCAGCCGTGGTGCCGGCACTTCAGTTTCAGAACTGTGTTTCAGGGAGGTCATCATGGCTCGCCACACGCCCATAGAACGCTATCGCAACATCGGCATCTCCGCGCATATCGATGCCGGCAAGACCACCACGACCGAGCGCATACTGTTCTATACCGGGGTCAACCACAAGCTGGGCGAAGTCCATGACGGCGCTGCCACTATGGACTGGATGGAGCAGGAGCAGGAACGCGGCATCACCATCACCTCGGCGGCCACCACGGCCTTCTGGTCGGGCATGGAGCACAACTTCCCGGCCCACCGCATCAACATCATCGACACCCCCGGACACGTGGACTTCACCATCGAGGTCGAGCGTTCCATGCGCGTGCTCGATGGTGCGGTCATGGTCTATGACTCCGTGGGCGGCGTGCAGCCGCAGTCGGAGACCGTCTGGCGCCAGGCCAACAAGTACAAGGTGCCGCGCCTGGCCTTCGTCAACAAGATGGATCGCGTGGGGGCCGACTTCTTTCGTGTACGCCAGATGATGGTGGACCGCCTCAAGGCCCACCCCGTGCCCATCGTCATTCCCATCGGCACCGAGGCCGATTTTCACGGCCTCGTCGACCTCATCAGGATGAAAGCCATCTTCTGGGATGACGAGTCGCAGGGCGTGAAGTTCGAGTACCAGGAGATCCCCGCTGCACTTCTGGCCAGCGCCCAGGAATGGCGCCAGAAGATGGTGGAGGCTGCAGCCGAGGCCAATGAAGCACTGACCGAGAAATACCTGGACAGCGGCGATCTTGATGCCGATGACATCATCACCGGCCTGCGCCTGCGCACCATTGCCACCGAAATTCAGCCCATGCTCTGCGGCTCGGCCTTCAAGAACCGCGGCGTTCAGCGTCTGCTCGACGCGATCATCGAGCTCATGCCTTCGCCGCTTGATGTCCCTGCCGTCGAAGGTCATAGCGAAGACGACAGCGCCAGCACCACGCTGATACGCCATGCCAGTGATGACGAGAAATTCGCCGCCCTGGCCTTCAAGCTCATGACCGACCCCTTCGTGGGCCAGCTGACCTTTGTACGCGTGTACTCTGGCGTGCTGGCCAAGGGCGATCTGGTCTACAACCCGACCCGCGGTAAAAAGGAGCGTATCGGACGCATCGTGCAGATGCATGCCAACGCGCGCCAGGAGATCGACGAAATCCGCGCCGGCGACATCGCGGCCTGCGTGGGTCTCAAGGACGTGAGCACGGGCGAGACGCTGTGCGATCCGCAAGCGCCCATCGTGCTGGAAAAGATCTCCTTTCCCGAACCCGTGATCGCCCAGGCCGTGGAGCCCAGGAGCAAGGCCGACCAGGAAAAAATGGGACTGGCGCTGGCACGCCTTGCCGCCGAGGACCCTTCCTTCAGGGTCAGCAGCGACGAGGAGTCGGGCCAGACCATCATTGCCGGCATGGGCGAGCTGCACCTGGAAATCATCGTCGACCGCATGAGGCGCGAATTCAATGTGGCCGCCAATGTGGGCAAGCCACAGGTTGCCTACCGCGAGACCATTCGCAAGACAGTCAGCGATGTGGACGGCAAGTTCGTGCGCCAGTCCGGCGGCAAGGGCCAGTACGGCCATGTGGTGCTGACCGTTGAGCCGCTGGAATCGGGCAAGGGCTTTGAGTTCGTCGACGAAATCAAGGGCGGCGTGATCCCACGCGAATTCATCCCCGCCGTGGAAAAAGGCTTGCGCGAAGCCATGAACTCGGGCGTTCTGGCCGGCTACCCGGTGGTCGATGTGCGGGTGCGGCTGACCTTCGGTTCCTACCACGAGGTGGACTCTTCGGAGCAGGCCTTCCGCATGGCCGCCATCCTGGGCTTCAAGGAGGCCTGCAGAAAAGCCGATCCGGTGATTCTGGAGCCCATCATGGCCGTCGAGGTGGAAACTCCCGAGGAATACGCAGGCGCCGTGATGGGCAATCTGTCCTCGCGCCGCGGCGCCGTGCAGGGCATGGACGATATGGCGGGCGACGGCAAGACCATCAGGGCCGAGGTGCCGCTATCGGAAATGTTTGGCTATGCCACGCACCTTCGCTCCATGACTCAGGGCCGCGCCACCTACACCATGGAGTTCAAGCGTTACGCACAGGCCCCGCAGCAGGTAGCCGCCGGTGCGACTGCTTCGAGCGCGACAACCGGCCACCGAAAACAGGGCTAGGCTGATCCAGGCAACTCGGCCGCAGCTCGGCGGCAGAGTTGCCGGACTGGTTCAGACAGGCAGCTCAGGCTGCATGCAGCCACTGCATGGCCATGGCATCTTCGGTAAACGGGAAATGCCTGACCTCGGCATGCGTGAGATGCCTGCCGACGAATTCGGCCATGCCCGCCAGATGACTGTCGGTCACCAGGGCGATCTGCTCCACCTGATGGCGATGGTCTCTGACAAAGCCCATATGGGCGCTGAAGCCGGCCCAGTTTTCCCAGCCGGGAAAGTCCTTGGACTGGATCATCACCCCATGTAGTTTGGGATGCTCGGCCAGGAAATCGTCCACGTCCTGACTGACGCCGTCGAAATCCTGCTCGGTCAGAGGCCCATGGGGCTCCAGCAGCAAGATGCCTTCGGGTTTCATGAGGGAGTAATTGAGCATATGCAACTCCTGCAGCGAAACTTCACTGTACGCCTGAGCTCACGGGAATGCAGCCCTAGACAGCACCCGCAGCACAGGTTTTCGCGGCTCCTGACCCCGCATCGGGCCGCCTGCGAAGTCGACTAGGGACAGCCCATGGCCCGGCTCAGGCCCTGCAGCTGCTCGCCCAGCGCGGCACGCAGATCGGTGCGCATGGCTTCGCGCGTGAGCAGCTCTTCGGCATACAGTGCCGCCCAGTCGATACCCACGCCCAGCACCACACCGGCAACCGCTCCCGCCACCGCCCCCACGGCCGTGCCGACACCAGGAACGACGGAACCCACCGCCGCACCGGCTACCGCTGCCCCGGCCTTGCCCAGACCCTGCTTGGCAGCGGCCTTGGCCAGCACCTTGCCGGCGGCCTTCATCGATGCCTTGGCCATGGCTTTGCCTGCAACGGCTGCGGCAAAAGCACCGCCCCCCGTGCCCACCAGGGCGCTGGCCGTCAGCCGCTGGCGTGCATCGCCCAGCAGCTCCAGCGCAGGCAGGCGGGCCACCTCGGCACGCACCAGACATTGCTCGGGACTCAGGGCCAGATGATGGCGCGCCAGGGTTTCCTCGATGCGCTGCTGGCCCTCGGCCAGAGCAGCGCCGCTGCTCAATGCCTGCTTTTGCAGAGTCTGCACCCAGCCCTCCAGCCCCGGCGTGGCTCCCAGGGTTTCGCTGAGCTTGTTCTGCAGAAACTGGCTCACGTCGCCCGTAAGCAGACTGAGGATGCGGCCCCACTCCGCACCCAGGCTGAAATACCAGTCCAGATAGCGCTCGACGGCGGCATCCAGCTGCCGGCCCATCTCCGGGATGCTCTGGCACAGGGCCTGTCCGGCCTGGGCCCGGCCCAGCAGCTGCAGAACCTGCTGGCGGGTGGCGTCCAGCGTGCCGAGACTGTAGAGTTGCTGCCCGATGCGCTCGCACTCGGGCAGGCGCTTGAGCGCCAGCGGGCTCTCCTGGGCACGGGCCAGGCCGTCAAGGGCGGCCGTGGACTGCACGAGAATGCCCAGCACCAGCACCGCAATCAGGGCCAGCAAAGGCGCGGCCGCCAAAGGCCTGGCCTGCAGCAGAAGGGCCGAGGAAGTCGATGCCCCTTGCATGGCGCGCCCCAGGCACAGCAGCACGCCTACCGGGCCAAACAGTGCCAGCAGCAACAGGCGCAGCAAGGGCAACTGAGGCAAGTCGGCCATGGCCCCGCTCGCCAGCTGCACGGCCAGCAGGGCATCCAGCCCCCAGCGCACCAGCCCCGAGGGCGCTGCGTGAATCTGGGCCAGAGCGAGATTCAGCGCGTCAGGCTCCATGCCGGTCGCCAGCGCCCGCCCCATATCCTGTTGAATGGCCATGCCATAGAGCCAGCCGCCGCCCAGAAGCACCAGCAGCAGCCAGCTAGCAGCGCGCTGGGTGAAGGCCCAGGCAAAGGCCGTGGATGAAAACTCTCGCTTCAATCCCAGCTGCATGCCACAAGCAAGCAAGACATGGAGCAAGGGAGCCAGCGCCAGCAGAGCCCATTCCCAGGGAGCAAGAAACCATGCCTGCCAGAGCGAGCTGGTGCACAGCAGCAAGGCCAGTGCCAATGCCTTGCAGGCCGGCCACCAGCCGCCGCCGAGCCAGCGGCCGATATGCCCCTGCGGCGCGAACTGCAGGCGCAGCAGCTTTTTGCGCATCATCAGGAGCAGCCAATGCCCCCAGGCTGGCAACAGCACCAGCAGCAGGACGGCGAGCAGCCAGCCCCAGGGCGGCAAGCGCGTCAGCAGATGGGAAAAGCCGGCCAGGGCCGCCAGCCACAGCCAGCCCAGCAATACCGCGCGCAGCAGGGTCTGCGGCCGGGGCAACCCCGGCGCGTTCACTGGCGCACCAACGCTGTTCATGGCTCGCGGCTCTTGCCCGCTCCCCGCCCCGCTGCGGCAATCCCTCTGGCGATGCGAGCGTTGTAGACCGTCAGGCGGCTCAGGCCCAGTTGCTCGGCAATCCTGGCATCGGATGCGGTGCCTAGCAAAGCCACAGCCTCGTCGCACCAGTCAAAAGCACTGCTGGCAACAGCGCCCGTCACCGAGGCAATACCCAGCTCGGTACGCCTGGCCACCACGCTGGCCTTGCTGATGCCCAGCTGCCTTGCCACCTCGGCATCAGCCTCCTGGCCCAGCAGAGCAAGCGCTTGCGGGGTCCACTGGAAATGCCCGTAAGCCGGAATGCCCAGCGCATTGCGCTTGAGGTTGACCGTCTTGGCCGATGTGCCCCAGCGCTCGGCCAGCACCGAGTCTTTTTCCTGGCCCAGGCGGGCCAGCATTTCCTCGGTCCACTGCAGTGCAGCCTTGCCCATGCGTGCGTCCTTCCCGATTTCAAAAATACAAGCCAGATCGCCACTTATCCTATATACAGCCTGCGTTCAAAGCTATCAAAACAGAGATCGCTTAGGCACAGCAGAAGGCGCAGGCCATGTTCGCTACGCCCGGGCAGCCTCAGCGGCAGTCTGGCCTCAGACATGTCCCCAATAGATCAGCGCATCCCGTCCTTCCACAGACAGCGACACCTGCGCCCCCACGGGCAGCAGCACCTTGGTGGGCACATGGCCGAAGGGCAGACCTTGCAGCACGGGGCGCTTGAGCTGCATGCGCAGCCAGTCGATCACGGTCTGCAGCTTGAAGCCCTTGTCATGCGTGGTGAGCTTGAATTCGGTGAACTGGCCAAAGACGATGGCTTTTTGCTTTTGCAGCACGCCCGCCAGCAGCAGCTGCGTCAACATGCGCTCGATCCGGTAGGGGTGCTCGCCCACGTCTTCGATGAACAGAATGCCGCCATCGACCTGGGGGAAGTAAGGCGTGCCCAGCAGGGACACCAGCACCGCCAGATTGCCGCCCCACAAGGTGGCTCCGCCGGGAACATAGAAGTCCTTGAGCTGGGGCTTGCCATTGGGCAGCTCGCCAATCCTGGGCATCTGCCAGCCCGCGCCTTCGCCCTGGCCGCTGAGCAGGTCCTCGAAGCAGTCCAGCATGATGTCGTCCACGGGCTCGCCCGTCTTTTTGCTGTCCACTCCAAAGTCGGCGTTGAGCGCGGGACCGGCCCAGGTGATCGAGCCGGTCTGCGCCAGCATGGCCAGCTGAAAAGCCGTGAAATCGCTGAGACCGACAAACTTGGTGCCGCCCGCAATCGCCTTGGCCACGGTCTTGTACCTGATGCCCGGCAGGATGCGCGTGAGACCGTAGCCGCCGCGCGAAATCAGCGCCACATCGGCCCCGCTGGCGGCTGCGCGATGGATGGCGGCCAGACGGGTGGCGTCGTCACCCGCAAAGCGCTGGCTGCTGGCCAGCGCATCGGTGTCGACCTCCACCTCATGGCCCAGGGCCTCCAGCTGCTTGATGCCACGCTTGAAGGCCGCCTTGTCGCGCACCGCCCCCGAAGGCGAGTAGATATAGACATGCTTGCCACCATGGCTGTGATCATGACCGCAGCAGCTGCCATCGGCGCTGTGCACATGGTCGTGATGATCGTGGTGGCCGTGCTCATGGCTGCAGTGCTCGTCATGCACATGTGCCTGTTGGGCAGGCTCCTGCCCGTGCGAATGGGCGTGGTGCTGGGCCGTTGTAGTGGATGCAGGGGATTTGCGCGAGGTTGCCAAAGCCTTTTCATGCGGCCACCGGCCGCATGCTCCGTGAAAAGTGGGTGAATCCGCAGATTCAGAAGTTCATACGACTTACGCAAAACAGGTTCAGGCCGGGCGACCGCCTCGGAAGGCGAGCCCTTGTTGCATTCTTGTTTGCATAAGTCCTGGTTCAGATGCTTGCTCCGCCGGTCTGGCCGATCGGGCTACGGCGCAAAGTATTCCACAGCCGCTGCACCGCCGCCCTGCCACGCTGCAGGAACCGGAGCGCCAGGCCGGGTTTGCCGCCACACCCCGGACTGTGCCGCCAGTTGCGGCACGGCCTGCAGCCAGGCTGCCTGCCATTGCGCGGCAGACACGGGCTGCGGGGTGGCGGCGGGCTGCAACCACAACTTGCCGGCCTGCGCCCATTGCCGCAGCAGATCGGCGGGCGGCGCCGTCAGCTCGGTCTGCAGGCGCGGCCAGGCCTTGAGTGCAGCCCGATGGCCGGGCTGCGCAAACGGGGCATTCCAGGCGCGGGCCTCTTCAGGCCCTTGGGCATCCACAGCTGTATGCAGCCCTTCCAGTCCTGCCATGGCCTTGGCCACATCCCAGGCCGGCTTGCGCGCTGCCTGTTCAAACCATTGCTGGCGCTGCTGCGGCTGCGTGTTCAGCGGCCAGGTATCGATCAGCCACGCGCCGGCAAAGCGCTCAGGCAGGGCTTGCGCGGCGGCCAGACCCAGGCGGCCGCCATCGCCCTGCCCGACCAGCACCAGCCGCCGCAGGTCGAGCGCCTCAATCAGCTCGGTGATGATCTGCAAATGCCATGGCGCGCTGTGCTGCTTGTCTTTCTTGGGCTGATCGCTGCGGCCGAAACCCGGCAGATCGGGCACTACCACACGATGACCGGCGGCCAGCAGATCAGGCAGCAGATGCCGGAAGCCATAGCCCCAGCCCGGGCTGCCATGCAGACACAGCCAGGTCAGCGCGGCGTCCTCGGGCCCTTCATCGACCACGGCCAGACGCAGTCCCTGCAGCGCCGGCAGGTCGCTGCGCCACTGCGGCTGCCAGGGCCACTCCGGCAGGTCGGCAAACGCCTCATCGGCGTTGCGCAGCGCCCAGTCCCTGAGCGGATGCGGCTGCTGAGCCTTTTTTTCCTGGCGTCGCAGCTGGAAGAACTCCGCCATCAGTGCCGAGCATTCCGCAGCCAACACGCCGCGCAGCACCCGCGTCTGATGATTGATGGCGGAGTAACCGAAGACATCGAGCACCGATCCCGCCGCACCGGTCCTGGGCTCGGCCGCACCATAGACCACGGCGTCCACACGCGCATGCAGCATGGCGCCGCTGCACATGGTGCAAGGCTCCAGCGTCACATACAGCGTGCAGCCCTCGAGCCGGTAATTGCCGAGGGCCCGTGCCGCCTCGCGCAGGGCCAGCACCTCGGCATGGGCCGTAGGGTCCTGGGCCGAAAGCGGGCTGTTATGGCCGCGGCCTATGACCTGCCCGTCCTTGACGACTACGGCCCCCACCGGCACCTCGCCGCAGGCGGCGGCGCAGCGCGCCTGCTCCAGCGCCTGGCGCATGAAGTGTTCGTGCACGGAAGCATCAAGATTCATAGCTCTATGCGCCTGACAGACAAGGCCCGAATGACAGTTGCTCGAAAAGATCAGCGCCGCTCAATGGCCGCTGATCACCAGTTCCTTGCGTTCGCCGGAGTCATAGCCGTAGAGCGTGACGCGCGGATTCTGCAGCTCGCCCTGCGAATCAAAGGCAATCGTGCCCGTCACCCCGTCGTGGCGGGTCTGGCGCAGGCGCGGCAGATACGCCTCGGCCTGGGCCGAATCGGCACTCAGCATGGCCTTGGCCAGCACCATGGTCGCGTCATACGCGTAAGGGCTGTAGACCTGATACTGGCCGGGAAAATGCTGGTCGTACTTCTGCTTCCAGTGCAGACCGCCAGGCATATTGCCCAGGGAGCTGCCGCTCATCACGCAAACCACGTTCTTGAGCGCCGGCACCTTGTCGGCCATGGCAGGCAGGCGCTCCGAACACTGCGCATCGCCGCCCAGGAACTTCACCTGATTCATGGCCAGCTGTGACATCTGGCGCAGCATGAGCCCGGCCTGTGCATCGAGCCCGCCGAAGAAGATCGCATCGGGTTTGCGGCCTTTGATGGCGGTCAGGATGGACGAGAACTGAGTGGCCTTGTCGCTGGTGTACTGCTTGTCGACGATCTGCACATCGCGCTCGGCTGCTGCGGCTTCAAACAGCTTGACGATGCCTTGCCCATAGGCCGTGCGATCGTCCACGATCGCGATGCGTTTGACGCCCTGATGCTTGACGGCATAGTCCAGCAAGGCATTGACCATGGCACGGTCATTGGCGATGACGCGGAAGGTGTCGTCATAGCCGGCCTCGGTAATCGCAGGATTGGTGGCAGCAGGGGTGATATTGGGAATACCGCAGTCGTTGTAGATCTTGGCCGCCGGCAAGGTCGTGCCCGACTGAAGATGCCCCACCACGGCCGCCACCTTCTTGTCGCAGAAGCGGCGTGCCAACGCCGTGGCCTGGCCGGGATCGCCCGCATCGTCGCCGGCCTCCAGCTTCCACTGCACCGGGCGACCACCCAGCTGCAGCTTGCGGGCATTGAGCTCATCAATCGCCATGCGCACGCCGTTCTCCTCATCCTTGCCCAGGGCTGCGATGGGACCCGAAACCGGGCCGCCGTGGGCGATGCGCACCACCAGAGGCTTTTCCAATTCCGCCGCATGAACGGACGACAGGGACACGGCGGCCAGCGCCAGGCTCAGGGCAGACGAGGTGCGAACACGGCGGCTCTGGGCCGAGCGATCAGTCATGGACATGCTTTCTCCTTGATGAAGCGGAAGGCTGTGGCATGCAAGCCTACGCCAGACCGGAACCTCATGCGTGTCGGCAAACCTTGCATACCACGTCAATGTGCAACCGAAGGGCAGTCCCTGGAGTGGAAGGGAAGGCTGCAGAGCTGGATCTGGCTCGGGTCTGCTGGCGCTGGGCACAGACTCCGGTTGCTGACGATAGGGCTGCTGAACCTGGCGGCTTCGCTCGCGCACCGCCACTCTGTCAGCGCTGTGATTGTGCCCCGTTGAACGGGATGGCGCCTGCCGCACCGGATTTTCCTGGCCGCAGAACAAGCTTTTCATCCCCCTCCCAAGACTTGCAGCAGCACCAAAGCGCGCTGACCGCAAACCGCTTTCGCGATCTGCGCCGAGGCGGCCTGGGCCTGTTTGCCAAATCTCGCGATCCGCATGCGTCAACCAGGCCCCGCAGCGCTTGCCACCAGGGGCCTTCAGCCAGCCAGCACCTGATTCAGCGCATGAACAGACTGCGCCAGCGCGCGAATCTCGGTCTGCTGATGCAGTCTTTCCAGCCAGTGCGCAGGAATGCCGCTGCGGCCCCAGAACGCTCCCGCAATCTGGCCGCCAATGGCCGCTGTGGTGTCGGCGTCATCGCCCAGATTGGCCGCCTCCAGCACGGCGGCCTCAAAGCTCTCGTGCCGGTCGAAACACCACAAAGCGGCCTCCAGACTGTGCACCACATAGCCCGTGCTCTGGATCTGCTCGCGACTTTTGCTGCGCCAGCTGCCTTGCGCAATCTCGGCGATGCGAGGGCTGCTAAACGGCAGCGCGGCCAGATCCAGCACCTGCGCCTTGCTGGCGCCCTGCAGGGCGCGGCTCAATGCCACGGCAAACAGACGACAGGCATCCAGGCACTCCGCAGCGGCATGCGTGGCGCGAGAACTCAGCGCCGCCATCTCCTGCACTCTTTGTTCATCATGGGCATACACCATGGCTACCGGCGCCAGCCGCATCAGCGAGCCATTGCCGGCGCTGCGTGCATCCTCACTGCCCGCGAGCGCATTGCCGGTACGCAGGTACTGCTGTATCGCCTCGCGCGTTGCGATGCCGATATCAAAGCATTGACCGGTGGAACTCCAGTAGCCCCACTGGTACCAGTTGGCATAGCGCGTCATCTGGTCCCTGGGATCGCAATCGCTTTTGAGCACCAGGCTCTCGGCCAGGCACAAAGCCATGGACGTGTCATCCGTCCATTGTCCGGCCCTCAGCGAAAACGGCCCGCCCCCCACCATATCGGTCAGCGGTGCGAAGCTGCCGCGCGCCCGGAACTCCAGTGTCGTGCCCACGGCATCGCCGCAAGCCAGCCCCAGCAGAGCACCTTCAAAACGGTTCAGCGTGCTCATTGCCCGGCTCTCAACTGCGCGCGCGCGGCCATCAGCGCAAAACCCAGCAGGTTCTGCCCATGCCATTTGCGCGGCTGCTCGGCGTCGGGATGGGTAGCGCCCAGGCCGATGCCCCAGATGCGGTCGCGCGGACTGGCCTCGACCAGCACACGCTCGCCGGTTCTCAGCAGAAATTCCCCCATGGCCGGGTTCTGGGTGAATTTGGCGACATTGGCGCTCACCACGATGTCGAAGCACTCCGCCTTCCAGCGTGCCTCGTCGAAATTGCGCACGCTGCGCCCAATCTGCTTGGCACTGGCCGGAGACGGCGCAGCCAGCACCTGCGCGCGCGCCTCTTCATCCCCAAACAGCCGCGCCTTGCCTGCCATCATGAAATGCTCCGCCGTGGCAAAGCGATCCCCCTCGACGGTGAATGGAGCAGAAAACCACTGGCTCAGGCAGCCTTTGCCCACCGAGCCATTCCTTTCGGCCTGATGGCCCCAGAAACAAAGGTATTTGGGACGGTATCCCTGGTCGAGCTGGGCCACCAGATCGGCTACGGATCGAATTTCGTAATCTCGGTTCATGTCTGTTCTTCTTGATATTGGTTGAGCCACCAACGGGAAAAGTCCGCCAAAGTGGCGTGAGTGGAGTCAATAGCCTGCAGACCCGGCCCCGTATTGGGTGAGCCGCCTTGCTCGCGCAGCACCAGCGCCTTGTGAATCCGGGCATCCACGCCGTCGAAATAGGGCAGAAAGTCATCGACAAATGCCAGAGGCTGCAACTGCGCCAGGGCTTGTGCCTTGGGGCTGGGACCTGGAGCGGCACTGCCGCTGGTGGCGATCACACGCGAGATCGGAAAACCCAGCCGCCGCAGATTGACTTGCCTTGCCTCGGCGAACTGCGGCTGGATTGCCGACACGCAGACCAGCTCATAACCGGCAGCGCACAGCTGCTCGCAAGCCTGGAGCGCACCTGCAATCGCGGGAATGCTTGACCAGAACTGCGCATCAAGGCTGGCACGAAAGCGGCTCAAGGCTTCGCCCTGCAGGCTGGCGACACCCCAGCGGTCCATGGCCCAGTAGGCGTCAGGCCGCTTCAGCGCGGGCCGCTCGCCAAATGCCCGCTCCCAGGCTGATGCATATGCCAGGTTGTAGTCCAGCAATACGCCGTCTGCGTCAACGGCAATGATTCCCGAGGCATTCATGGCGTGAGCTTCAGCAGATACCGGACCGGGACGACATCGGTCAGCCAGACACCGTTATCGGAACGATAGAACACATGGCCCTCGCCCTGCATGCGCGCGGCGTCCACCTGCAGCAGGGCCAGCTTGCCATGGCGACTGCCGACCTGAGAGGCCACTTCCACGCTTTCGGACAGATGGACATGGTGACGTGACTGCCGGTTAAGGCCCTCATGAAAAATCGCATCCAGAAAACGCGTGGCCGTGCCGTGGTAGAGCACTGCTGGAGGGCTGCTGGGTTCAAGGCCCAGTTCGACCTTGATGGAGTGGCCCTGATTGGCGCGTATGCGCTTGCCATCCGCGCTGAAGGAATAGCGCTGCTTGTTGTTGTCCGCCACGATGCGCTGCAGTTCCTCCAGACGGGTCGGCCGCCCAGAGCGCGCCAGGCAGGCCAGCAGCTCATCCGTCCGGGCCCAGCCCGCCTCGTCGAGCTTGAGCCCTATGGTCTCGGGACTGTGCCTGAGCACCAGGCTGAGGAATTTGCTGCGCGCGGTGGTGTTTTGGTCTTTCATTTTCTTGTTCTCTTTTTCTCTTTGTTCCAGGCGGCCTGCCTGGCGCTCGACAGGTGTTATCGCTACCTGGGCAGCCAGGCCCTGCCTAGTTCTCTCCGCCTAAGTTGCATTGAACAACTTAAGCAAGTTGTACAATACAACCCATCCTTCATCCCGTCAAGCCTGATTCATGAGCGTTACACCGCGTCACTCCAAGCCAGCGCCGGACTTTCCTCGTCCCTACACCACGGTGGATGTGGTGATCTTCACGATTGCGCAAGGCTGCTTGAATGTATTGCTGGTGCAACGCCCAGGTCACGACGATGATCCATTTCCCGGCCTCTGGGCCTTGCCCGGCGGATTTGTGAATGTGGATCTGGATCCCGATCTGCAGGCCTGCGCCGCGCGCAAGCTCAAGGAGAAGACGGGTGTGGACAGCCCCTATCTGGAGCAGCTCGGCAGCTGGGGCAGCGCCCTGCGCGATCCCCGTGGCTGGTCGGCCACCCATGTGTACTTCGCGCTGATTCCCGCCCACGAGCTGCAGCTGACCAAAGGCGCCAATGCGGCCGATGTGGCATGGTTCGAAGTGGACGAGCTGCTGCACCGACCCGCACTGGCCTTCGACCATGGCTGCATCCTGCAGACGGCGGTTGAACGTCTGCGCAGCAAGGTCGAATACACCTCGCTGCCCGCTTTTTTGCTGAGCGAGCCTTTTACCCTGCCCCAGTTGCAGCAAGTCTATGAAACCGTGCTGGGACGCAGCGTGGACAAGAGCGGCTTTCGCACCCGCATGCTGGCAGCGAACTTTCTGCTCGAGACCGGACATGTGGAAGGCACATCGAACCGTCCCGCCATGGGCTACCGGCTGGCGGACCGCAGCGGCCCCGTGGTTTTCCCCCGAACCTTCAGCCCACGCGGCCACTGAACCAGGCGATTACCCACCGCTGTGCCGAAACCGGGGCTTGCTGAGATAATCCTGCCCCTATGTCTCTCCTGCCCCACCAGCTCGAACTCCTGTCCCCGGCGCGTGATGCCGATATCGGCATCGAAGCCGTCAATCATGGCGCAGACGCCGTCTATATCGGCGGCCCGGCCTTTGGCGCGCGCGCGACGGCAGGCAATGACATCCGCGACCTGGAGCGGCTCATCAAGCATGCCCACCGCTTCGGCAGCCGCATCTTCATCACGCTCAACACCATCTTGCGCGACGATGAGCTGCAAGGCGCGCGCGATATGGCCTGGCAGATCTACAACGCCGGCGCCGATGCACTGATCATCCAGGACATGGGTCTGCTGGAGCTGGACCTGCCACCCATTCAGCTGCACGCGTCCACCCAGACCGATATCCGCACGCCCGAAAAGGGCCGCTTTCTGCAGGACGCCGGTCTGTCGCAGATCGTGCTGGCACGCGAGCTGGACCTCAAGCAGATTGCCGCCGTGCGCGCCGCGACAGACCCCAGTCGCACCACCATCGAATACTTTGTGCATGGCGCACTGTGCGTGGCCTACTCGGGCCAGTGCTTCATCAGCCATGCCCATACGGGACGCAGCGCCAATCGCGGCGACTGCAACCAGGCCTGCCGTCTGCCCTATGAGGTGACGGACGCCAGCGGCCGCATCATCGCGCATGAAAAGCATGTGCTGTCCATGAAGGACAACAACCAGAGCGACAACCTGCGTGCGCTGATCGATGCCGGCGTGCGCAGCTTCAAGATCGAGGGCCGCTACAAGGACATGGGCTATGTGAAGAACATCACGGCCCATTACCGCAAGCTGCTCGACGAAATCATCGAAGAGCGCGAGTTCTCCGATCAGCCGCTGGCGCGCTCGTCGTCAGGCCGCACCACTTTCTCGTTCGAACCCGATCCGGACCAGAATTTCAACCGCGAGTTCACCGACTACTTCGTCAACGGCCGCAAGGATGACATCGGCGCCTTCGACACGCCCAAGACGCCGGGTCGTGCCATCGGCTGGGTGACCCAGGTCGGCGACAAATGGTTCGAGATCGAGACCAGCGACAAGGCCGCCGAGCTGCACAACGGCGACGGCCTGTGCTACTACGATCTGCAAAAGGAACTGGTGGGCGTGCACATCAACCGTGCCGAATGCGTGAGTGCCAAAAAAGGCATCTGGCGTGTCTTCCCCAAGAACGAGATTGCCGAGTTCAAGGACCTGCGCAAGGGCCTGGAAATCAACCGCAACCGCGATATGGACTGGGTGCGCACACTGGAGAAGAAGTCCAGCGAACGCCGCATCGGTCTGTGGGCCGAGTTCAAGGAGACCGCTTCAGGCTTCGCGCTGACGCTGACCGATGAGGACGGCTTTGTCGGCACGGCCGTCATTGCCCAGGAACACCAGAGCGCTACCGATGCCGCAAAGGCCCAGGCCTCGCTGCGCGAGCAGCTGGGACGCTTTGGCGCCACGGTTTTCGAGGTGAACGATATTTCGCTGAGCCTGAGCCAGCCCTGGTTTGTCCCGGCATCGGTGCTCAACCAGCTGCGCCGCGATGCCGTTGCCGCATTGGAGCAGGCCCGCGCCGACGGCTTTGTGCGCCTGCCCCGCGCCAAGCCCGTGGAGCCACCCGTGCCTTTCCCTGAAGACACGCTGACCTATCTGGCCAATGTCTACAACCAGAAGGCCCATGACTTCTATGTCAAACATGGCGTGAAGATCATCGACGCTGCCTACGAGAGCAAGGAAGAGGAAGGCGAAGTCTCGCTGATGATCACCAAGCACTGCGTGCGCTTCTCGATGAGCCTGTGCCCCAAGCAGGCCAAGGGCGTGATCGGCGTCAAGGGCACCATCAAGGCCGAGCCGCTGCAGCTGATCAACGGCAAGGAAAAGCTCACGCTACGTTTTGACTGCAAGCCCTGCGAAATGCATGTGGTGGGCAAGATGAAGAAATCGGTGCTCAACCAGCATGCC
>NZ_JBKFBC010000002.1:338049-392243 GCF_053345995.1 Comamonas sp. C24C | reverse complement strand
GGGTTGGCGGGCTTTTTTACAGACTCAGAACCACTGGTAAAAACCCTTGATTTAATCCCTTCACGCAAATCGTCTATTTTTTAGGCAATCCGTGCAAAGCACCATCTGGCGCGGGTTTCAGGGCTTGAAAGCATAGTTTTCCACAAGAGCGTCCACATGATGCGGGGATAAAAACTGAGGCCTTCATCACACACAACTGTATGCATTAACAGTTGCAAGAATCAGGACCGAACACGCGCCAAGGTTTCGACCACGGACAGCTTTGCACAAGCCTCTTCGAGCAGCCTTGCCACCGCCGGCACCAGGGTGCTGAAACTGGCAAACCCATGCAACATGCCTTGCGCGCGCAAGCAGGCAACGGGCACGCCGGCCTGCTGCAGACGCTGGCCAAAAGCCTCGCCCTCGTCGCGCAATATGTCCAGCTCCGCCGTCACCAGCACCGCGGCAGGCAGACCTGCGACATCGGGGTACTGCATGATGGAGGCCAGAGGATGCGCTGGCATGGCAGGGTGATAGTGGTGCCACATCGCGGCCATGGCTTCGGTGGTGAGAAACGGCATCTGCCCGTATAGCGCATGCGATGGTGCATTCATATGCGCATCGCAGACCGGATAGAGCAGCAGTTGCCGGGCTATGCCTCTCCAGCCGTCTTCTTTTGCGCGCAGGCAGGTGGCAACAGCCAGATTGCCCCCCGCGCTGTCGCCCGCCACCATCAACTGCCGCGCATCGCAATGCAGCTCGGCCGCATGCAGTGCCACCCAGCGCGTGGCGGCATAGGCGTCGTCCAGCGCGGCGGGGAAGACATGCTCGGGAGCCAGGCGGTAGTCGACCGACACCAGATTCATGCCGCTCAGGCGCGCCAAGTGGCGGCACAGATTGTCATGCGTGTCCAGCGTGCCTATGCACCAGCCGCCGCCGTGGAAATAGACCATGACCGGTGCCGCCTCTGCGAAGCCGGGACGGTACAGGCGCAGTCTGAGCGGCTGGCCATCGCCGCCGGGAATGTCGATCTCGCGCACCTCATGCATGGGCAGGTCGGCAGGCGGGAAAGCCATGTGGTCCATGAGCTTGCGGATTTCGGGCACCGGAGTGGTCACGAAATCCATGGACGGAGCATCCTTGAACTGCTCCAGCACGGCTGCCATTTCGGGGTGTATCTGCATCGGGACTCCTTGAAGTTGATGGAGCGCCCGCTCGGGTCTGGCCGGGCGCAAGGTGGCAATCAGGCCGCCAGCTCTTCGGTCTGATGATGGATGTAGTCCTGCCAAACCGGCTTGCTCATTTCCTGCCTGAAGCGCGACTGAGACCAGGGCCAGGTGTTGGGCACGCCGTTCTTGTCCAGGTACCAGCTGCTGCAGCCCGAGCCGAAGACCGAGCCTTTGGCGGCCTGCAAGCGCTCACGGTCGTACTGCGCCAGCGCTTCGGGCCTGGCCGATAGCCCTGCCACGCCGGCTTGCTCGCCGCGCTCTATCAGCTGCGAGATATAGCCCCACTGCATTTCCGAGGTATCGATCAGCGAGAAATTGCCCACGGGAGAGGTCGGCCCGTTCATGAAGTAGAAGTTGGGAAAGCCAGGCACCGAGATGGACTTGTAGGCCGTGGGCACATCGCTCCAGGCCTGCTCCAGCGTCGCAGCGTTCAGACCTTTCACATGCATGGGGCGCACATAGCGGTCGGTCTTGAATCCCGTGGCCAGCACGATGATGTCCACCTCGTGCAACACGCCGTCGCTGGTTCGCACGCCGCTTTTCTCGACCTGGGCGATAGCTTCAGTGATCAGCTCGGAATCCGGCTGCTGGATCGCCTGGTAATAGTCGGGCGAGTAAATCAGACGCTTGCAACCTGCACGGTAATGGGGCTGCAGCTTTTGCCGCAAGGCGGCATTGGCCACCGAAGCATCGAGGTTGTCCTGGCAGATTTTCTGGATTTCCTGGATCTGCTCGGAATCCGGATCCAGCACTCCTTCGGTAAAACGCTCCACATTGGCCATATAGGTGGGTTCGCGCTGCAGATAAACCAGCAGGTCGCGGTTGCTGCGGAATTCGGCGCGCTGCTCTTCGCTGAAAGCCGGATTCTCGACCGGGAAGATCCATTGGGCCGTGCGCTGAAAATGCCGCACCTTGGCGCGTGATGCGAGTGCCGAGACGATTTGCACGCCCGTCGATCCTGTGCCGATGATGGCGATCCTCTTGCCGTCCAGCGGTACCGAATGATCCCAGCGCGCACTGTGAATCGTGTTCCCCTCAAACTCCTCCAGCCCCTTGAGCTGCGGATAGTTGGGGTGGTGCAGCACACCTGTGGCGGCAACCACCACCTTGCCCTGGTATTGCTTGCCATGCTGATCTTGCAGCGTCCAAGCCTCGCCCGTCCATTCGGCACGCGTGACTTCGGTATCGAACTGCGAAAAATCGGCAATACCGTATTTCCGGAACACACCTTCGAAATACTGCTGAATCTCGGCTCCGGGCGGAAGCACACGGGACCATTCGGGATTGGGTTCGAAAGAATAGGTGTAAGCATGCGATGGCACATCGCAAGTCAAACCTGGATAGGTATTATCTCTCCAGGTTCCGCCCAATGTTTTCGCCTTTTCCAGAATAATGAATTTCTTTCCACTATTCTTCAGATGAATACCCGCCAGAATACCGGACATTCCGCAACCAATAACTATGACATCATATTTCATTGGAAATCCTTAAATAGCAATGACCTTGGCTGCGGAAAACCCGCCATCCACCGGGAGATTGACCCCGGTAATAAATGAAGACATATCGGAAAGCAAAAATGCCACGGCATTGCCGACCTCTTGCGACTTGCCCGCCCGCTTGAGCAAATGCATGGCCTCGAAAGCCTGGCCCACGGGCTGCTCATCGAGCATGGTGGTCATCGGCGTATGGATGTAGCCGGGGCTGATGCTGTTGACCCGCACACCGCAGGGACCGAGCTCTGCTGCCAGACTGCGCACCATCTGGATCACCGCCCCCTTGGAGGTGCAATAGGCCAGATTGCTCGGGTTGCCCAGCATGCCGTTGATGCTGGCGATGGCGACGATGGAGCCCTGGCCTCGCTGTTTCATGTGGCTGGCCACGGCACGGGCACTGAGCATGGTCCCCGTCAGATTGACCTGCAGCACCTGCTCCCACTCCTGCAGCGCCATGCTCTCCAGATCGCCGACACGCGAGATGCCTGCCGAGGTCACCAGCCCATCAATCTGCCCGTAGCGATCCAGCATGGAAGTCACCAGTTCATGGGTCAGCTTCTCGCTGCTCACGTCGAGCCTGCGAAATTCGCAGCCCTGCGGCAAATCCTGGCTTTGCTGCAGATCGGCACATACCACCTTGGCGCCGCTTGCGGCCAGAGCGTGGGCACTGGCCAGGCCGATGCCTGACGCACCGCCCGTAACCAGGATCACTTTGTCTTTCAAACCACTGATGAATGGATTCATTTCAAGCCTCAATACTGACTGACCGCCACCACTTGGCGATGAGGATTGAGATTCTTGGTTTTTTCCAGATTCAAATCACTCTGAATTTTCCTCTTTACAAAAACAGTTTGTGTTTACAGTCCCTGGTGAAAACCATTAATCCATTTGGACGTACTGTGTCCGGGTTTTTTATATGTCAAGCAGGTGTTCTTAGTGAACCAATCAATATGGACTGTAAACACCGCCAATAACTGTCAAGCGGGAATTCGCGGGAAATATCAGCAAGCCGGCAATGCTTTAATCCACTCATATTTAGCCAATGAGGAAATCATGAAAGTTGCTGTCATCACCGGCGCAGCCAGTGGAATTGGTGCAGGCCTTGCCAAAAAAGCCGTCGCCCTTGGAATGCAGGTCGTGGTTGCCGACCGCGACCAGGCGGGTCTTGAGAAAGTCGTGCTGGAGTTGGGAGATCAGGCATTGCCCGTGGTCACCGATGTCACCAGTCAGGCATCGCTGGATGCATTGGCCGACAAGGCCTATGCCGCTTTCGGTCAGGTCGATCTGCTGTTCAATAACGCAGGTGTGCTGAGCACCGGCAATAGCTGGGAGATCAGCGATGCCAGGTGGCAGCAAGCCTGGCAGGTCAATGTCAACGGCATCGTCAACGGCCTGCGCGCTTTTGTGCCGCGTCTGCTCAAGGCCGAGCGGCCCGCCCGCATCATCAACACGGCATCGGTGGGCGGCTTTCTCCCCAGCGCCATGATGACGCCCTACTCGGCCACCAAGTTTGCGGTGGTCGCGCTGACCGAAGGCCTGGCCGGCGAACTCGCGGCCATCAATCCGCAGATCAAGGTCTCGCTGCTGGCGCCTGGCCCCGTCAAGACCGCCATCTTCCGAGAAGCACCTGATGCAGCTTCGGCGCAGTTTCACGGCATGATGACCCATATGCTCGATGAAAACGGCCTGGACGCCGAGGAGTTTGCAGAGCGCGTCTTTGCAGCCATCGAGCGCGGCGAATACTGGATCGTGCCCCAGCCCGAGATGCTGGACCCGCTGCTCAAAGCCCGCAACAAGCTCATCGAAACCCGCGCCGACCCGGTCCTTGGCAGCGCCCAATGAAAACGGGGCCTGCTTTCGCAGGCCCCCAGTTCTTGCGACGCCAGCGCCGCAGATCAGGCGCCCCAGAGCTCCCTGGCCAGTTGCTCGAACTGGCGGCGCATCACGTTCTTCTGCACCTTGCCGGTGGCCGTGGATGGAAAGGCCTCCACGAAATGCACCAGCTTGGGCATCTCGAAGCCGCTGAGGTGATGGCGGCAATGGGCCAGAATCGACTCCGAGTCCACTTGCGTGCCCGGCTTGCGCATGACAAAGGCACAGACCGCCTCGCTCCAGTGGGGATGCGGCAGGCCGAACACGGCAGCGGCCGCCACTTCCGGGTGAGCCAGCACCACGGCCTCCACCTTCACGCTGGCGACGTTCTCACCGCCGGTCTTGATCATGTCCTTCTTGCGGTCGATGAACTCCATGCGGCCCTGCCCATCCCACATGCCCAGATCGCCGGTATGGTGCCAGCCGAACTTCTGCGCCTCGGCCGTCGCCTTGGGATCCTTGAAATAGCCGAGCATGGCATTGGGGCCGCGGTGCACGATCTCGCCGATCTGGCCCTGCCCTAGCAGATTGCCACCGTCATCCATGACGGCGGTCTCGCAGGTGCTCAGCGAGCGCCCCCAGAAATTGGCATCGCATTCGGCATTGAGCAGCGGGTAGAAAGTCATGGTGGCCGGATAGATCTCGGTCTGCCCCGTGGCCAGGGAGATATTGCGGCACATGCGCTGCGCGATCTGGGCGATCAAGGGCTTTGGAATGGGCGCCATGGCATAGATGCATTGCCGGATGGTGGTGGGCGCAAATCCCGGATCGGCCAGTACCGCCGCATACATCAGGGGCAGCCCGACAAAAATCGTCACCCCCTCCTTGATGACCAGCTGACCCACTTCGGCCGGCACGAACTGCCGTGTCAGCACGGTGCAGGCGCCTGCCGCGAGAGCGGTCTGCACCAGCGCATGCTGGGCGCAGTGGAACAGGGGAAGCCAGCCGCTGAGCACATCGGCCTCGCCATATTTCATCTCGTCGATATTGCCCCTGACCGCCGCATACACCGAGAGATGGGAATGCACCACGCCTTTGGGATTGCCCGTGGTGCCGCTGGTATACATGAGCAAGGCGGCCTGGTTGTCGTCGATATCGACCTCGGGCAGGGTGTCGGCCTGCCCTGCCTCGGCCTGCGCCAGAGACAGGCCCGGCAGCCCTTGCTGCGCTTGCACACGCGCGATGATGAGAGGCAGTTGCAGCTGCTGCAAAAGCTCGGCCAGTCCGGGCAGGGCCAGCAACTCCTGATCGACCACCACGGCCGACACCTCTGCATGCCGCAGTATGTAGTCGATGCTCGATACCTCCAGCTTGATATTGACGGGCACCCACACCTGCCCTGCTTTGTGAATGGCGTTGCAGGCCACCACCATGTCTATGGAATTCGCGCACAGCATGCCTATCTGCTTGCCCGCACCCAGCGTTGACAGCAGATAGTGCGCGAAACGCGAACTTCGCGCATCCAGCTCGGCAAAGCTGATGCGTTCGTTGCCATCGACCAGCGCCGTGCGACTGCCGAACTTGCGCGCCGAGCGGTAGAGCAGATCACCCAGCGCAATGCGCCGGATGCGCCGAGCCTCCTTCATCAGACTCATCTCGATCATGGTTTGTCTCCTTGATAGTGTGCAACCCGGAACCCATAACCCACGGTTTTTCTTGTTGTGTCTCTATGCCTGCTGCGGCATTGCCATGGCAGCGGCGGCAACCATGGGCGAGAGCTGGCCCTGCGCCCCGCCGTCACAGGCAATGACAGTACCTGAGATATAGCTGGCCGCATCGCTGCCCAGAAACATGGCCAGTTGGGCAATATCTGCAGTCGTTCCCATGCGCCCCAGCGGCACCATGGCACGCACCAGCGCATCCCCCTCGGCACCTTGCGGGGCCAAGCGGCGCATGCCTTCCGTGCCCTCGATGGGTCCGGGTGAAATGGCATTCACACGAATGCCCTTGGCACCCCACTCCAGCGCCAGCACACGCGCCAGATGGTCCACTCCAGCCTTGGCGGCGCAGACATGGGCCTGGTACATCATGGGCACGGTGGACTGCGGTGCGGTGATGAAGATCAGGCTCGCCCCGGGTTGGCGCAGATGCGCCAGAGCCTGACGCGCGACATGGAAGCTGCCCAGCAGATCGATGTCCACCACCACCTTGAAGGCGTTGGACGACATCTGCTCCGCAGGGGCGAGGAAGTTGCCGGCCGCGCCGGACACCAACACGTCGACCGGCCCATGGCAGGTCACGGCCTGCGCCAGTGCCGCGCCCACCGCCTGCTCATCGCGCACATCGGCCACCACGCCGAAGGCCTGAGCGCCCAGTGTCGCCAGGGCTGCATCCACATTGGCCTGCTTGCGGCTGACGACCGAGACCCTGGCCCCGGCCATCGCGTAGTTCTGGGCAATGCCCAGGTTGATGCCGGTAGTGCCGCCAAACACCATCACGTGGCGGCCCGAAAAATCGAATTGCACATTCATGGACGGCACTCCTCTGCGCGCAGCAAGGCTTTCTGGATCTTTCCTGCCGGGGTCAGCGGCAACTCGGCGCGAAACACCAGCTGGCGCGGCAGCTTGTAGTCAGCGAGCTGCTGGCGGCAATGTGCGAGCAGCGCCTCCTCGTTCACGCTGGCACCGGGCCTGGTGACGATGTAGTAGCGTCCCACCTCGCCCAGAACAGGGTCCGGCACGCCGATGCCTGCAACCATCAACACGCCTGCATGACTGGCAATCACGCCCTCCACTTCGCTGGGATAGACGTTGAAGCCGCCCTGTATGAACATGTCCTTTTGTCGCCCCTTGAGGTGGATCAGGCCCTGCTCATCGACAAGCCCTAGATCACCCGAATGCAGCCATCCGCCGGCAAATACCTCTTCGTCCTGCTGCTGCCCCACATAGGCCGGAATCACCCCAGCACCGCGAAACCAAAGCTCGCCCACCTCTCCGGCCCGCAGCTCCTCACCATTGACCCCGGCCACGCGCAGCTGTGCCCCCTGCAGCGGCTTGCCTATGCTGTGAAGCAGGGCTTGCTGATCTGCCTGCCAGGGCGTCATCGCGATGGCCCCCGAAGTCTCGGACAGACCGTAGAGATTCATGATGCTCACGCCAGGAAACTGCTGCTGCAGCCGCTGCAGCAACACCGGCTCCACATTCGAGCCGCCCACCACGATCAGGCGCAGCCGGCTCATATCCACCTCGGCCAGAAGCGGATGCATGAGCAGCAGCGTCAGCATGGTGGGCACGCCCACCAGCCAGGTCGGCCGGTGCTTTTGCGCCATCCTCAGCAAGGCTTCGGGGCTGAACATGGGCACCAGCTCGCAACAGCCACCCGCCAGCAGCATGGTCAGCACCCCGCAGGTAATGCCGCCCACATGGTTGAGCGGCATGGCCAGTTGCACCATATCATCCGCCGCAGCCTTCACATGCGCATGCTGCGCCAGCGCCGAGCCCAGCTGGGAGCGATGCGTCAGCCCTGCGGCCTTGGGCCTGCCCGTGGTGCCCGAGGTGTAGATGATCATCAGCAGATCATCCGGTGCAGGGCCGGGGCCTTCATGCGGGACTTTTGCACCGGACTGCAGCGGCTGCTCGAAGCTCTCGTCCACCCAGAGCAGATGCTCCAGCGCCGCAAGACGCTGACGGGCCTGCACCAGATAGTTCTGGTAGTCGAAGCTGGCAAACTCGCGCGGTGCAAGCACGGCCTTGACCTGGCTGTCCTGCAGCATGAAGTCCAGCTCGGCATCGCGGTATCGGACGCTGAGGCCCACCACGACCAGCCCCGTCTTCGCCGCAGCCAGATAGCTCAGCACCCAGGGCAGACCGTTGGGCAGAATGATGCCGATGCGATCACCGGGCCGCAGACCCAGCGAGGACAGATGGGCGGCCCAGGCGCCGGCCATCACATCCACCTGCTGCCAGCTGTAGCTGCGCCCCTGGTCGATGTAGGCGGTCCTGTCTGGGTGCGCGGCCACGGTCTGCGCCAATGCCTGGGCCACGGTCTGGGGAGCAGTACAAGCGTTCATCTGCAAGTTCTCCCCGATTCAGGCTGCAAGATGCAGCATCTGCCTGGCTTCCCTGGGAGTGGCAACTTCACGCCCCACATCACGCGCATAGCGCGCCAGCTGCTCGATCAGCGGAGCGTTGGATGCGACCTTGCTGCCGTCCGGCAGATAGAAGGTGTCCTCCAGCCCGCTGCGCAGATGTCCGCCGAGCTCGGCCGTGCGCAGATGGGTGGGCCAGATCTCGCTGCGCCCGATCAGCGTGGTCTGCCAGGGCGCATCCTTGATCTTGAGCCTGAGCAGTATGGGCAGCAGATCGGGATCGGCCGGCATGCCCGACTCCACACCCATCACGAAGTTGTATTCGGGCAGGCCCTGATACATGCCGGTTTCCACATACATGCCCACGCAGCGCACGATGCCCACGTCAAAGCACTCGAACTCGGGCAGCGTGCGGGTCTCGGCCATCACATCGAGAAAGTCCTGCACCTTGGCGGGCTGATTGTCGAACAGCATGGGCGGCCAGGCCCAGCTTCCGTTGCTGCGGGTCTTGAGATAGTTGAGCGAGCCCGCATTGCAGGCCGCCATCTCGGGACGCGTGGCACGCAGACAGTCCAGCGGCCCCTGGTAATCGGGGCCGACCACGCCGGTGGTCTGATTGATGATCAGGTCGGGGCAGGCTGCACGCATGGCATCCACGCAGGCCCTGGCCACTGCAGGGTCCCAGCTCGGCAGATGACCCTTGCCCTCTTCCTGGCGCCTGAAGTGCACGTGTACCACGGAGGCGCCCGCATCATAGGCTCGGCGGGCTTCCTGCGCCAGCTGCTCTGGCGTCACCGGCACATGGTGCTGATTCGGATCGGTCAGCACCCCGGTAATGGAACAGGTAATAATGGCTTTATCGGACATATCGCTCCTTAAATAGAAGCTGACAACGCTTTACGAATAAGCGTTTCAGGCTGATTTCGCTCAAGTTTCCCGACAACGACGGCTGCCGCTGCGACAGCCGCGCTAGATACGCCACTGGCGTGCGGCAAGCTCTTTCATGATTTCCTCGGTGCCGCCGCCAATCGTCAGCACCTTGACTTCGCGGTAAATGCGCTCGCTCAGCGTGCCGCGCATAAAGCCCATGCCGCCCAGAATCTGCACCGCCGTGTCGGCGCAGAACTGCATGGTCTGGGTGGCGTGGTTCTTGAGCACGCAGACCTCGCCCACCCAGTCCGCCCCGCTATCGCCGCCATCGGCACGTGCGCAGACGGCATTGATCCATGCTTCGGTGCTGCGCAAGCGCTGCTGCATGTCCACCAGCTTGTGCCGTATGACCTGATGCTGGTTGAGCGTCACGCCAAAGGTCTGGCGCTGCTGCGCCCAGGCCAGCGCCTCGTCATAGCAGGCCTGGGCAAAGCCCAGCGCTGCGCAGGCAATGCCCAGGCGCTCGCCGTTGAAGTTGTGCATGATGGCGCGAAAGCCCTCGCCCTCGGCCCCGAGCAGATGACTGGCAGGCACGCGCACGCCGTCAAAGAACAGATGGGCCGTGTCCGAGCATTGCCAGCCCATCTTGTGCAGTTGGCTGCGGTGCAGTCCCGCGCTGTCGCCGGGCACCAGGATCAGGGAGATGCCGGAAGCACCTCTCTCCTCGCCCGTGCGCACCGCTACCGTGATCCAGTCGGCACGCATGCCCGAGGTGATGAAGGTCTTCTCGCCCTCGATCACATACTCGCCGCCCTCGCGCCTGGCCCGGGTGCGCAGCGCCGCCACATCCGATCCGCCGCCGGGCTCGGTAATCGCCAGCGCCGCGATCTTGCGGCCTGCCAGCACATCGGGCACCACCTGCTGCTTGAGCGCATCGCTGCCCAGAGCCACCACAGGCGGTAGGCCAATGTTGTGCGACAACAGGCTGGCCAGCACGCCGCCGCTGCCGCCGTGGCGGCACAGTGCCAGCCACAAGGCGGCGCGCAGGCTGTGCGTGGCCGCGGTACCGCCGAGCTCCTCGGGGTAGCCGATGCCCAGCAGCCCCAGCTCGGCGGCCTGGCGATAGAGCTGGCGCGGGAACTCGCCGGCCTCATCCCAGGCCGTGACATGGGGAGCGATATGCTCGCGCGCGAAGCGGCGCACCAGGTCATAGAGCATTTCGCGTTCGGCGGCATCCGTCATGTGGATCCTCCAGGCATGGGCAGCAGTTTCAGCAGCACCTGGCCTGGCGCCACCTGCTGGCCGGCATGGACCAGCACGGCCTCCACCCGGCAATCGGCCCTCACGCTCAGGCTGTGCTCCAGCTTCATGGACTCAATGACCACGACCACATCGCCGGCCTTCAGCACCTGCCCGTCCTGCACGTCCAGCTGGACCACCCGGCCGTTGAACGGGGCGCGCAGCTCTGCGGTCTGGCCCGCTGCCGCCGCATTCTCCGGCGGGGCATAGCTTGCATCTTCGACCCACCAGTCCACGTCGCCCGCCTGCAGATGCCAGCGCGAGCCGCCCTGCCCGGCGGGCAGCTCCAGGACCTGCACGGTCTGGCTCAGGCCCGCAGCTCTCGCTCGCCAGCCATGGGCCAGCAACGCGTCGACCTGCAGCAGCGCAGGCTCGGCGCCGTGCCGCTGCAGCAGCCAGCTGTCTGCGGTCTCGGGCCGCAGCATCAGCTCCTGCGTCCGGCCCCGATGCTGCAGCTTGCGCAACTGGGCATAGCTGCAGGCCAGCGGCCCCGGCCTTTGGCCCACGGCGCACAGCGCTCCCCAGTGCTGGTGTGCCAGGACCTCCTTGTCCCGCAGCAGCTGCTGCAAGCGTGGCGCATCGCCCGCCAGATAGGAGATCAGAGCCTGGCCCCGCCTGAACACCTCGTCGTTCAGGCACTCAATCAGAAAGGCGCGATTGGTCGGCAAGCCCAGCACCGAGAGGCTGCCCAATGCATGAATCAGCCGGTCGATGGCTTGCTCGCGCGTTGGCGCATGGACGATTAGCTTGCCCAGCATGGCGTCGTAGTAGGGAGTGACTTCGCTACCGTTGTGCAACGCGTGGTCAAAGCGCAGCGGCGCGCGACTGAAGACGGCGGCTTCGGGTGCCGAGAAATGCCGCACCACGCCGGTATGGGGCTGAAAGTTCTCGTCCTCGGCGCACAGTCGCACCTCGATGGCATGGCCGTCGAGCCGAACCTGCTGCTGCGTCAGCGGCAAGGCTTCGCCGCGCGCCACGCGAATCTGCCACTCGACCAGATCAAGGCCCGTCAATGCCTCGGTCACAGGATGCTCGACCTGCAATCTGGTATTCATCTCCATCAGATAGAACTGCCGGCCTTCAACCAGGAATTCCACCGTACCTGCCCCCACATAGCCTGCGGCCTTGGCCAGGGCCACGGCGCAGCTGCCCATGTGCTCGCGCTGCTCGGCATTGACGGCCGGACTGGGGGCTTCCTCGATGATCTTCTGGTGACGGCGCTGAACCGAGCAATCGCGCTCCCCCAGATGAATCACATGGCCGTGCCCGTCGGCAAACACCTGCACTTCCACATGACGCGGGTGCATGACGGCACGCTCCACCAGCAAGTCACCATTGCCGAAGCCAGCCAGGGCTTCGGAACGTGCGCTGTTCAGAGCGGCATGCAGCTGCTGGGCACTTTCCACCAGCCGCATGCCGCGCCCGCCGCCACCGGCCACGGCCTTGACCATGACAGGGTAGCCAATCATGGCTGCTTCGTCGGCAAAGCGCGCATCGCTCTGGTCGTCACCTTCGTAGCCCGGCAGACAGGGCACGCCATGGGCCTTGGCCAGTTGCTTGGCGGCGGCCTTGCTGCCGAGCTGGCGGATCGCCGCCGGCGGCGGGCCAATCCAGATCAGGCCCGCTTGCTGAACGGCCTGGGCAAAGCCCGCATCCTCGCTGAGAAATCCGTAGCCGGGGTGTACGGCATCGGCCCCTGTAGCCCTGGCGGCTGCCAGCAACTTGTTCACGTCCAGATAGCTCTGTGCCGATGTCAGCCCGCCCAGTGCATAGGCCTGCGTGGACTGTTGCACATGGAGGCTTTGCGCATCCGCATCCGAGTACACCGCCACGGTCTCTATGCCCATGCGCCTCGCCGTGGCCATGATGCGCAGCGCAATCTCGCCACGATTGGCAATCAGAATGCGCTTCATGATGTGCCTCCTGCCTTGCAGGTCCAGGGAGCGGGCTGCTTGCTGGAAAAGGCCTTGAGCCCTGCCCCCGCTTCAGCGCTGCGCAGCGCACTGGCAAAGGCCTGCGCGCCTTGGTTCAGCGATGCATCCAGACTTTGCCCCCCAATGGCTGCCAGCAGCTTTTTGGTGGCGGCCACCGCCTGCGGTGCGGCCTGAGCGCAGATCTCGAGCTGCTGCTGCAGCTGGCTCTGCCAGTGGACAGCGTCTGTGGCCTGGATCACGGCCTGAACCAGGCCTGCCTGCTGTGCCTGACTTGCGGTCCAGCGCTGGCCGCCCAGCAGCCATTGGCGCGCCAAGCCGTCGCCCAGCCTGCGCAGCACAAACGGCGCAATCTGCGCGGGCACGATGCCCAGCGTTACCTCGGGCGTCGCAAAGACGGCCTGCCGATCCGCTACCACCCAGTCGGCCACGCAGACCAGCCCCACACCGCCGCCCATGGCCGCGCCCTGCACGGCAGCGATCAGCAGCTGGGGCAGCTCTGCGAGTTGCTGCAGCAGCTGACCAAACTCGCGGTTGACCTGAACCAGCGGGTCCTGCGCCCCCGCAGGCCGCGGCGAGCCTATGCTGCTGGCAAAGCCGCCCAGGCTGCCTCCGGCACAGAAATGCCCGCCCGTGCCGCACAGCACCACCACGCGCAGCTGCACATCCTTCTGCGCTCTTGTGGCCTGTTCGCGCAAGGCCTGCACCAGCTCGTCGGTCAGCGCATTGCGGGTTTGCGGCGAGTTCAGCCGCCACCATTCCACAAAGCCGTTGCCCAAGGGCAGGCGTTCAATTTCAAGCACCTGAGTCATGCGCCGCTCCTTAGTGTGCCTGGCGCTTGATCAGCCCCATGGTCTTGCCAATGATGCCCAGCATGACCTCGTCGGCACCGCCGCCTATCGAGCCCAGACGCCCGTCACGGTAAAGGCGCGAGACACGGTTGTCCCAGGTAAAGCCCATGCCGCCCCAGAACTGCAGACAGGTGTCGGCCACTTCGCGCGTCAGCCGCCCCGACTTCAGCTTGGCCATGCTGGCCAGCTGCAACGCATCCTGGCCCGCCATATACATCTGTGCGGCACGGTAGGTCAGGGCGCGCAGCGCCTCGACTTCGGTCTGCAGCTCGGCCAGCTTGAACTGCACCCATTGCTGATCGATCAGGGTGCTGCCGAACATCTGTCGCTGCTGTGCCCACTCTATGGTCTGCTGAATGCAGTCCTCCATGGCGAGCAGGCCGCTGGCCGAGGCCCAGAGCCGTTCCTCCTGGAACTGCTGCATCTGATAGATGAAGCCCTGACCCTCCTGTCCCACCAGATAGCGCTGCGGCACGCGCACCTCGTCAAAGAACAGCAGGCCCGTGTCCGAGGAGTTCATGCCGATCTTGCGCAGCTTCTGCGCCACTTCCACGCCCTTGGTCAGCTTGCCACGCGGCCCCTCGCGCAGCGGCACCATGATGAGACTCTTGTTCTTGTGCACCGGTCCCTCGCTGGTGTTGACCAGCATGCACATCCAGTCCGCCTGAATGCTGTTGGTGATCCACATCTTCTGGCCGCTGATGACGTAGTCGTCGCCATCCTTGCGAGCATGGCTTTTGATGCCCGAGACATCGCTGCCCGCGCCGGGCTCGCTCACGCCTATGCAGCCCACCATCTCGCCCGCGATGGCGGGAGCCAGGAACTGCTCGCGCAATCCATCGCTGCCAAAGCGTGCCAGAGCGGGCGTGCACATATCGGTCTGCACGCCAATCGCCATGGGCACGCCGCCGCAGCGGATATGGCCCAGAGTCTCGGCCATCATCAGGCTGTAGGAATAGTCCAGCCCCGAGCCGCCATAGGCTTCGGGCTTGGTCAGGCCCAGCAGGCCCAGATCGCCCAGCCCCTTGAAGACCTGGTGTGCTGGAAAGATTTCCTCTTCCTCCCATGCGTCGACATAGGGATTGATCTTCTCGTCGATATAGCGCTTGAGGGTCTTGCGCACTTCCAGATGTTCATGGGTCCATTGCATGGCTTGTCTCCGTCGAGTTCTGTTTGGAAGAAATGGGGGAAAGAGGCGCGGCACTACATGCGTGCGACCCCGAACTGCATGGGGCGCACCGTTCGCTGCTGCGCTTCGTGCAAGGTCTGCAGGCAGAAGGAGAGCACTGCGCGTGTGTCGCGCGGATCGATCACGCCATCGTCCAGCAGCAAGCCACTGGTGACCAGCGCATCAGCCTGGGCTTCGAACATGGCCACGATCTGGTCGTACTGCTTTTGCATCTGCTCGGCATCGATCGGCAAGCCTTTGCGTGCCATGGCGGCCTCGGTGACCTGACGCATGGTGCTGGCTGCCTGCTCGCCACCCATCACCGCCGTCTTGGCACCGGGCCAGCTGAAAAGAAAGCGCGGCGCATAGCCTCGGCCGCACATGCCGTAGTTGCCCGCACCGAAGCTGGCGCCGCACTGGATGGTGATCTGCGGCACGGTGGCGTTGGTCACGGCCTGAATCATCTTGCTGCCGTGCTTGATCATGCCGGCCTGCTCGCTGTCCTTGCCCACCATATAGCCTGTGGTGTTCTGCAGATAGATGATGGGGTGGCCCAGCTGGCACATCCATTGAATGAAGTGCGCGGCCTTGCTGGCACCTGCCACATCGATGGGGCCGTTGTTGGAGATCAGGCCCACGGCGTGGCCTCCGATATGCGCCTGCGCACAGAGCGTGGCGGCTCCATAGCCGGACTTGAACAGCAACAGCTCGGAGCCATCCACCAGCCGCGCCATGACCTCATGCATATCCACCGGCTCGCGGTGGTGTGCCGGCATCAACCCCAGCAGTTCATCGGCGTCATAACGAGGCTCTGAAACTCCTGAATTAATAGCTTTACTCGTATATGCATCAACCGTTTCAGGCGTCTTCCATGAAGACAGCTGAGACACCACGGTGCGTGCCAGGCCCAGGGCATGGCGGTCGTCCTCCGCCAGATACTCGCCCAGCCCCGAGATACTGGTATGCATTTCGGCACCGCCCAGTTCTTCCTCGGTCGCGATCTCGCCGGTCGCCGCCTTGAGCAGGGGCGGCCCGGCCAGAAAGGCACGCGAGCGACCGCGCACCATGATGACCACGTCCGACAATCCTGGCATATAGGCCCCGCCGGCCGTTCCCGAGCCGTGCTGCACGGTGATGACCGGCAGACCTGCCGCGGACAACCGCGCCAGGTTGCGAAACAAGGCACCACCCATCACAAAGCCCTCGACGCGGTAGCGCATGAGATTGGCACCCGCGCTCTCTACCAGATGGATGAAGGGCAACTTGTTCTGCAACGCGATCTCCTGCACGCGCAGCATCTTGTCCAGGCCTTTTTCCTGGATGGCCCCGGCCTCGATGCCCGAGTCGCTGGCCACCACCATGCAGCGCACACCGCTGACAAAACCGATGCCCGCCAGCATTCCGCCTCCGGGAACCGACTTGGCCGGGTCGTCCTGGTCCAGCATGAAGCCCGCCAGCGTGCACAGCGGCAGCCATGGCCTGCCAGCATCCAGCAGCAGCGCCACTCTCTCTCTCGGCAGCAGCTGGCCACGCTTTTCAAACTGCGGCTTGGCCCGCTGCGATGCCAGAGCCGCCCGCTGCTCAAGCTCACGCAATGCGGCGATACGGCCCATCGTGGCTGCCCGGCGCTGCTGCGCCAGCTCGCCACCGGCATTCCATTGGGATGCAAAGACGCTCATGACTGAAACACCTTGGGAGTCTGGTAGAGAGAAAAGCCGTCAAATGCACGCACTGCGCCGCGCTGCTGCACCTCGGCACTGGCGGCTACCGGTCCCATGCCCATGCGCACCTGGGGACGGGCACCATCGACGCGCAAAACCGTGCCGCTGATGAAACTGGCTGCGGGACTGAGCAAAAACACGATGGAGGCGGAAACCTCGGCCTCGTTGCCAAAGCGCCCCGCCGGCACGGTAGCAGGCATCTTGCGCAGCATGGCTGCCGCTTCGGGTGGGTAGTGATCCATGCCGCTGGAGGCGATGTAGCCGGGTGCAATGGCATTCACACGCACGCCATGGGGCGCCCATTCCGCAGCCGCCGTCTCAGTCAAGCTGACCATGCCTGCTCGCGCCGCACCGCTGTGCCCCATGCCCGGCATGGAGCCCCACATATCGGCCACCATGTTGACGATGGAGCCGCCATGCTCTGCCATGTGATGCACAAAGCATTCACGCGCCATGAGGAAGCCGCCGGTGAGATTGGTGTCCAGCACGGCCTGCCAGCCCTTGGCTCCGATGCTGGCCAGGGGTGCGATGTACTGCCCACCCGCGTTATTGACCAGGGCGTCGATGCGCCCGTGGCGGGCCAGAACCTCGGCCACCAGCGCTTTGACGGCAGCCTCATCCCGTATATCCGCTCTGTGCTGGCTGACTCTATCCTCCGGTACTCCGGCCTGCTGCAGCTCGGCTTGAACCGCAGCCAGCTTGTCCTGATTGCGTCCCACCAGGGCGACTGTGGCCCCCAGGGATGCTAGCTCGTGCGCAACGCAGCGGCCGATGCCCGAGCCGCTACCGGTCACCACCACCACCTGCCCCGCAAACAATGCGGCACGGAATACGGATTGGTACATCAACGCTCTCCAATGAATAAGGCCAGGGCCTGGTCGGTAAGCTCATCCAGCGTCAGCCCACGGCCTTCGGAAAACCATTGAGCCGTCCAGTTCAGCGCACCGAAGATCAACAGGCGCGCAATCTCGGGACTGGCTTTGAGCTTTCCCGTGTGGTGCAGGGCTTGCAGTGCGGGCATCCACTGCGCCTCGTATTCGTCTTTTTGCGCTCCCACATCCACGCGCTGCTCATCACTGAGCAGCCTCCATTCATAGAGCATGACGGGAATGAAGTCACTCTCCGGACCGACCATGATCTGCAGGTGATTGCGCACCAGGGCCCGCAGGCGCTGCACCCCGCTGGCACGCGCCGTCAGCCCATCGAGCGCAGCAGCCTGGCTCGCGGCAGCCTGTGCCATCCCATCGCGCATGACCGCATGCAGGATGGACTCCTTGCTCTCGAAAAAATAGAACAGGGAGCCTGGCTGCATGCCAGCAGCAGCAGCAATATCTCGTGTACTGGTGCCGTGAAATCCGCGCTGCCTGAACAGCTGCGCCGCGACCTTCACCAGCTCGCCACGACGCATGCTTTCATTGCGCTCATCGGCCGACTTCGGAGGCCTGCCACGACCGCGCTTTTTTACTATGACTGCTTCATGACTTGTTTGCATGAGACGCAGCATATCGGCCTTTGCTATTTTTACCAATCATTTGCTTTGCAAAAATAACTAGGGCTTGTACGCAAGGGTTTTCAAGCAATCAGCTCTCGACCGGCCTGGCACGGTAAAGGCCGGGCGAGCTGCCCGTCCAGCCCTTGAATGCACGCTGAAACGCCGCTGCGTCGGCAAACCCCAGGTCTACCGCCAGCTCTGTAAAGCTGACTTTGCTGGTTCCCAGTCGGGAGACCGCGATGTCCCGGCGAAGCTCATCCTTGATGGCTTGAAAGGAGGTGCCCGCAGCAGCCAGCTTGCGCTGCAGCGTGGGGGCCGACATGTTCAGCTCGGCGGCCGTGGCTTCCAGCCCCGCCCATCGCGGACGCGACTGCAGCAAATGAGAATGCACGCGGGCATCCACACCTTCTCCGGTACGCGGCGGCATGATGGCCGCCGCCGGCCAGCTGGCCACAAAGGTCTGCAACGCCTGCTCGTCACGACTGCAGACGCGGGCGAGCTTGCGCGCATCAAACCAGAATGCCGAAAACGGCAAACCGAAATGCAAAGGCGCCGGAAAGGTATCGCCATAGTCGTTGGCGTAATCAGGCTGCCCGAAGGCAAAGTCAAAGTGCTGCACCTTGAGCGTACCGCCCATCAGCCAGGCAGTAAGCCGCCACAGCACGCGCAGGGAAAACTCATAGAGGAAATTGGGCAAGGGCTCATATCCCACCGGGCGCAGCACAATGCCCGCCAGCGCTCCATCACGCACCAGTTGCACATCCACCTGATCCTGCAGCAGCACATGGGCCTGGCACATGCGCTGCAACGCTGTCTCCATCCCGTGCCCGGACAGGGCCTGACGCGCAATCAGCTCCAGACTGCCGCGCTTGAGCGGTCTGGAGAACTGGCACATGGCCTCATCCCCCAGCATCTCCACCACTCGCCACATCAGCGCCACATACTGGTCTGCCGTGACTCTGGCGCCGTCCTGCGCCAGCAGCAGAGGGGCTATGCCGGCACGCAGTAGCAGCTCCTCGCAGTCATGCCCATGTCTTCTTACCCCGGCAGCAATACCCCGCACCAGCGCCATGGAGATCGTGAAAGGAACGATGGAAGCAGCAGCCATGAACAGATCACCTTGAGGTCTTTTGACATACGAAAGATGCGCTCGGCAATGGGTTTGCGCATCGGTAATTCCTACGATGGCTCTCATTGCTCGACACCTGTTTGCCACTTCCCCAAGGAGCCCCAATGAGTCGCGATGTGTTTGTTGCCGGCGTAGGCATGATTCCATTTGCCAAACCCGGAAAGAGTGATCCCTACTTCCAGATGGGCTCCAGTGCCACGTCCCTGGCGCTGGCAGATGCAGGCCTCGCGTATGACGCAGTGCAGCAAGCCTATGCAGGCTATGTCTACGGTGACTCCACCGCTGGTCAGAGAGCGCTGTATGAGGTGGGCATGTCCGGCATTCCCATCATCAATGTCAACAACAACTGTTCCACCGGCTCCACAGCCCTGTTCCTGGCACGTCAAGCCGTGGCCAGCGGTGCTGCCGACTGTGTGCTGGCCCTGGGGTTCGAGCAGATGACCCCTGGCGCACTGGGCTCGGTCTTTAGCGACCGGCCCAGCCCTTTTGACCGATTCGAAGCGGAAACCGATGCCCTGGTCGGCGACAACGGCGTGCCACTGGCCCTGCGCTACTTCGGCGGAGCAGGCAAGGCGCATATGGACCAGTACGGCACGCAGCTTTCCACCTTTGCCAAAATCCGCGCCAAGGCCAGCCGCCATGCAGCGCGCAATCCCCTGGCCCTGTTCCGCACCGAGGTGTCAGAGGAGGAGGTCATGGCCTCTCCCGTGATGTGGCCGGGCGTCATGACCCGGCTCATGGCCTGCCCACCGACCTGCGGTGCGGCGGCGGCCCTGCTGGTGTCCGAAGCCTATGCGCTCAAGCATGGCCTGGACCACAGCGTGCGCATCCGCGCCCAGTCCATGACCACGGACAGCCCCAAGACCTTCGAGGCCCACGATATGCGCGAAGTGGTGGGCTTCAGCATGGCTCAGGACGCTGCGCGTCAGGTCTACGAACAGGCCGGCATCAGTCCCCAGGACGTTGATGTAGTGGAGCTGCACGACTGCTTTGCACAAAACGAATTGCTGACCTACGAGGCCCTGGGCCTGTGCCCTGTGGGCGGTGCGGAAAAATTTGTCTGCGACGGCGACAACACCTACGGCGGCAAGTTTGTGACCAATCCGTCGGGCGGTCTGCTATCCAAGGGTCACCCGCTGGGCGCCACCGGTCTTGCCCAGTGCACAGAATTGGTGCAACAGCTACGCGGCCGGGCCGATCAGCGCCAGGTGGCCAATGCCCGCCTGGCGCTGCAGCACAACCTCGGCCTCGGTGGCGCCTGTGTGGTCACCCTCTACGAGCGCGTTTGAAGGAGCGGCCAATGATTGACACTCAATGGATAGGGCATGCCCTGCCCTCTTCCGAGCTCGACCTGGATCGCACCCGCCTCCGTTTCTTTGCCAAGGCCATCGGTGAAAACAGCGCCGTCTATACCGACCTGGAAGCCGCCCGCGCAGCGGGCTACCCAGACCTACCCGCGCCTCCCACCTTTTTGTTTGCGGCGGAGATGGACAGCGGTGCGTCCGACCTGCTCCTGCAAACCCTCAGCATCCCGATCGCCAAGATCCTGCATGGCGAGCAAAGCTTTTGCTATCACCTGAGCGCCTGCGCCGGAGACCGTATCACAGTGCAGTCCAGGATCGATGACATCTACAGCAAGAAGAACGGTGCACTGGAATTTGTCGTGAAGTCATCACGCGCCATCAATCAGAACAACGAGTTGGTGGCCGAGATGCGCTCCGTCATCGTGGTTCGCAACTAGAAAGGGCTGACAGTGAACACCCCTCGCTACGAGAAGGTCCAGGTTGGAGATGCACTGCCGGCCCTCGACCTTCCCCCGATCAGCCGCACCACGCTGGCTTTGTTTGCCGGAGCCTCTGGCGACCACAACCCGATTCATATCGACACCGACTTTGCGCGCAAGGCCGGCGTGCCCGATGTGTTTGCCCATGGCATGCTGGGCATGGCCTGGCTGGGGCGGCTGCTGACGAACTGGGCCCCACAGTCCAGGCTGCGCCACTTCGACGTGCGCTTTCAGGGCATTACCCATCTGGCCAATGCGATCTCATGCACGGGCCGCGTTATGGAAAAACGCGATGCAGACCGCAGCGTCCGCGTCGAGGTGCAAAGCACCAACCAGCATGGCCAGACCAAGATCGCGGGCGATGCCTGGATCAGCCTGCCCTGAGAACGTATTGATTCGTCCAAGGAGACTGCAATGACAAGAAAACTCGACGGCAAAGTGGCCCTGGTTTCAGGATCGGGCCGCGGCATAGGCCGCAGCATCGCCCTCAAGCTGGCCGGCGAAGGCGCACGCCTGGTCATCAACGACCTCGATGCGGAACCCGCCAATGAGACCCTGGCCTTGATACGCGAGATGGGCGGCGAGGCCATTGCCTGCGTGGGCAATGTCACCCACACCGACTTTGCCGAGCGCTTTGTCGGCGCCGCCGTCCAGCAATACCAGGGACTGGACATCATCGTCAACAACGCCGGCTACACCTGGGACAACGTCATCCAGAAGATGAGCGACGAGCAGTGGTACGCCATTCTCGACTGCCATCTGACGGCACCGTTTCGCATACTGCGTGCGGCCCAGCCTGTTATCAGGACCTTATCCAAGACCGAGCTTGAAGCTGGCCAGCGCGTCATGCGCAAGGTGGTCAATATCTCCTCGGTGGCGGGCCTTTTCGGCAATGCGGGCCAGACCAACTACTCTGTGGCCAAGGCCGGAATCACGGGCATGACCATGACGCTGGCCAAAGAGTGGGGACGCATGAACGTCAATGTGAACTGCGTGGCATTCGGACTCATCAAGACCAGGCTAACCAACTCCGCCGCCAATGGCGAGACGGCCCACATCGAGGGCCGCGACATCAAGGTAGGCGTGAACCCCGGTCTGATGGCAGCCATGGAACAGACGATTCCCCTGGGTCGCGCCGGCACGCCCGACGAAGCGGCGGGTGCGATCTACCTCTTTTGCCAACCTGAGTCGGACTACATTAGCGGCCAGACCTTGATGTGTACCGGCGGTCTGACAGGGGTCTGAACATGCTGCTGCCCAAACCCTTTCAACATGCCTGGATGAATGCAGATATCGATGCTTTCAGAGAGCAGGTACGCCGCTACATAGAGCGCGAACTGGCACCCCATGTACCCGCCTGGCGCGCTCAAGGTTACGTGCCGCGCGAGATCTGGCGCGGCTTTGGCGCATATGGCTTTCTGCTGCCCGAGATGGACGAGCAATGGGGAGGCGGTGGCGGCAATCTAGCCTATCAGTTGGTGGTGCAGGAAGAGCTGACCAAGGCCGAGGTACATGCCATCACCAGCGTGCACACCATCGCCTCGCACTACCTGCTGGCCTATGGAACCGAGGAACAGAAGCAGCGCTGGTTGCCCAGGCTCTGCAGCGGCGAACTGCTGGCTGGCATCGCCATGACCGAACCCAGCGTGGGCTCCGACCTCAAGGCCATGCGCACACGGGCCCAGCGCGATGGCGAGCACTACGTCATCAATGGCTCCAAGACCTTCATCACCAATGGCTACACGGCCAATTTGCTGGTGGTGGCCGTGCGCACCGGAGATGCCGGAAGCGGCGGCGTATCGCTGGTGGTGCTGGAGACGGAGAACCTGCCCGGCTTTCGCGTGGGCCGCAGGCTAGGCAAGATCGGTCAGCATATTTCGGACACCGCCGAGCTGTTCTTTGAAGACCTGCGCATACCCGCCAGCCACTTGCTGGGAGGCACCGAGGGGCAAGGCTTCAAGCAGCTGATGAGCCAACTGCCCTATGAACGCATGCTACTGGGGGTCAGCGCCGCTGCAGCCATCGAGATGGCTGTTGCACTGACCGTGGACTACACCCAGCAACGCCAGGCATTCGGCCAGACGATTGCAGACTTCCAGAACACGCGCTTCAAGCTGGCCGAATGCGCCACCACGGCCCATGTGGTGCGCAGCTTTGTCAACGACTGCATACAGCGCCTGCTCGACGGCACTCTGGATAACGAGGCCGCCTACATGGCCAAGTGGTGGTGCAGCGAGCAGCAGTGCAAGGTGATGGATGAATGCCTGCAGCTGTTCGGCGGCTACGGCTATATGGAGGAATACCCCATCGCGCGCCTGTACACCGATGCCCGAATCCAGAAGATCTACGGCGGCGCCAATGAAATCATGAAGGACCTGATCGCCAGACGCCTTTTCGCCCAATAGCCTCGCATTGATCGCTTTCTCTGTTTCAAGAAAGGCCAGCCATGTATCTCACGCAAAGCTTGCGTCGCGCCATGCAGCAGACGCCCCATGCCACAGCCAGCATCTACAACGGTCGCAAACGCAGTTTTGCGCAGCTGGGGGAGCGGGTCGCCCGCTTCGCTGGTGCGCTGCAGGCGCTGGGCGCCCAGGCCGGGGACCGGGTCGGGATTCTGAGCCTCAACTCGGACTGGTATCTGGAGTACTACATGGCCTGCTACTGGGCAGGCGTGGCCGTCAACCCCATCAATATCCGCTGGAGCGCCAACGAGATCGCCTACTCCCTCGATGATTGTGACACCCGCCTCCTGCTGGTGGATGACAGCTTCGTGCCGTTGATGCCCGAGATACTCAAGCTGTCCCGCTCTCTGCAGACGCTGATCCATCTGGGCGATGGTCCCGCCCCGCAGAACATGCTTTCCTACGAAGCGCTGGTGGCAGACAGCAGCCCGGTTGAAGACGCCATGCGCAGCGGCGACGACCTGGCCGGCGTCTTCTATACCGGCGGCACCACGGGTTCCCCCAAAGGGGTCATGCTCTGCCACCGCAATCTCTATACCAATGCCATTTCGGGTGTGTCGTCACAGATCGTGCGCGCAGGCAGCATTGGTCTGCACGCGGCCCCCATGTTCCATCTGGCTGACGGTGCGTTCATGAATGCCCTGTTTGCCGCAGGCGGCTGCCATGTCATGGTGCCGCGCTTCGACCCCATCGCGGTGCTGCAGGCCATTGCCAGCACCGGTGTGACCGATACGCTGCTGGTGCCCACCATGATTCAGATGCTGGTGGACCATCCCGATGTGCACAAATACGATCTGAACTCGCTGCGTCAGGTGACTTATGGTGCCTCTCCCATTTCCGAGGGTCTGCTGGACCGCGCCATGCGGACCATCCCCGATGTGGGCTTTTTGCAGGCCTATGGTATGACGGAGGTATCCCCCATTGCCACTATTCTTTCCCCCGAGATGCACCGCGAACCAGGCCGGGCCAGGGGCCGTCACCGCAGCGCCGGACGCGCCACGGCCTGCACCGAGGTGCGTATCGTCGATCCCGAGGGGCGGGAAGTGCCGCGAGGCGAGGTAGGTGAAATCGTGGTTCGGGGTCCCGGCGTGATGTTGGGCTACTGGAACAAGCCCGCCGAAACCGAAGCTGCCATCCGCGATGGCTGGATGCATACGGGTGACGGCGGTCGCATGGACGACGAAGGCTATGTCTTTGTGGTGGACCGCATCAAGGACATGATCGTCACCGGTGGCGAGAACGTCTACAGCGTCGAGGTGGAAAGCGTCATTGCCACCCACCCTGCCGTGGCCTCATGCGCTGTCATAGGCATTCCCCATGAGCATTGGGGTGAGCAGGTCCATGTCTTCATCGTGCTTAAGCCCGGACAGAGCCTGGAAGCCCAGGAACTGATCCACTTCTGCAAGGAGCGCATCGCCGGCTACAAATGTCCCCGTGATGTTTCCTTTGTCGAGGCCATGCCGCTATCCGGTGCAGGCAAGATCCTCAAGACCAGCTTGCGGGCCCCGTTCTGGGCCCATCATGAAAGAAAGGTCGCCTGATGTCTGATCTGGTTCTCTGGGAAGTTCGCAACGGCGTAGGTCATCTGGTTCTGAACCAGCCCGAGCGGGGCAACGTGATCGGCACGGCCATGGCACACGACCTGAAGGCGGTGGTGGAGAAGGCCTGCAACGCAGATATCGGTGCCCTGCTCATTTCCGCACGCGGCAAACAGTTCTGCGTCGGAGGTGACATCAGCGAGTTTGGCGAACATCGCGAGCGGCTGGCACCGCTGATCGGTGCCATGCTGGATGTACTCAATCCTGTCATGCATCAGCTGGCCAGCCTGCCGTTGCCAGTCATCAGTGCCGTTCAAGGCCCTGTCGGAGGCGGCGGCATCGGGCTCGCGCTGTGTGCGGACCTGGTACTGGCCAGCCGCCACATGTTCTTGCGCGGAGGCTATTCGGCCATCGGCCTGAGCCCCGATCTGGGTGTATCGGGCTATCTCACCCACCGTGCAGGTGCCGCCAAGGCCAAATACATTCTGATGAGCAACCGCGCCATAGCCGCCGAGGACTGTCTGCGCATGGGCCTGGTCGATGAGCTGCACGAGCCCGAACAGCTGCTGGCAGCGGCAACCGCGCTGGCCGAGGAACTTGCCGGCGGCCCCACCAATTCCCTGGCGGGCATCAAGAATCTCTGTGATTCGGCACATCGGCAGGATCTTCAGCAGCAACTGGGGGCCGAGCGCGAAGCCATGCTGGCCTGCGCCCGCTCCGGTAACAGTCTCGAAGGCGTGACTGCCTTCCTGCAAAAGCGCAGGCCGGTGTTTCAGCGTCGCTGAATCGGCTGCCTATTTTTTAGGCACACCAGGCAAAGCCTTGCCAGTCAAGGCTTTGCGCATTTATTCCGACATTTACCCACAGGCCAGACCACATGTTCTGGGGATAAGCACCAAGCTGGTGTGTAATCACCGGCATGCCCCGATTGATTGCTCCTAGCAAGGACGAAAGTGCCCTGCTCCCCCCGTTTCTGGAATTGCCCGAACATGCAATCCACCTTCCGCAGTCCGAAGCCGAATTCGAAGCCGCCTTCAAGGCCATGAATGCCGAGCCTGTGCTCGGCTTTGACACGGAAAGCAAACCCATCTTCAATATCGGCCAGCAGGATAACGGCCCTCATCTGGTACAGCTCGCCACGGCCAGCCAGGCCTGGCTGCTGCAGCTGCACAGGCCCATGGCTCTGGAAGTGTCGCGCATGGTGCTGGCTGCAGAACATATCTGCAAGGTCGGCTTCGGGCTCGATAACGATAAACACTCCCTGCCCCGCAGACTGGGAGCGCCGCTGATCAATATTCAGGATCTGGACAGCCGCTTCAAGCGGCTCGGCTATGGCCCATCGGTGGGCGTGCGTGCCGCCGCAGCGCTGGTACTCCAGCAGAGCTTTCGCAAGTCCAAGCGCACCACCACCTCCAACTGGGCCGCCGCCGAACTCAGCCCAGCCCAGCGACGCTATGCCGCCAATGACGCCCATGCCCCGGCCGTGATCTATGCGCACCTGCCCGCCTGGGAAAGCGCCCTTCCCGTCCTTCCAAGGCGCGCCCCCAGAAGTCCGAGGTCCTGAAGGCCAAGCGCCATGGGATCTGGGCCCGATGGCGGGATTCAGGCAATCATTCTCCATTGCGGCTGGCTCTCGTCTTGCGCAGAGCTCATGACGCAATCCCGTCCCGCCTTCTTGGCCTGGTAGAGCAGCGCATCGGCCTCGGCCAGTGCCTGCTCGAAATCCTGCGCGGAACTGAGTGCAGCAATGCCAAAACTGGCTGTCACCCTCAGTTGCGCAGGCAACCCTCCGAGCTCATGGCTTTGCAAGCGCTCACGCACACGCTCGACAATGGCTTGCGCTTCGAACAGTTGTACTCGCGATAGCAGCAAGACGAACTCCTCTCCGCCGAAGCGGGCAACCAGGTCACAGTCTCTGACCTGCTGAGTCAGCAACTGCGCCAGCTGCTGCAGCACCTGATCGCCAGCTGCGTGGCCCCAGTTGTCGTTGATGTACTTGAAATGATCGATGTCCACGGCGACCACGGCCCAGGGCACCAGCCGCTGATCGGCCAGGCGCGACTCTGCGGCCTCCATGAAAGCGCGACGGTTGAGCAGGCGCGTCAAAGAGTCCCGGTTGCGCTCTTCGCGCAATGTCGTCATCACATCCCTGACCGAGCAGGCCAGCAGTCCTACGGCAAACCACATTGCAAACAGAAGCGCTATGGCCTGGGTGAGCAGCCAGTATCCGGACCGGGTCAGTTCCTGCACTTCATGCACAGGCAACAGACTGACCGCCGCCGGCCGAAACAAGGCATTGCAGACATTGAGCCCATAGGCCCAGCGCACTCCGCGCTCCAGCCAGTCCTTTGAGGAATCGGCCCTGAGAAAGGCCGGTATGGCCAGGGTCAGCTGCAGCGCCATCGCCAGAGCCAGACATTGCACGCGGACCCACAGGTTATTCTCGATCCGGGAAAAGTAGAACAGCACGGACAGGGCGACGACAGCGATCAGAATGCCGCCGGGCACACTCGCCCCTGCAGACCCCAGCCTGAGGGAAACCCCTTGCGCCAGCGACCAAGTACCGAGCAGATACAGACATGCCGTGGCCATGGCAAACTGGCTCAGTTGCGCATTGCTCATCAGACTTTGCGCAGCCAGAGCCGTCGCGAGCAACACATAGCCGCCCACCAGCCAGAGCAGAAACAAGGCACGCGGCTGCCGGCGCTGCACATACCAGCAAGCCAGCAAGGCAAACCCGAACAGCATCACGCAAGCCGGCGCGATCAAGGCAAAGTACAAATCTGCAGGCTGGCCCAATTTAGGTTCTCCGCGCAGGAAACTGTGAATTCAACGTCATTCATTCTCCGGCGAGAAGTATCTCCGGCTTTCACTGCGGCATAAGCACATAGCCATTAGGTCGTTCTCCTGAGTCCTCGACCTGCCCATAATCAATGATGCCAAAGCCCTGGCTGCGGCCTTCGAATAACTTGCCAAAGAGACACATATATGCGCTTAGAGACACTGGCCGTACATGCCGGCTATTCCCCCGATCCCACCACCAAGGCTGTGGCCGTTCCCATCTACCAGACGGTAGCCTACGCATTTGACAGTGCCCAGCATGGTGCCGACCTGTTTGATCTGAAGGTCCCGGGCAATATCTACACGCGCATCATGAACCCCACCACCGACGTGCTGGAAAAGCGCGTCGCGGCCCTGGAAGGCGGCATTGCCGCACTGGCCCTGGCATCGGGCATGGCCGCCATCACCGCCGCGATCCAGACTCTGGCCGAAGCGGGTGACAACATCGTGTCGGCCAGCACGCTCTATGGCGGCACCTACAACCTGTTTGCCCACACCTTTCCGCAGCAAGGCATCGAGGTGCGCTTTGCCGATCCACGCGATCCGGCCAGCTTCGGCAAGCTGATCGACGCCAGGACCAAGGCGGTATTCATCGAATCCATCGGCAACCCGCTTGGCAATGTGACCGACATCCGTGCTCTGGCCGATGTGGCACACCAACATGGCGTGCCGCTTATCGTAGACAACACCGTGCCCTCTCCCTATCTGCTGCGCCCGTTCGAACATGGCGCAGACATCGTGGTGCACTCGCTGACCAAATACCTGGGCGGCCACGGCACCAGCGTGGGCGGGGCTATCGTGGACAGCGGCAAGTTCCCCTGGGCCGAGCACAAGGCGCGCTTCAAGCGCCTGAACGAGCCCGACGTCAGCTATCACGGCGTGGTCTACACCGAAGCGCTGGGCCCCGCCGCCTTCATCGGCCGCGCTCGCGTCGTGCCGCTGCGCAATATGGGCGCCGCCATCTCGCCGCAGAACGCCTTCCAGATCCTGCAAGGCATTGAAACCCTGGCCCTGCGCATGGACCGCATCTGCGAAAACACGCAGAAGATTGCCGAAACCCTGCAGCAACACCCCAAAGTGGAATGGGTGCGTTATGCCGGACTCAAAGATCACCCCGACCACGCCATCGTGCAAAAGCAGTCGGGCGGCCGCGCATCCGGCATTCTGTCGTTCAGCCTCAAGGGCAGCGAAGGCCGTGTGGCCGGTGCACATTTCCTGGATGCGCTGCAGCTGTTCACGCGCCTGGTCAATATCGGCGATGCCAAGTCGCTGGCGACCCACCCCGCCTCAACCACCCACCGCCAGCTGGATCCCGATGAGCTGGCCAAGGCCGGCGTGACCGAAGGCATGGTGCGCCTGTCCGTGGGTATCGAGCATATCGACGATCTGCTGGCCGACCTGAACCAGGCACTCGAACAAGTCTGAAGCGGCTTTCCACTCTGGCGCGCGACCTCACACATCGCGCGCCAGGCGCAGTCCCGTCATCTGCCAGCGAGCCGTTGAAGGAAAGAAATTGCGATAGGTCAGCCGCGCATGGCCGGCAGGCGTGAGGCAGGAGCCTCCGCGCAGCACGTACTGGTTGACCATGAACTTGCCGTTGTACTCACCCACAGCCCCCTCGGCCACACGAAAGCCCGGGTAGGCCGCATAGGACGACTGCGTCCACTCCCAGACTTGGCCGATTGCAGCTCCTCCGCGGGTACCTGCGACCTCGGGGTGCAGCCTGCCAGGCTCGCCGAAGCGGGACGCAGGCCATTTCTGCCTGCCCATGGCCGCCTCCCACTCCATCTCCGTGGGCAGGCGCGCACCGGCCCAGCGCGCATAGGCATCGGCCTCGAAGTAGGAGAGATGGCAGACAGGCCTCAGCGCATGCAGAGCCGTCACGCCATACAGGCTGAACTCCTGCCAGCCCGCCCCATCCATGCATCTCCAGTACCAGGGATGGCTCAGCTGCTGGGCCTGGCACCAGTCCCAGCCTTCGGCCAGCCACCATTGAGCCTGGCGGTAGCCGCCGTCCAGCACAAAGCGCAGAAACTCGCCATTGTTCACGGGCCTGGACGCCAGCTGCGCAGCTTGCAGATAGACCTTGTGGCTTGGCATTTCATTGTCGAACGCAAAGCCGCCGCCCTCATGGCCTATGCGGTAGATGCCGGCCTCGAGCGGCTGCCACAGCAGATCGTCGGCCACCGGCACGGAACCAGCCTCTGCCAGGCCATCCGACGCATAGGCCGGCCAAAGCGGGTGGCAGGAAAGCAAATGCTTGATGTCGGTGAGCAGCAGCTCCTGGTGCTGCTGCTCGTGCTGCAAGCCCAGTGTGAGGAGCTGGGCCACGGCTTGCTGCGTCCCCGGGCTTTGCGCTGTCATGGCCGCCAGCAATGCCAGCATCTGCTCGTCCACCGCCGCGCGATAGTCCATGACCTGGGACAGCGCCGGCCTGGTCAGCAAGCCCCGCTGGGCTCTGGGATGACGTTCTCCCACCTGCTGGTAGTAGGAGTTGAACAGCATGCGGAAACTCTCGTCGAAAGCCCTGTGCCCGGGCTGGTGCGCGGCCAGTACAAAGGTCTCGAAGAACCAGCTGGTATGGGCCAGATGCCATTTGGCAGGACTCGCATCGGGCATGGATTGCACGCAGGCGTCTTCCGCCGACAGGGGTTCTGCCAGCTTTTGCGTACAGGCTCTCACCCGTTCGAACTGCTGCGCCAGCGCCGGCCAGTCCCAGGCGACGGGCGGCGCAGAAAAGGACTCAGCCATGGGCATGAATCACGGCAAACCATTGCTGCTCATCGGTCCAGACCCTGGGCCGGACAAACCCCGCGCAAGCGAGCAGATCGAGGAAATCGGACAGCGGGTATTTGTAGCTGTTCTCGGTATGGATGGTCTCGCCCCGCGCGAAATGGCGCAGGCCCTGGGGCCAGCACACCATGACGGGACGGCGCGCGCGCAAATGCATCTCTATGCGCGATGTCCGGCGGTCGAAGCGTGCCTCATGCGCCCAGTCCTGAAGATCGAAATCGCTGCCCAGCAGGCGGTTCACATGCTGGAGCACATTGAGATTGAATTCGGCCGTGACGCCCTGCTCGTCGTCGTAAGCAGCGACCAGCACCGACTCGGGCTTGGGCAGGTCGATACCGATCAGCAGTCCACCGTCGCCCACCACCAGCGAATGCATGTGGCGCAGCATATGCAGCGCCTGCTGGGTATCGAAGTTGCCGATCGAGGAGCCCGGATAGAACAGCTCGCGCCGTGCCTGCGGCACGCCGGGCGGCAAATGCCAGTCGCCCGTGAAATCGGCCGCCACTGCGCGCGCGCTGAGTTGCGGGAAGTCCTGCTCTAGCCTGGCCACAGCGGCCTGCAGAAACTCCACAGCAATATCCACTCCCAGAAACTGCTGCGGCCCCACGCTGCGGCACAGACGCCTGACCTTTTCGCAATTGCCCGCCCCCAGCTCAATCAGCACCTGGCAGCCCGCCATGGCCTCGGCTATTTCAGGTTCGAACCGGGTCATGATGGCGGCCTCGGTTCTTGTCGGGTAGTACTCGGGCAGCCGGGTAATCTGCTCGAACAGGGCGCAGCCCTGCGCGTCATAGAGGAACTTGGGGGAAATCTGCGCCTGCTGCTGCATCAGCCCCTGGGCCAGCTCCTCGCAGGACTGGGCCCGTGGGGATTGCGCCGGCCTCGAAGCACCCGACCCTGACAGCCTCGGCAAGGGGGCCAGAGGCAGGGGAATGCGCCCTGCGCGAGACAAAGACTCTATGGATGCTGTCTGCCTGTCCGGTATCGCGCGCATGCTGATTCTCCTGATGAGCTGATCGCGCGACACAGCCATTGCCCGCGCCATCCTTGCCAAGCCTGCTCAAAGCCCTCAGCCTAGCGCTGTCGACAAGCAGCGCAAGTAGGACTGCAGCCAGCGCTACTTTTACTGCATGCGCAGGCGGCAATGCTGACAAAGCCAATACTGGCACAGGCGTGCGGGCAAAAAAAATCGGTATCCCGCGCTGGCGGAATACCGATCAAACATACACCCTAGCCTCCGGAGTCCCCGGGCCATGCCGGCCCATTGACCCCGTTGCACCACAGAGCTGCGGTGCGTGCCTCGCCTGCGGGAAGAAGGCCGCCGACGAGAACACTCTTTGCCGTAAGCTATCAGAAACGATAGCCCACGCCCACGCCCACCAGCCATGGGTCAACCTTGAACTTGGTGTCCTGGAACACGCCTGCACCAGTCACCTTGGTGCCCAGATAGACCTTCTTGACGTCGAAGTTCAGCGACCAGTTCTTGTCCAGCGCATAGTCGAAGCCGATCTGCAGCGCACCGCCGAAGCTGTTCTTCTTCACGGTCACGGCACCGTCGAGAATGCTCACGTTCGAGAAGCGTGTGTAGTTCACGCCTGCACCCACATAAGGCTTGAAGGCGCCGAAGTTGGTGAAGTGGTACTGCGCCAGCAAGGTGGGAGGCAGATGCTTGAGCGTGCCGATCTTGTCGCCGTTCAGGCGCACATCATGCTTTTGGGGAAAGGTCAGAATCAGCTCGGCAGCGATATTGGGCGTGAAGAAGTAAGACACGTCCAGCTCGGGCATCCATTTGTTGTTGATACTGACGCCTGCGTCACCGGCAGCGCCGCCGTTGTCGCTGTCCAGATGCACGGCACGCGCACGCACCATCCAGGGGCTTGTGCCGTCAAACGAGGATTGTGCAAAAGCAGTACCGGCAGTCAGGGCGCTGGCAACGGCGGCGATTGCGATCAGAGTCTTTTTCATGGGCTTTTTCCTTGAAGAGATGGCAGAAAGCTTGTTTGCCTTCCTTGGTAGTGATTGAAACAAAGCCACTCATTTGCGGCTTTGTCCCACATCAACCCGCACACCAAGATGCCAAAGAAAAAGGCCGGCGTTGCCCTTCGGCCACGCCAGCCCCATGTCCTGATTCAGCGCAAAGCCCCGCGCCACCCGCAGTGCTAGCCGCAGTCTGGAGTTGTCAATGTGCGGCCCTGGCCGGACGCAGCTTGTGCCAGAGCGTCACGCAGATGACCACGGCACTGCCAATCGCGGCGCCCACCACCACATGTACCAGCAAAGGCCCCAGCGCTGCAGCCACGCCGCCCATGGGTGCAATCACCTGCTGTATCCAGTGCTCGACGGGCGTGATGCCATGCACCAGCAGGCTGCCACCCACGAGGAACATGGCCGCAGTGCCGACAATCGACAGCCCACGCATCAGCCAGGGGGTGAAGGCGATCAGACCACGGCCTGCTGCCTTGGCGACGCTGCCACTCCTGTCCATCAGCCAGCCGCCCACATCGTCCATGCGCACAATGCCGGCCACCAGTCCGTAGACGAACACGGTGATGCCCAGAGCCACGGCGATCAGCACCGCCGCCTGCTCCCAGATGGGCTTGGTCGCCACGGTGCCCAGCGCAATCGCCATGATTTCGGCCGACAGAATGAAGTCCGTGCGCACGGCGCCCTTGACCTTCTGTTTTTCATACTCCATCGGGTCCATCTGCTTTTCACGTGCGGCACGCACCGATGAGGGCGCCACACCCTTGTGAACGGCCTCCTCGGCATCGACGACGGCATCATGCACATCATGCTTCTGATGCTTGTGAAACAGCTCCAGGATCTTCTCCACGCCTTCAAAGCACAGAAAAGCGCCCCCCACCATCAGCAAGGGCGTGATCAACCAGGGCACAAAGGCGCTGATCAACAACGCCGCAGGCACCAGGATGGCCTTGTTCAGCAGCGAGCCCTTGGCCACCGCCCAGACCACGGGCAGCTCCCGGTTGGCCTTCACTCCCGTGACCTGCTCGGCATTGAGTGCCAGATCGTCACCCAGCACGCCGGCCGTCTTCTGCACCGCCACCTTGGTCTGGGTAGCCACATCGTCAAGAATTGCCGTGCTCTTGCCTGCCGCGGTCTTGGTCATCAAGGCCACGTCGTCGAGCAAGCTAGCAATATCGTCTAGCAACATCAAAAGGCCGGCACCTGCCATCGCTTCTCCCGGTGGTTTGCAAAATCGCCATCATGCCTGCAAACCGTGCCACGATTGCGACAGGAAATTGCCAATCAGCTGCGCGTTCGCCACGGCCCTGGCTTTGCAGCGACAATGAGCGCCCTTATCGAACGGAAACCCTGTGACTCAAGCCATCGCCCATGCCGAACTGATTGCCAGCTACCGCAAACTTGCCGCAGAGGCCGCCAAGAAGGCGGAACTGGTCAAGGCCGCTGCAGGCAAAGGCCCCAAGACCATTGCAACGGTCAGCGAAACCGCTGCCAAGGCCGCGCGCCGCCGTGATGTGATGGCCGCCAGGCTGGCCAAGCTCGGCGTCGCTCTGCCGGACTGAGCCCCAAAAAGCAGTCTTCTTCCGGCAGTCTTCCTATTTGCTGGTCTTGAAGCCCTGCGTCGCCGCCCAGGCGGCCACATCGTCGCGGCGGATGGCCGCTGCCATAAGCTGCGGAAAGGCATCGGGGGTGCAGGCAAACGAGGGCACTCCCAGTGCCGCCAGCTTGGCCGCCAGTTCCGCGTCATAGGCCGGAGCTCCCTCGTCGCTGAGCGCCAGCAGCGTGATGAACTGCACGCCTGCTTCCACCAGCTCGTTGGCGCGGCGTAGCAGGCCCGACTCCACACCGCCTTCGTAGAGGTCGGAGATCAGCACCAGAATGCTGTTGCGCGGCTCGCTGATCAGCCCCTGGCAATAGCCGACTGCACCATTGATATCTGTGCCACCGCCCAGTTGCACGCCAAACAGCACATCGACGGGATCGTCGAGCTTTTCCGTCAGATCGACCACGGCCGTATCAAACACCACCAGCTTGGTGGCCACGGCCGGCAGACTGGCCATCACCGCACCAAAGATGCTGGAATAGACCACCGAGTTGGCCATGGAGCCGCTCTGGTCAATGCACAGGATCACCTCGCGCTGCGGGCGGCGCGCCTTGCGCCCATAGCCAATCAGTGTTTCCGGAACAATGGTCTTGTATTCGGGCTGCCAATGGCGCAGGTTGGCGCGTATGGTGCGATTCCAGTCGATCTCGGCATGGCGCGGGCGTCGGTTGCGCTGGCTGCGATCCAGCGCCCCGGCCACGGCACTGCGCATGGGCTCCTCGAGCTTTTTCATCAGCTCGTCCACCACCTTTCGCACCACCAGCCGCGCCGTGGCCTTGGTGTTCTGCGGAATCACCGAGCCCAGCGAAATAAGGTCCGCCACCAGATGCACATCGGGCTGCACGTTCTCCAGCATCTCGGGCTGCAGCAGCAGCTCGCGCAGATTCAGGCGCTCCATGGCATCGCGCTGCATGACCTGCACGACCTGGCTCGGAAAGTATTTGCGGATATCCCCCAGCCAGCGCGATACCGAGGGCGAGGAGTTGCCGCGTCCGCCCTTGCGCGATGCCAGCTTGCTGTCTTCCTCATACAAGGCGGCCAGCGCCTGGTCCATCTCCTGCAAGCGGCCCGTCACACCGCCGCAACTGGCGTCAGCAGGGCTGCCCAGCACCATGCGCCAGCGCTGCAGCCGCGTGGTGGGCTGCAGCTCTTCGGACTCCTGTTGCGGCTCGGTCGCCAAATTTGCTGTTTGCTTCATCGTCACACCTTGGCCGCAGCCGCATCAAAATCGGTAGCTTCCTGGGCTTGGCCCATCAGCGCCTGTGGCAGATTCAACCCCAGCAACTCATTGAGCACGGGCAAGGCCAGCAAGGCACGCGCCTCATCCCAGGGCGCGGCATCGTCCGCAGCGCCCACGGCAGGATCGGGTGCCGCTGCGCCCCCCACAGGCGTTCGCTTGACCTTGTCGCCTAGGCTTTGCCGCTCGTGATTGCTGAAGGTCGAGAAGCTGCGTCGCACCAACGGCAGAATCTGGGCAAACTGCACCTCACCCAGACCGCTGAGCCAGGCATCGACAGCACCCCAGATGGACTCGTCATGCAGCAGCACCAGCGCCTGCTGGTTCAGGAAGCCGTCCAGCCAGGCGGCCACATCCATGGGCGCCGCGCCCAGCGAAAGATTGCGGTTGAACTGACGCACGATTTCAGCGCTTTCCAGCAACTGCTCGTCCAGCAGCAAACGACAGGCCATGCCGCGCAGCAGTGCCGCTGCGGCATCCCCCATGGCCAGGCTGCGCAGTGCCAGGCGCCAGGCATCCACCGCCTGCTGCGCCTCGCCGTTGCTGGTGCGCAGCCGCAGTGCCTCATGCGCCGCCAGCACCTTGGTCTTCATGGCGGCCGCAGCCTCCTCATCCATGGCCATGCAGGCCACAGGCAGGCCGATGGCGGCGCGCAGCACCAGCGAATCGATCACGCCGGCCAGCAAGGCGGTATCGGTCTGGCGCACGCTGCCGTAGCGATAGACATTGGCCAGCGGCGGCAAGGCCTGCAGCAGCTGGGCCACATCGCCCGTGGTGGCTGCACGCTGTGCCAGAGTGGCGATCAGGGCCTCGACCAGCTGCGGCAAATCGGCCAGCAGTGCATCGTCGACGGCCTGCGCGATTTCGGGCAGCGAGGTCTCGGGCGTCAGGCTGGAGCGCAGCCTGGCCGTGGCGGCCTGGGCCACGGTCGCGCCATGCACGCTGGCCTCGATGATGCGCACCGCCAGCTCGGGCTCCCACTGCAGCTGCCAGCTTTCGCGGAAGGTGCCCCGGTTGCGCTGGGCATCGGTGGCGCGCACGCCCCAGTCAATGCCGAGCAGGCGCAGACGGTGCAGAAAATGGCTGCGTGCCAGATCCGTGTCCTTGCGCAAATCCAGCGCCAGCAGCTTGCTTGCCGCCTCGGGCTTGAGACGCAGCGATTTCTGCTGCTGCTCGATATCACGCTGCAGCGGCACCTGAGGAACATCGGCAGGCACCTGGCCCAGCACATGGCCGACGGTCAGTTCCTCGTCGATCAACCTGAGCGGTGCGTCCTCGCCCATGCAGATCACGGTGACGATGGCCTCGTTGATTTCGTCCAGGCCGGGCACGGGCTGGCCGCGCAGCGCCGCCAGACTCTCGGACAGCCGCGTGGCCTCGATGATGTGAGCGCTGGAGCAGTCCAGATCCTTGTCGCGCAGCAGATGGGCCACGCGCGTCAGCCAGCCAGCTGTACGCAGCGTGGCCGGAGAAACCACATTTTTGATAGCTGCTTGCGCTCTACCATCAAGCGTTTGAGGCTGATTTGACTCCAAATTCGAGGACGACTGATAGCACTGCCACAGATGCTGGTACCAGCCCGGAGAAGTCACACCCGCGCCATAGCCGCTGCTGCTGGCCAGGTTTCGATAAGTCCAGGGGGCCCAGGTCGCCATTACCTTGGCCTTGGGCAGGCCCTTGAGCAGGGCGCTATCGGCCTTGGCCGTCACGCTGGCCCTGAGCGCCGGCACATGCCAGGCACCGCAGACCACGGCAATGCGCTGGTGGCCGGCCTTGCTCGCCTCGCGAATGCACTGGCGCATATGGGCTTCGCGCAGTGCTTCGCGCTTCATGTATTCCTCGCCGCGCCAATGTTCGCCATCCTTGGACAGTTCTTCGCGAGCTGCCGTCATCACCTCGCCAATGCTTTCAAACAGTGCTTCGCTGTCGCCGCGCTCCTCGACCAGACGGTTCCACCAGCTCTCGCCATCGTCAAAGCCTGCGGCATGGGCCAGCCAGTCCAGCGGATCGCGGTGCAGATGCCGGGCAGCGCTTACCGGGACCTCTTGAGGCTGCTCATGCCCGTCGCCATCCTGCATATCGGCAAGCGCCTCGGCCGGTGCTGCATCCGGCTCCTGCCCCGCATCGTTTGCTCCGTCCTCGGCATCCGCTGGCTGCGCTGCCCCATCGGCTTCATCGGCCTCCTCAGCCTCCTGTGCCGCCTTCTTCAGCGCTTCGCGTCGTGCAAACTCGATGGCCATGCCATGGGTCTGCGGCAGGTCGATAAAACGCGTGGCAACACCCTGGCGACTGGCCCACTGCAATGCCTGCCATTCGGGTGAAAACTCGGCAAACGGATAAAACGCTGCCTGGCTGGGCTCGTCCTGCATATAGACCAGCATGGCCACGGGCGGGCGCAGCTCGGCGCTTTGCAGCATGGGCAGCAGCGCCTCCCCCTCGGGCGGGCCTTCCACCAGCAGGCAATCGGGCTGCAGGGCCTCAAGCGCCTGCAGCAGACTGCGAGCGCAGCCCGGGCCGTGATGGCGTATGCCAAAGAAATGAACAGAATCAGCGGAAGTGGCCATGGGCTGGGTCAATCAGAAATTCTTGAGGAGCGACTGCATTTCAATGCGGTTGGCACAGCCCGGCGAATCGAAGATTCGCGCTTGAGACGAGGCGTCTTTGTCGAAGACAGTAGCAGCGCTACGGCGAGACAAAGCAACGAAGTATCAAGGGCTGTGGCAGCCGCTCGCCGAATTACAGTTGCTCGCGGCAGGCGCGGTACAGATCCTTCCAGTCGCTACGCTCCTTGACCACGGTTTCCAGGTATTCCTTCCACACCACCGTGTCCTGCACCGGGTCCTTGATCACGGCTCCCAGCAGGCCCGAGGCTACATCGGCCGCGCGCAGCACGCCATCGCCGAAATGGCCGGCCAGCGCCATGCCGCTGTTGATGACCGAGATGGCCTCCGCCGTGGACAGCGTGGAGCTGGGCGACTTCACGCGCACGGTCTTGCCGTCCTCGGTCTGGCCGTGGCGCAGCTCGCGGAAGATCTGCACCACACGGCGCACCTCCTGCAGCGCAGGCGGCTCGGTTGGCAATTGCAGCGCCCGCCCCTGCTCGGCCACGCGCTTGGTGACGATTTGCACCTCCTCGTCCTGCGATGCAGGCACAGGCAGCACCACGGTGTTGAAGCGGCGCTTCAGTGCGCTCGACAACTCGTTGACGCCTTTGTCGCGGTTGTTGGCCGTGGCAATGACCGAAAAGCCCTGCACGGCCTGGAACTCCATGGACAACTCCGGTACGGGCAGCGTCTTTTCGGACAGCACGGTGATCAGCGTGTCCTGCACATCGGCGGGAATACGTGTGAGCTCCTCGATGCGCGCGATCTTGCCCAGCTTCATGGCGTTGACCAGCGGGCTGGGAATCAGTGCTTTCTCGGACGGGCCATGGGCCAGCAACTGTGCATAGTTCCAGCCATAGCGCAGCTGCTCCTCGCTGGTACCGGCCGTGCCCTGGATCAGCATGGTCGAATCGCCGCTCACGGCCGCAGACAGATGCTCGGACACCCATGACTTGGCCGTGCCGGGCACGCCGTACAGCAGCAAGGCACGGTCGGTGGCCAGCGTGGACACGGCAATCTCCATCAGGCGCGGATTGCCGATGTACTTGGGGCTGAGCTCAAACCCGTTGCTGAGCTTGCCACCCATCAGATACTGGAGCACGGCCCAGGGCGAGAGCTTCCAGTTGGGCGGGCGCGGACGGTCGTCCACCTTCTGCAGGGCATCGAGTTCTTCGGCAAATTGCGCCTCGGCGTGCTGACGTAGTACTTGGCTCATGATGACTTTCGGGTTGAATGCAGAAAAATTCGAAGGCTTAGGCGCCCAGTGCGGCATGCAGGGCCAGGCGCAGATCGGCGATACGGTTGAGTTGCTCGAGCACGCGCTCGTCATCCCAGGGGCGCAGACGGGCGCGCTCCAGCCGCGCCTGCTTCTCGGGCGTCAGAGTGCTTTCCTCAGCCACTGCGGCGACCTCTTCCGTCGCATCGGCCACCTTGGATACCAGCTTTTTCCAGAGCCCGGCCAGTCCTGACGGGGCTGCTGCCTCGGGCTGCTGCGGCACGGCAAGCTCCTCAGCCTGTGGAGGCTGACGCCAGAGCCGCACAAAGCGCGGCAGAACGGCCGGATGCAGGCGGCGCGCGCAGGCCAGCACGGCCTGATCGGCCTGCCAGCTATGCCAGCTGCCCGTGGCCTGCTTGCCGCCCAGCGCCTTGTCCAGTGCGTCCATCAAGGGCTCAGACATGGATTGAGAAAACACGCCAACCACCGGCATGCTGCTCTCGATGGTGTTGATGCGGTCTACCAGGCTGCCCTTGGCCTGCTGCAACTGCGTCTGCCACAGCGCCTCGCGCTCCTGCTGGCTCAGCCGGTCCAGCAGGGCCGACAGCAATGCCTGGGCTCGTGAATCGCGCTCCATGGTCTGCAGCAGCGCAATCCAGCGCACATCGGGCTGATCGCGCAGTGCCGCCAGCCAGCCCTGGCGCAAAGCGGTCTTCCAGTCGCTGCGGCGGCTCCATTCCCAGAGCTGCTCGGGCGTCATCTCCAGGGTCTGCAGCCAGAAATCGATGGGCGCAAGCTCCACCATCTGCTGCAGCCACCAGGCTTTCACGCCCTTGATATAGGCCGGCGGCTGCAGCGCAATGCCGTCGCGCTCCCAGTCCTTGCTGCCCTCCTCGGGCGGCTCGATCTGCCATTCCCCCTTGGCATTGCGGCTCAGCATGGACTGCAGCCAGCCCAGGATGCGCAGGCTGTGCGCGCTTTGCGGTAGACGCGACAGCAGACGGGCAGCGTTCTCGCGCACCTCCTTGCTGCGATCGGTCAGCAGCTTTTCCAGCAGCGGCTCGTCCGCCATGGACAAGCCCACACCCAGGGCCAGCACCATGGGCGCACGCTCCTTGGCATTGAGCTCCTTCAAGCTGGCTTCCAGTCTGGCACGCGCCTGGTCGGCGTCGGTCTCACGTTCGCTGTGCAGCAGCGCCACGCGCTGCTCGATGGAGCCCTCCTGCCAGATCAGCTCGGCATTGGCCGTCTCCTGCACGCCGCTGGCATAGCTCCACTGCGGGTTGAGCCCGGCCAGCCAGCGTCCTCGCTCGCCCAGCACCGGCGTCAGCCAGGTACGCAGCTCCACCGAACGGCGGCCTTCGTTCAAAGCATCGACCAGGAGCGCATAAGGCAAGCGCTGTCCAGCCTGATCGAGGGCATGGAACATGGGAGCCAGCATGTTCTCGGGCCCATGCTGCAGCACATCACGCATCAGGCCATGCAAGCGCTCATCCTCGGGCGCGCGGCGAGACTCGTCGGCAGGCAACGCCGGAGAGCTCAAAGGCGCACCGAGCCTGACCTGCGCACCGGGTTGCCAGCCCGCCCGCTCCAAGACGGCAGCGACGGCGCTGGCTCTGAGCAGCTGTGCAGCCGTTGATGCAGCCGGCTGCAGCCAGGCTGTTTGCATGGCTTGCAAACCGGGGCTGGCTGCGGCATCGACCTGCGCGGTCAACACCGCAGGCACGGCCAGCCTGTCCGCGCCGACCAGACTTGACTGCTGCAGCGCAGCCCATAAATTGGCGCTGCTCATCGCATCTCTCCTTGGTTCTGCCAGATGGGGGACAAGGCCTGGCTGTGAGCATCCTGCTGCCAGGCACTGAGCAAGCGCCAGCGCCCCAGTTGCGGCCCGGACTCCCACTCGCCAAACAGGGCCAGAGGCGTGCCGCCGCTCAGCGCCAGCAGCCGCCAGGCTTCGTCATCGGCAATCACCGCAGGCACGGGCGCTGCCTGGCTCTGTCCTGTGGGCCAGCCCACCAGCCATTGCCCCTCTACATACAGCAGCTGGGCATTCGCACACCACAGCGGCTGCACCGGCTGCAGCGCATTGGCGGCAATGCGCTCGCCCAGCTGCTGCAACGGTTCGCCCAGAGCCTTGACCGTCAGGGCTGCGGCATCGCAGCTGTCGAGTGCTTCAACCCCATTGACCGCGACTGCCCGCAGGCTCGCCCTGCCAGGGTAGAAGCTCAAGGCTGTGCGGTAAGCGCCACCGCTCACCCAGGCCGTCTCGAACCCGCGCCCGCCCTGGGCATAGTCCAACAGCAGTGCCGCGCGCCCGGTATTGAGGCCCTGCAACCAGACACGGCGCTCCAGCAGGCGCCCCTCGCGCTCGATCAGGCGCTGACCCAGCACCCGCCAATCGTCGCTGATGGTCTCGCCACGGGCCTGTACTTCGGCCTTGTCCATGGGCCAGCCCAGGGCAGCCATGACGTCGGCCTTCACCTCGGGGCTCAGCGAGTCACGCCGCTGCACCGCATCCACCAGCAGCTGCCAATGGCCCAACTGCACCAGCAGGTCACGCGGCCAGCTCGGGTGGCTGTCCACCAGCTCCCAGGCTTCCCTGATACGCGCGGCCATGCCGGTGGCCTGGGCATCCACCATGCGTGCCGCCATGGTGTTCCAGTGCTGGCGCGTCTGACTGTCGCCGGCCTGATTGGCCAGGCCGGTGCGCACCATGTCCTGCATCCATAGCGACAGCTCCTGCATGCCGCCAGCAACCTTGTCCCAGCGCTTGTCCTCGCGCTTGGCCTGCTGTCTGGCCAGAGCCTCCTGATCCGCCACTGGCGCAGCGGCAATGGCAGCCGCCTTGGCCTCTTTCTGCTCGGCTTTTTGCAGACGACCACCCAGCCAGTTGCTGACCCATTCCGGGGGCTCGCCGCCCTCCGGCACCTGGCCGCCTGCGCGCAGCAGCATCAGAGCCAGCCCGTGCTTGCAGGGGAACTTGCGGCTGGGGCAGGAGCACTTGAAGGCCGGCCCGCTCAGATCGACCTGAGTCTGGTACGGCTTGCTGCCGCTGCCCTGGCATTCCCCCCAGACCGCAGCATCATTGCTGCCTGTGTTCGGCCATTTGCTCAGGGACTGCAGTCCCTTGGCCGCCTTGGATGACGCAGCATCCGGCGACAGCGCCAAAACTTCCGCTTCCGTTGCTAATACACGCGACACCAATGTCTCCCGTCCCGAATCGACGCAATATCTTGATAGTTCGAGGCGCTTACGCACCAAGGACGAGTGCGAGACTACCCTCGGAAAACCTCGTCCGCACTTTGCTGAAACAGTGCTTTCAGCGCGGCAAAAACTGTGGTTTGACAGACCGCGCAAACCGTTGCGCGCAAGGCGTCAGCCTATCATCGCCATGGCACCGTGCCGATGAAAACGTGCAAAAAATCAGAACATCAAGAAGCCGGGTGACATGCATCAACCGGCTTCTTCGCCAAGCTGCGGCGCTGCTGTTACTGGCAATCATTCAGTCCGCCGACGCTGCTGCAGATGCAAGTACCGACTCCGCAGCAGTCAGGCCACGGCATGATTGCTACTTTTGCTTACCAATAGTATTTGACGCTCAGATTGGCCTCGCGGTCGACGCCACGGAAGATGCCCGCGAAATAGGTCTTGTTGAACAGGTTGTTGATGTTCAGCGCAATGCGGTACCTGGGCGTGTCGTAGGCCACGGCCAGGTCGGCAACGGTGACCGCGTCGTTGAAGTTCAGACGGCCATCCGATGCCACGTTGTAGGGCGAACGGCCTTTGTAGCGCACACCGCCGGCCAGCATCAGACCGGGGAAAGCGCGCGGGCGGTAGTCCAGCCAGATGCTGGCCGCATGGCGCGTGGTCTGCAGGGTCTGGCGCCCCACTTCGGCGGCGCGGGTGCTTTGCGTGGTCCGAGGGTCCAGCCAGGTGTAGCTCAACAGGCTGCTGAGTTCTCGCGTCAGGCCGATGCGCGCTTCCAGCTCCAGGCCGGTGGAGCGCACTTCGCCGGTCTGGATGCTGAAGCGCGGATGGGCCGGGTCCTGCGTGATCACATTGCTCTGACGCAGATCGAAGACCGAAGCGGTGATCAGCGTGCTGCTGCCTGCGGGCTGATACTTCACGCCCACCTCGTACTGCTTGCCGCGACGCGGGACAAACGCGCTACCGTCATAAGCCAGGCCGGTGGTCGGATCGAACGAGGTGGCATAGCTCGCATAAGGTGCCCAGCCGCTTTCGAACTGGTAGAGCAGGCCGGCACTGCCCGTTGTGTCGCTATCGCTGATCCGCGGCTGCGTGATGCTGTTCTGCATGGTGCGGGCCGTATCGTGGCGCAGACTCAGATTGGCAATCCAGCGCCCGTACTGCAGCTGGTTGAGCGTGTAGATGCCGGTCTGGCGCAGGTTGGAGTGGCTGTCCTCCAGCTCGGACATGGCGATGGACTGGCCGTATAGCGGGGCATTCAGATCCAGATCGGGTACGTCCCAGCCAAAACCCAGGCCGCCACGTTCCCTGTACCGCGTATGGTCCAGACCAAAAGCCAGGCGGTGCTGCAACTCACCCCAGCGCAAGTCTTTCTGCACGCGGCTGTCCATGGCCAGAGTCTTGCCCTTGGTGCGCTGGGCCAGATTGGCGCGCGAGATGCTGTGGCCATCGGCCAGCACGTCCATGGCATAGATGTGACGGTAGTCGATATCGATGGTGGAATAGCGCAGGTTCTGGGAGAGCTGCCAGCCGCTGTCCATCAGGTGTCCGAACTCATAACCTATCGACCTGGTGTTGCGGTCGAAACGGTCAAATGCCGGATCACCAGCGGTCAGCCTGGATGACAGGTTCTTGATCTGGGGGTAGGTGAACAGGCTGGGCCACCAGGACTTTGGCGTGCCGCGCTCGCGAGAGTAGCTTCCGAGCAGAGTCAGATGCGTCTGGGCGGACAGGTTCCAGCGCAGCGAAGGAGCGATGGAGATGCGGTCGTCACGCGAACCCACGGTACGACTATTGCTGTCGCGCCCCTTGAGGTTGAGCCGATAAAGCACATCACCGCTTTCACTCAGGGCGCCGCCCAGGTCGGCCGTCAGCTGGGCACGCTGGTATCGGCCGTAGGAGATACCAACGCTGTTGACATGATCGGCTTCGGGCTTCTTGGACACCACATTGATCACGCCGCCGGGCCGCCCCTGCCCAAAGAGCACCGAGGCCGGTCCCTTGATGACCTCGATGCTCTCGAGTTCGTCGATCTCATCATTCCACGACCCATAGGTGCCGGCCGAAAACTGGCGCAGCCCGTCCTTGTAGTAGGAGCTGCCGTCGCTGAATCCCCGAATGATGGCACCCGTCATGCGCAGGTCGGCTCCCGTCACCTCCGTGGTGACGCCGGCCGTATACGACAGTGCCTGCTCGATGCTCTTGGGCGCCTGGTTCTTGATCTGTTCCTGGCTCACGATGGAGACGGAGCGCGGTGTTTCCATCAGCGTGCTGCCCAGCTTGGTGGCCGTCGGGCGGTCGTTGGCCGCATAGCCGCTCATGGCCGCATCGTATTTCGAGGTCACGGTCACTTCGGACAACGCCGTTGCACCGTCCGATACAGGCTGCCCCATCTTGCGCAGCAGTAAGGCACCTTGCGGCGAACGCTGAGCCACCAGGCCGGTGCCGGCGAGCAGGCGATTGAGGGCCTGCTGCGCCGTGGCACGCTCGTGCACGCCGGGGCTGCTCAAGCCCTGGACCTGGTCCTGCGTGAACGACAGCAACAGGCCTGATTCACGACCAAAGCGATTCAGCACTTCATCCAGTGAGCCTGAGGGAATGCGATAGTCACGAACCTCATCGTTACCGGCCTCGGCTGCAACTCCTGCAGACACGCCGCTCTGGGCGATGGCCAGGGACGGCATGCCCGTCCATGCTGCAGCAGCCAGAGTGCATGCCAACAGGCGGACGGCATGAGCCGAGGCCGTGGGAGCCAGTCCTGCGCCCTCTGAGGCGTCTGAAACACAGGACAAGGAAGCAAAAGATACCGGGGAAGTTGGCGTAGTAAAGGCCATGGAGATCAAGGGCCGCAGCCCCAAGAAACAGGAATACACAACCCGTTCCGGCAACGAAACAGATCAGCCCGGGCGATGCGAAACCGCCCTCTTCCTGCATGTCCCGCGAAGCGGGAAAACAGACCACCTTGGAACCAAAAATTTTGAAAGACCGGGGCTCAGGCTCCGACCATCATTGAATGCTCCAGGCAGTGAAAGAACAAAATAAATAGCGCCTACCGCCTTCTCTGTATAGATTTCAATGCTTTTTCAATCTGAAATACAGGCATATCAATCGGAAGTCGCTATTTATTTTGAAAAGGCAGGAATCCGTGCAAGCCAGCTTCAACAACCAGCCTAAAGTGCCCCCATGGGGCCGATGGCCAGCTCCTGCCCTCCCCACCAGCGGCGCATGGAGCGCACTTGCAGCTGCAGCAAGGTGCCCAGCGTGGCCATGATGCGCGGCACATCATCCAGGGGGTAAGTACCGGAGACTTTGAGGCCCGCTACCGCAGGATGACAAACCAGGGAAACAGTGGTGGCGGGCTGCAGCGCCTGCAGCACGGCATCCAGGCGCATATTGCGCGCCACCAGCATGCCGTCAATCCAGGCCGACTGCTCCTCGTATGCCGGCACGGCAGCAGCCACTCCTTGCATATCGACCCAGGCCTGCTGCCCGGCCGGCAGCACGCGCTCTTGCTGCGGCTGCAGCCGTGGCCGCAGCCGCACCGCCCCTTCATAGACAGCGACCAGACTGCGCTGTCCTTCGGCGACATTCACGGTAAAGCGGGTACCCAAAGGCCACATCTCGCCCGCCTCGGTCTGCACGACCAGAGGCCTTGCTGGCTGCTGCGAATCTGCTGCAGTCACCACATGGATATCACCTGCCCGCAACAATAACAGCCGCTCGGTGGCGCCATAGGCAATATCCAGCGCGCTGCCGCCGTTCAGCACCAGTTGCGTGCCGTCTGGCAGGGTCAAACGGCGGCGCTCACCACGCGCCGTACGCACATCGGCGACCCAGTTGCGCCAAGGCAGGTGTGCCTCCATCTGCCAGGCCGCGCCACCGCCAAGCACCAGCAGCAGCAGGGCCTGCACTGCACGACGTCGATCCCCGCCGCGCCTGGATACCAGTGCGGACCTCGCCAGCGCCGCAAGCGGCGTGTCGCCCAGACCTTGCAGGCGCTGCTGTACGGCCTGGATGCGCTGCCAGGCCTGCTCGTGCAAGGGGTTCTGAGCACGCCAGGCATGCCACTGCGACTGCAGCAGGGCGCTGTCCGGCTCCTCCTGCAACTGAAGCCACCACTCGACGGCCTGCCTGGCCAGGTCTGCAGGGACGTCTGGCGCCGTTGCCGGCAAGCCTTGCGCAGAGATCTCCGTTTCGGCAGAGGCAAGCCGCGGCTCATTCATGCGGCTACCGCCGCAAAGCAGCGCATGCCGGCCTGCATCAGGTAGCGCTTGACCGTGGTGATCGAGATCCCCAGTTCCTGGGCAATCTCGGCCTGCTTCATGCCGTCGAGCTGGGACAGCAGAAAAGCCTGGCGTACCGGCACAGCAAGGCCATCGAGCATGCGGTCGATTTCGTCCAGCGCCTCGAGCAGCAAAGCCCGCTCCTCGGGGGATGGTGCCAGAACCGGCGGCAACTGAGCCAATGCCTCGAGGTAGGCGCGCTCCAGTTGCTGGCGACGGTAATGATTGGCGAGCACGCGCTGCGCCACCGTGGTCAGGAAGGCCTTGGGCTCGCGAGCCGATACCGGCTCCTGACGCGCCAGCAAGCGCAGGAACGTGTCATGCGCCAGATCGCCCGCCTGATGCACGTCGCCAAGTCTTCTTCGCAACCAGCCGTGCAACCAGCCGTGGTGCTCGGTATAGAGACGGGCAACCTCCTGGTGCAGGGGACTGGTGCTAGTTGGCATGGCGGGTTTCAGCTCTCTTTCGAGATTCCTTGGAAGGACTCAATCAATAGTGATTATCATTTAGATTGTATCCAGATGCAGGCCCTGCCAGCACTCATACCCGGCAGCGCCTCGGCGCCGCGCAGGAGCCCCACCGAACTTCCATGAAAAAAGGCTCTGCAGAATGCAGAGCCTTTTGATTGCACTAGAAGTGCCAGGGAATCAACCCAGCCACTTGCGGGCGTTGCGCCAGACGCGCATCCAGGGGCTGAATTCGGACTTGTCGCCCGAGGTCCAGCTCATCTGCACATTGCGGAACACGCGCTCGGGGTGAGGCATCATCGCGGTGAAACGCCCATCGGCGGTCGTCACTGCGGTCAAGCCACCAGCCGAGCCGTTGGGGTTGAACGGATACTGCTCGGTCGGCTGGCCGTGGTTGTCCACATAGCGCATGGACTTGACCACCTGCTGGGCATTGCCACGGAACTGGAAGTTGGCAAAGCCCTCGCCATGCGCCACGGCAATGGGCAGACGGGAGCCGGCCATGCCTTGCAGGAACAGGCTGGGCGACTCCAGCACTTCCACCATGCTCAGACGCGCCTCGAAGCGGTTGCTCTGGTTTTGCGTGAAGCGCGGCCAATCCTGCGCACCGGGGATGATGTCGGCCAGTTCGGCGAACATCTGGCAGCCGTTGCAAACGCCCAGGCCGAAGGTGTCGCTGCGACCGAAGAAGGCCTGGAACTGCTCGGACAGACGGTCGTTGAAGGTGATGGAGCGTGCCCAGCCAATGCCCGCACCCAGGGTGTCGCCATAGCTGAAGCCGCCACAGGCCACCACACCGGCGAAGTCCTTGAGCTGCGCACGGCCTGATTGCAGGTCGCTCATGTGCACGTCCACCGCATCAAAGCCGGCTTCGGTGAAGGCGTAGGCCATTTCCACATGGGAGTTCACGCCCTGCTCGCGCAGCACCGCCACGCGAGGCTTGGCAGCCACGTTGATAAAGGGCGCTGCCACGTTCTCCTGAGGGTCGAACGTCAGATGCACATGCATGCCGGGGTCGGTGGGTTCGCCCGCCGCAGCATGCTCGCTGTCGGCGCACACGGGGTTGTCGCGTTGCTGGGTGATCTTCCAGCTCACGGCATCCCAGACCTGGTGCAGATCGGACAGGGTTGCACCGAACACCTTGTTCGCATCGCGCCACACCTGCAGCTCGCCCTTGCCGGCGTCCACAGGGGACGAAGCAGGACGGGTCTTGCCGATGACATGGCTGCACTGGATCAGGCCATGTTCGCGCAGCACCTGCAGCACTTCGGCACGGTCCTCGGTCCTGATCTGCAGCACGGCGCCCAGCTCTTCGTTGAACAGCGCGCGCAAGGTCAGGTCTTCGCGACGGCCGGAGACCTGCTTGCCCCAGTTCTTGCCTTCGCCGCTGTCCATGCGGCTGTCGGAGATGCCATCACCTTCGGTGATCAGCATGTCCACATTCAAGGCCACGCCCACATGGCCGGCAAAGGCCATTTCGGCGGCCGTGGCCAGCAGGCCGCCGTCGCCCCTGTCGTGGTAGGCCAGGATCAGTCCCTTGGCGCGCAGTGCATTCACTGCATCCACCATGGCGATCAGATCCTTGGGGTCGTCCAGATCCGGCACTTCGTTGCCCGACTGATTAAGCACCTGACCGATGATGGAGCCGCCCATGCGCATCTTGCCGCGGCCCAGGTCGATCAGCACCAGGGTGCTGTCCTCCACCTCGGCGTCGAGCTGGGGCGTGAGCGTGGTGCGCACATCGTCGATGGCGGCAAAGCCGGTGATGATCAGGCTCACGGGCGAGGTGACCTTCTTAGTCTGGCCGTTCTCGCTCCACTGGGTGCGCATGGACAGGGAGTCCTTGCCCACGGGAATCGAGATGTTCAGCGCGGGGCACAACTCCATGCCCACGGCCTTGACGGTGGCGTACAGCGCAGCGTCTTCACCGGCTTCGCCGCAGGCGGCCATCCAGTTGGCCGACATCTTCACCTTGGACAGCTCGATGGGGGCGGCCAGCATATTGGTGATGGCTTCGGCCACGGCCATGCGGCCCGAAGCGGGCGCGTCGATGGCGGCCAGCGGCGTGCGCTCGCCCATGGCCATGGCTTCACCCTTGAAGCCCTTGTAGTCGGCCAGGGTCACGGCCACGTCGGCCACCGGCACCTGCCAGGGACCGACCATCTGGTCGCGATGGGTCAGGCCACCGACGGCGCGGTCGCCAATGGTGATCAGGAAGCGCTTGGAAGCCACCGTGGGGTGGGCCAGCACTTCGATCACGGCCTTTTCCAGCGGCACGCCGGTCAGGTCCATGGCGGGCAGCTCGCGCTCCACGCTGGTCACATCCTTGTGCACCTTGGGCGGCTTGCCCAGCAGCACGTTCATGGGCATGTCCACGGGGAACTTCTGGTCGCCGGACTCGACCGCCGTGTCCTCCAGCACCAGCTGGCGCTCTTCGGTGGCCGTGCCGATGACGGCAAACGGGCAGCGCTCGCGCTCGCAGAAGGCCGTGAACTGCTCCAGCGATTCGGGAGCAATGGCCAGTACGTAACGCTCCTGCGATTCGTTGGACCAGATTTCCTTGGGCGACAGGCCGGACTCTTCGAGCTTGACGGCTCGCAGGTCAAAGCGTGCACCGCGCCCGGCATCGTTGGTCAGCTCGGGGAAGGCATTGGAGATACCACCGGCACCCACGTCGTGGATGGCCAGGATGGGATTCTCGGCACCCTGCTGCCAGCAATGGTTGATGACTTCCTGCGCACGGCGCTCGATCTCGGGATTGCCGCGCTGCACCGAGTCAAAGTCCAGTTCCGCAGCATTGGTGCCCGAAGCCATGGAGCTTGCCGCACCGCCGCCCATGCCGATGCGCATGCCGGGGCCGCCCAGCTGGATCAGCAGCGTGCCCGCCGGGAACTCGATCTTCTTGGTCAGCTCGGAATCGATCACGCCCAGGCCGCCGGCGATCATGATGGGCTTGTGGTAGCCGCGGGTGATGTCGCCGACCTGCAGCTCGTACTCGCGGAAATAGCCTGTCAGATTGGGACGACCGAACTCGTTGTTGAACGCCGCGCCACCCAGAGGGCCTTCGATCATGATCTGCAGCGGGCTGGCGATGTGCTCGGGCTTGCCCACTTCGCTGCCCCAGAGCTTGGAGACGGTGAAGCCGGTCAGGCCGGCCTTGGGCTTGGAGCCGCGGCCGGTTGCACCTTCGTCACGAATTTCGCCGCCGTTGCCGGTCGATGCGCCGGGGAAGGGCGAAATCGCCGTGGGGTGGTTATGTGTTTCCACCTTCATCAGCACATGGTTGGTAGCCGCCTGCTTGTGATAGCTGGGGGCGCTGATTGCGTCTGCCTTGGCATCGAACTTGGCGACAAATCGCTCGACTTCATGGCCTTCCATGATGGAAGCGTTGTCGGCATAGGCCACCACGGTGTGCTGGGGCGAGCAGGCTTCGGTGTTGCGGATCATGCCGAACAGCGACTTTTCCTGCTCCACGCCATCGATGGTGAACTTGGCGTTGAAGATCTTGTGGCGGCAGTGTTCGGAGTTGGCCTGCGCGAACATCATCAGCTCCACGTCCGTGGGATTGCGCTTGAGGTCGTTGAAGGCGTTGACCAGGTACTCGATCTCGTCTTCGGCCAGGGCCAGACCCCATTGCTTGTTCGCGGTTTCCAGCGCTGCGCGGCCACCGCCCAGCACATCCACAAACTCCATGGGTTGTGCCGCCAGGGTGGTGAACAGTTGCTCGGCCTCTGCGCGTGTCGCAAACACGGACTCGGTCATGCGGTCGTGCAGCAAAGCGGCGATCTGAGCGGTCTGCTCTGTCGACAGCTCGGGCTTGCCGCCCAGCAGGCCGGACTTCATGTCCACGCGATACTCGGTCATGCGTTCCACACGGAACACATTCAGGCCGCAGTTACGGGCGATATCGGTGGCCTTGGAAGCCCAGGGCGAGATGGTGCCCAGACGGGGGGTGACGATGAAGGCCAGGCCTTCAGCGCTGCCCGTGTAAGGGTCTCCATAAGTCAAGAGCGCCGAAAGGCGCTCTTGCAATGCGGGCGCAACTGCGCCCTCGGTGGCAACCAGGTGCACAAAGCGTGCAGATACGCCGGTGATCTTGGGGTGGATGGCGACCAGATCGGTCAGAAGCTGTTGGGCGCGGAACGAGCTCAGGGCGTTTCCACCCTCAAACTGTGTCAGATGCAATGTCACGTGGCGGCCTGTTTATGTGAAGGCTGTTGAAAAGCGTCCTGGCCAATCCCCTGCCTGAGAGGACCGGGCCAAAGCGCTGAATTCGGTGAGCCTCGGATTTTACCGTGCCTCGGGGTTAGTCCGAATGCTCACACCCACAAGCCCTGCATGTTCAAGCGCGCAATGGGATAATTGCGGCCATGAGCATCACACTGAAGACCCCCGAAGACATCGAGCGCATGCGCATTGCAGGCCGCTTTGCTTCGGATGTGCTGGACTACATCACCCCCCACATCAAGCCCGGTATCACCACCCAGCAGATCGACGATCTGTGCGCCAAGCGCATGGCCGAGCAAGGCACCAAGACGGCCTGCCTGGGCTATCAGCCTCCGGGCATGACGCCCTACCCGGCCTATGTCTGCACCTCGGTCAACCATGTCGTGTGCCACGGCATCCCCAACGACAAGCCTTTGAAGAAGGGCGATATCGTCAATGTCGACGTGACCATCATCACCGAAGACGGCTGGTTCGGCGACAACAGCCGCATGTTCATCATTGGCGAAGGCACGATTGCGGCCAAGCGGCTCTCCAAGCTGACCTTCGAGGCCATGTGGAAGGGCATTGCCCAGGTCAAGCCCGGTGCCACGCTGGGCGATATCGGCCACGCCATCCAGACCTATGCGGAGAGCAACAACCTGTCCGTGGTGCGTGAATACTGCGGCCACGGCATCGGCAAGGTGTTCCACGACGAGCCCCAGGTGCTGCACTACGGCCGCCCCGGCGAAGGCGTCGTTCTGGAAGAAGGCATGGTCTTCACCATCGAGCCCATGCTGAATCTGGGCAAGCGCGACATCAAGGCCATGCCCGACGGCTGGACCGTCGTCACCAAGGACCGCAGCCTGACTGCCCAGTGGGAGCTGATGCTGGCCGTCACCAAGACCGGCTATGACGTGCTGACCTGGTCCGAGGGCTCGCCCACTCCCCCTGACTTCATCACGTCCATCCGCACCTGAGCGCACTGCTGCCGCTGACCTGCATGCCGCACCGGCCAAAGCCGGATGCGGCATATTTTTTGCTTGTAGACCTTGTGCTGCAAGCGCCATGCGCTCATCTTTTTGCCATCACAGGCCTCAAGCCCAAGTCAGTTGGGTTAAGGTGACGCTCAAGCACTTGCCCTGTTGAAACGCTTTTTTCTACTGCGCATGACCTCCTCTGCCCACTCCTACGCCAACTCTGCCGACGTCTCCGACCTCCCCTCGCTACAGGGCCTGCGCGAGCAATACCGCGAGGCCAAGGCCCGGCAGATGGACTTGCTGCGCAACCCCACGCTGGGCAGACGCAGCGTGCGCGGAGTGCTGCACCATTTCAGTGAACTGGCCGACGGTCTTCTGCGTACCCTCTGGCAACGCGCGCAGATGCCGCAAGGCGCGGCCCTGCTGGCCGTGGGGGGTTATGGGCGCGCCCAGCTCTTTCCCTACTCGGACATCGATGTGCTGGTGCTGCTGCCCCAAAACAGTGCACCGCCGGCTGCGGAACTGGCGGCCAGCATCGAGCAGTTCATCAGCAGTTGCTGGGATGTCGGCCTGGAAATCGGCTCCAGCGTGCGCAGCATTGCCGAATGCCTGCAGGAGGCTGCGCAGGACCTGACGGTACAGACCGCCATGCTGGAGTCACGCCGCATCACCGGCAGCAAGGCCTTGTTTGCCGACTTCGAGCAGCAGTTCCGCGCGCAACTCGATCCCAAGGCTTTTGTCGAAGGCAAGCTGCTGGAAATGCGCCAGCGCCACGCCAAATACGACTTCACGCCCTACTCGCTGGAGCCCAACTGCAAGGAATCGCCCGGCGGGCTGCGCGATCTGCACACCATGCTCTGGCTGGCCAAGGCCGCAGGCTTCGGCAACAGCTGGCATGAGCTGGCCGAGCAAGACCTGATCACCCATTTCGAGGTCCAGCAGCTCGAATCCAACGAATCCCTGCTCAGCCTGATCCGTGCCCGCCTGCATGCCGCTGCCGGCCGCCACGAGGACCGGCTGGTCTTTGACCTGCAGACCGCCGTGGCCGAAGCCTTCGGCTACAGGTCCACCACGCCGGAGGGCCGCAAGCTGGCCATGCGGGCCGGCGAGACCCTGATGCGCCACTATTACTGGGCGGCCAAGGCGGTGACCCAGTTGTGCCAGATCGTGCGCATGAGCATCGAGGAGCGCCTGAACCCCGGCTCGCACGAGCTGATTCAGCTCAATGATCGCTTTTGCGAGAAGGCCGGCACCATCGAGGTGGTCAGCGACGATCTGTACGAGCGCGATCCGCATGCCATTCTCGAAACCTTTCTCATGTATGAGCAGCATGAGGGTTTGACGGGTCTGTCGACGCGAACCCTGAGAGCGCTGTATGCCAGCCGCGATGTGATGGACAGCGCCTTCCGTCGCGACCCGGTCAATCGCGCCACCTTCATGAAGATCCTGCAGCAGCCGCGCGGCATCACCCATGCCATCCGGCTGATGAATCAGACCTCGGTGCTGGGCCGCTATCTCTGGCCCTTCCGCCGCATCGTGGGGCAGATGCAGCACGATCTGTTCCACGTCTACACCGTGGACCAGCATATCCTGATGGTGCTGCGCAATGTGCGGCGCTTCTTCATGGCCGAGCATGCCCATGAGTACCCGTTCTGCTCCCAGCTCGCCGCAGGCTGGGACAAGCCCTGGATTCTGTATCTGGCCGCCCTCTTCCACGATATCGGCAAGGGCCGAGGCGGCGATCACTCCGTGATCGGTGCCGTCGAAGTCAAACGTTTTTGCCGCGCCCACCAGATCGACAAGGCCGATGCGGAGCTCGTCGAGTTTCTGGTGCGCGAGCATCTGACCATGAGCCAGGTGGCACAGAAGCAGGACCTGTCCGACCCCGACGTGATTCGTGCCTTTGCCGAACGCGTCGGCAACGAGCGCAAGCT
>NZ_JBKFBC010000002.1:318704-337961 GCF_053345995.1 Comamonas sp. C24C | reverse complement strand
CCGCCTTGTACCTGCTGACGGTGGCCGACATTCGCGGCACCAGCCCCAAGGTCTGGAGCGCCTGGAAAGGCAAGCTGCTGGAAGACACCTACCGCCTGACCTTGCGCGTGCTGGGTGGCCGCGCCCCGGATGCCGCTGCCGAGATCGAAGCCCGCAAGCGTGAGGCGCTGGTGCAGCTGGCCCTGTCCGCCCAGCCCTTCGAGTCCCACAAGAAACTCTGGGAGACGCTGGATGTGAGCTACTTCATGCGCCATGAAGCGGCCGACATCGCCTGGCATACCCGCCATCTCTCACGCCATGTGGGCCTGGGCAAGCCTGTGGTGCGCGCCCGGCGGTCGCTGGCCGGCGAAGGCCTGCAAGTGCTGGTCTATGCACCTGACCAGCCCGATCTGTTTGCCCGCATCTGCAGCTACTTCGACCGGGCCGGATTTTCCATCCTCGATGCGCGCGTGCACACGGCCAACAACGATTACGCACTGGACACCTTCCAGGTCATCGCCCCCACCATGCAGGAGCAGTACCGCGAGCTCATGCATATGGTGGAGAGCGATCTGACCCAGACACTGCTGCAGGGCGGTCCGCTGCCAACGCCGTCGCAAAGACGGCTGTCGCGCCGCGTCAAAAGCTTTCCATTCGCTCCGCGCGTCATCCTGCGTCCCGATGAAAAAGCCCAGCACTGGCTGCTGTCCATCTCCGCGTCAGACCGCGCCGGCCTGCTCTACATCATTGCCCGCATCCTGGCCCAGCACCATATCAGCGTGCATCTGGCCAAGATCAGCACGCTGGGCGAGCGCGTGGAAGACACCTTCCTCATCGAAGGCCCTGAACTGCAGGACAACAGCAGCCAGTTGCGCATGGAAACCGAGCTGCTCAAGGCCCTGGCCCAACCCGGTTGAACCAGACCCGGCAATTCGGGCTTTAGTTTGATGATTCGCTGCCGATAAGCAGTCACCACTACTACGGAAAGCCCATGCAGCTCGCCTCCAATGAAGTTGCGGCATCGCCGCCCACCACACGCAGTGGCCTGTTTCATATGCCGTTGTTTCGGCCCGGCACCGAGGTCACTCAGAATGGCCGACGCGAAATCGTCAGCCATGTCATCTTGCGCAGACGCGAACTGATGGTTTACCTCCGAGGTCACGACGACCCGGTCAAGCCCGATCGCCTGAGTCTTGCTCCCACGGTGTTCACCACCGAACGCCGGCCCGAACCGCTGACCTGGTTTCTTTGATCCGTCAAAGCAAGAAAGCCGCTGAGCTCATGGCATCAGCGGCTTTTTCTATGGAACCCGGCTGTCAGCCCAGCTTGGCCTGGGCATTGGCCATGACCTGGCCCAGTTGCACCGGCGCTGCCGGCTGCCACTGCGGATTGAACTGCAGACCTGCAGCCTGAGGAAACAGCATGACCACCGTGGAGCCAAGCTGAAAGCGGCCCATTTCCTCGCCGCGGGCCAGCGTCACCGCCTCGTCACCTTCGTAATTCCAGGTCTTGATATGGCCTGGACGCGGAGGATTGATCAGGCCATGCCACACCGTGGCCATGCTGCCCACGATCGTCGCGCCCACCAGCACCAGCACGAAGGGTCCATGATCGGTATCGAACACGCAGACCACGCGCTCGTTGCGCGCAAACAGGCCGGGTACACCACGGGCAGTCACCGGGTTCACCGAGAACAGATCGCCTGGCACATAGGTCATGCTGCGCAGCTTGCCGGCACAAGGCATATGAATGCGGTGATAGTCGCGCGGACTCAGATAGATCGTGGCAAAGCTGCCGTTATCGAACTGACGCGCCAGAGTCGCATCCCCGCCCACCAGGGCAGTCGCACTGTATTGATGCCCCTTGGCTTGAAAGATCTGCTCGCCTTCGATCCTGCCGAACTGGCTGATCGCACCATCTACCGGGCAAATCCAGTCCGCCTGCGCCAGAGGACGAACACCGTCCTTGAGTGCACGTGTGAAAAAGGCATTGAAGGTCTTGTAGGCAGCAGGGTCGGGATTGGCCGCTTCGGCCATGTTCACCTGGTAGCGCTGGATAAAGCGACGGATGACCGCCGTCGTCAATCCGCCGGCCTCGGCTTGCGCCAGTTTTCCCATCAGCGCGGTCAGCGCCTGCTTGGGCAAGAAATATTGGGAAAGTACGGCAAGTCGATCAGACACAATGGAATTTTGCTATCAAAGTTATAGAGCTGTCGAACAGGATTCTAGCCAAGACCACGGCAGCGGCGGCTGTCTTTGAGGGCTACAGGCGTTTTCCCCATCCAGGCAACCACCCGGTCATGGCATCTCAATGATGCAAGCGTCATGACAAAGACCCATGCACCCGTCTCATCGCTGCGACGCTTTACCCCTTTATGAGGGCATAAGCGAAGGCTAGACGCTACAATTCCAATGTTTAGCTGAATGCTGTTTCACAGCATGGCTTGATTGGATATCGGCCTTTTGTTCGGTCTGCGCAAACAGCGCAGCGCCCTTGCCACATTGAGGCCTGAGCACTTGTACTGCTCAGGCCTTTTCCGTGGTGATGACGAGCAAGCGCCGCAACTGACCTTTTCTGAGAGATTGAACAAATGGCCAAGGAAGAACTGATTGAAATGCAAGGCTCCGTGACGGAAGTCCTGCCTGACTCGCGTTTTCGCGTCACGCTGGACAACGGTCACCAACTGATTGCCTATACCGGCGGCAAGATGCGCAAGCACCACATCCGCATTCTGGCCGGCGACAAAGTGTCTTTGGAAATGTCGCCCTACGACCTGACCAAGGGCCGCATCACCTTCCGCCATCTGGCCAACCGTGGCCCGGCCCCCACGACACCTCGTTCAAAATAAATAGCGCCTCGCCATCAAAAATTCGGCACTTTCAAAAAATGACCAATTTTTTGTAGTTAGAATAGAGGCTACGGAGCGTAGCGCAGCCTGGTAGCGCATCTGCTTTGGGAGCAGAGGGTCGCGAGTTCGAATCCCGCCGCTCCGACCAAATGACAAGGGGTTAGATCGAAAGATCTAACCCCTTTTGTCTGTCTATGCTTCGCAACTTTGCCGGCTTATACGCGCCATCATATTTATTTGTGGCTTGGCAGCAGACCAAGAACCGCCTTACCCCTCTAAGGCCAGCACGAAACATTGATGCCTTGCGCCCTCATGGCAAGAAAACCGGCTGCCTCCGCAATTCCAGCTTCCACACCTTCGGCCAAAGGTGACACATGCAAGAGCTCTCCGCGAGCGATGAAGCAACCCTCTCATCACCCGTGCGGCATGTCACCCGGGCGTAGCCTTGGCTGACTCAAGAGAACAAGAAAAGCCGACGAGGCAAAGCCCTGGCCGCAGCAACCAGCTCTCGGCTGACAGAAGGCAAAAAAGAAAAAGCCCCAGCTGCTACAGCCAGGGCTTGGGAATTGGCGCCAGGGGTTAAGCCATCTTTCAGTGCTACAACCTGAACCTAGCAATGCGTATCTTGCTCTCGAAATATGACATAAAGATGGCAAAAAAGCCCTGACCGTTTCCGACCAGGGCTTTATTGGTTGCGAGGGCCGGATTTGAACCAACGACCTTCGGGTTATGAGCCCGACGAGCTACCAGACTGCTCCACCTCGCGATATTCCGCGTCGGGGGCCAACCACCATTCCTAGGCGCCAGCATGATTTCCCCGACCGCTACATTGTAGCACACATGTATAAATTCACAGCATGAATAAATATTCAGTAATGAACCCGGACAGGGAGCAACACAAAAGCCAGATGTCCAACCTGGCAGGGTTTGCTCTTTAGAGCTCTTGCAGCTTATTTTTTGACCGCCTCTTGAATCGCTTCTTTCAGATCACCGGCCTTCTTCTGAGCGAAGCCTTCAACCTCCTTTGCGATCCCCTGGCTTCTTGTTCAGGACTGACCATGAGCTCACCAAACCTCTCCTGAACCCCACCTGCAGCATCCTTCGGCGCGCCCTTGATTTGATCAGGATTCATGACGCCCTCCTTATGAACAAAGCCGCGAAATGCGGCTTGGGTCAAAGTTAAGCTCTAGCGAGGCCTACGGCCGTAGGACCAGCCAAGGCATCCATGCAGCACAAGCCCTTACAAGTTATCAACGTGCTCACAACAGTAAACGCAAAATAAGGCGCCAGCGGATCATGCTTGGGACTTTGGCCACGCTGCTGAATACCGCTAAACAGGCAAGACATACGCCTCAGTGTCGCGATGAATGGCCGCTATAGAGGCATGCCTTATCGGGCATACGTCAGCAGCATCCGAAATATCAACCAGAGGGAACGCAGCCCATGGGTTGGACATCATGCAAGCCCTGGCCAGGCACCAGCCCACAGAGCTCAAGTGCTCACTCTTCAGGACTTAGGCTGCAAACAGCACATGATGGAACTTCATGGACGCGGCCTGCAGCTCAAGCTGAGCCTGTCTAGCGCCAGTCCGCAATAAAAGAGATTGATGGTTCATCTTCCTGCGGCAGAGACTGATACCGCTCCTCGGCACTGACACATCGCAACCTCTTCAAACGCTCCTGAACTCAGCGCCCGTATCTATCGAGCAACTCTTGGAGCAATTCAGTTCCATACCTCCAGGCATTGGCACTTTCTTTCTATAGTCCTGAGAATCGCACGGCTATTTGCAAACGATTCTCAATTGCGTTTATGATTCATCTCATGGTGCAGCAAATCGCTGTACCGCCTCTTCATCGTGGGGCGCTGACAAGCGAGGGCTTGCAGCGTTTTAGCTAGCCAGCGGCCCTCTCCTATTAGCCAAGCCTTTTTTCCGCGATCGAGCCAGTAAGTCGACTGCCACAGCAGCACGGCCAAATGCCATTGCGCAATCACAAGCCCGTCTCCGTCTGGAGCACCTGTCAGAGTTTCTCGACCGCGCCATCACGCACAGCACATGGCTGACAGAGCCCTGCACCAGATTGACTGCCAGTATCCGGCAAAACCCTGCCATCGCCGCTAATGATCCAACTCGCTGCGTTGCGGCGAAGAGGATGAAGAACCATGACCAAACCGCTTGGCGCCATCGCGCTTGCCGTCTGCCCTGCGCAGCAGCGATACCCTGAGCCGCTGGTCCGGCTTGGGCGGATACCGACCTCAGCCTCCTCCTGGCGGTGCGATCCGAGTCGCTGCACGCGCAGCCTTTCCTGTCCGGGCAGACAGCCAGTGACTGGACGACAGGACCGTGCAATGCCTGCCTGAGAATCTGTAAGCACACCTCACGACTTACATTCCTGTCAACGAACTGACACAGTCAAACGTTAAAAAGAAACACATCAGCTTCCATCCACCCTTCAAGGAGTTGCCATGACCTACCTGTACGCCGCCTATCCTGAACTCAAAGCGACGATTCAAGAGATCATGACGCCAATGCCGGAACCGCGCTCCCCTGAAGAAGTTCTGCGGATGCTGTCCCAGAACCCTCCCGAAGGCGAGTACAGCGTCGACGCTTTCTAAACAGTCTCCAGATAAACCAAGCCACCTCAAAGGTGGCTTTTTTGTGTTTGAGGCCTAGCGTCGACCATGCCCACGCCCGCCGTGGTGCTTATGTCCTCCGCCATGACCACCTGACCGATGGCCATGATGCTTGTGACCGTGCGGATGCCCGTAGAACCCATCATGGTGACGGTGCCCATAACCATGTCCGTGATGTGCATAGCAGCCGGACAAGAACAACGCGAATGCCGAGACTCCAAGTAACTTTTTCATAGCAACAAGTCTAGGTTATTCAATCGCTTACAGGTATTCGATGTGTAAGCAAGTGAAGCTCCTGCCCACACCTCGCCGGCCTTGAACTGGTTGTTTGTTTCTGTGGCCTCGTATGAGCCTGACTTTGGTGAGGCACCACAGCCCCGGATGGCTGTGATGCGAGCCCAGGAATGCAGCTTGAGCATCAGAAGCGCCTTGTCGCCAGGGCCAATACCGTGTCGGAGGGCTTTGTTGCATAACTCCATTTGAGGCGGTGCTTTCCCCAGCCCCAGACCCAGTTATGCAACGGCCCCACCGTCTGCAGCATGCACAGCTCAGTCAATCGATTGAGGATGGATGCACGAATATTGAGCTCAACGACTTGACGCTCAAACGTCCTGGCCATCGCTTTCTCCCCAGGCGTTTGAAGCAATTCATCTTGGTTGGCACCAAGCTGTAGCGGTGGTAGCCCCTGCAGCGCTTCCAGATAGTGCGCCCCACTCGCTTGCACGCCTTCCCGCCCATCTTGGTCTGCTGGATACGCAGTGCCACGATGGATCGGCAAGCCAATTTCTTCGTCATTCATCAGGAGTCGTGCCATGCAAACCATTGTCCGTGTTGGGGTAGATCTCGCAAAGAATGTGCTGCAGGTCCATGCAGTCGATGCTCAGGGGAGGATGGTCTCTAACCGGGCCATCCAGCGCAGCAAGTTCTTGGCATGGTGTGCGCAATTACCAGCAGAGTGTCTGGTGGGCATGGAGGCTGCACCACTGGTGTCGGCAGTTGCTGCGCATGGGCTTGGATTCCAGAGCAGCAAGGCATACTGTGCGTGCATCAGCTGCGTGAAGGGTTCAAAGAGGAACGCACAGCATGCATTAACCGCATTCGAGGATTGCTCGCCGAGTTCGGCGTTGTGCTGCCGCAAAGCCCTAGAGCCTCAGAGCCTTACCCCCATTTGCACGATATCTTGGAAGATGCCAGCAATGACATCGCAGGCACGGCCCGCATTGCGCTGCAGCGTGCACTCATGCATTGGCAAGAGCTCGATGAACATCTTCACTGGTGTGAGCAGCGTATTACCACTCACTGTAAAGAAGATGCACAGGTGCAGCGAGCTGTGCCGCCATCAAGGGCTTGGGGCAACTCACTGCATCAGCGACGGTCGCCACTGTGGGCGACTTCAGGCAGTTTAAGAACGGTGCACAGTTTGCCGCCCGGCTTGGATTGGCACCTCGGCAAAACTTCAGCGGGGCCAATCCAGGTGCCATTACCAAACAAGGCGATAGTTGCCTGCGCACTTTGCTGGTGCAAGGGGCCAAGGCCGCAGCGCTGACCGGCAAACACAACCTCGACCCTATCTCCCAATGGGTGATAGCCTTGAGGCAGCGCAGTGGCTGGCAAAAGGCCGCCGTGGCTTTAGCCAACAAAAATGCACGCATCCTGTGGGCACTCATGCACAGGAGCGTACCTACGAAGCAGCCCATATCAGCGAACGCCCCAGGCCACCCGTCTCTGCCGTTGCCTGAGCCAGGCACTTCAACATGCCAGACGTGAAATCAAAGATGCAATGAACAGATCAGACCTGCAGCAGGCAAGCTCGGTTGTTGCATTGTGAGTCGCAAGATGTCACGAGATTTGAATGGAGCCCTGCTGCGCGGTTTGTTTCTAGGGTCGCACACCTCGTGCCTAACTCCGTCTGTAGATGTGCAGTCTGTTCCTCGTTGCAAGTACCTGGATCGTCTTGGCAGTCAGGTTAGTCAAAAGTTACTGATCAGCGCTTGCGTTGATGGGAAGTCCCTGCAATGCAACAACGCCTTTAATCGATTGCAATGCCCACCTTGCTCGTCAAGCGGCTCCAGCGGGCTCCGTCCTCAGCCCAGAACTCGCGTAGCATTGCCTGGTCCAGCAGATGTGGCTCGGCGCCCTGATTCTGCATGGCCTGGACAATTTCGGGAGTCCTTACAGTATCCACCAGCACTTGGCGCAGACGCTCGGCTACACCGCCGGCCAAACCGGCCGGTGCGGCGATGCCAAACCACGCGGTTACATCGAATCCGGGCACGCCGGCCTCGATCATCGTCGGTACATCCTGCACGGTTTGGCTGCGCTGACGCGCGGCTACGGCCAACGCGCGAATGTTGCCCGCGCGAATGTGGGGCAGCGCCGCCGGTAGATTGTCGAACATGACATCCACCTCACCCGCAAGCAGGGCCGTCATCGCACCGGCCGCACCTCTGTATGGAACATGGGTGATCTGGGCGCCGCTGATACTTTTGTAAAGCTCCATGCACAAGTGCAGTGAGGTGCCGTTGCCGTTGGAGCCATAGTTCATTTGTCCAGGCTTTGCTCTGGCTGCCTGGCTCAGTTGTGCGACGCTCTGGATGGGACTGCGCGCGTTGACCAGCAATACGTTCTGCACCCTGCCCAGCAGAGCAACGGGTTCGATCTGCTGGGGCGGATATGGCAAAGACTTGTAGATCGCTGGGCTGATGGTCAGCGGAGGCGAGGCCATCAGCAAGGTGTATCCATCCGCTGCCGCACGCGCTACATCGGCCGCGCCCAGATTGCCGCCGGCTCCCGGCTTGTTGTCTACCACCACCGGCTGGCCCAGGCTTTGGGCCAAGCGCGGCCCAAGCAGCCGCGCCATGCGGTCGATCAGCCCTCCAGGCGGAAACGGCACCACCAGCCGTAGGGGCCGTGTCGGCCAGGAAGCGGCTTGGGCCGCTGCAGTCTCCGTGAGGCCGGCGCCTACCCCGAACCCGGCGAAGGCCGCTGCGGCCATGAAGTCACGTCTTTGCATGTTGCCTCCTGATTTTAAAATCATCTAATACTGTCATCATATGAATTAAGGAGTGCATCATTTCCAGGGATTTTCCCCAGCCCTGCCTGCGACTCCCTGCGCGGCAAGGCGTTCTGAGACAATTGCATAGTCCCTCAGCCTCAAAAACACCTCACCTGCGCCATGACGGTTTCCTTCTCCGCAATCCAACCCACCCTCAAGCTGGCCGACCAAGTCGCCCAACAGTTGGAGGCGCAGATCCGTGCCGGACGCCTGCAGCCCGGCGAAAAGCTGCCGACGGAGGCTGAGCTGGTGCAGCAGCTGGAAGTTAGCCGCACTGTGGTACGCGAGGCGATCTCGCGGCTGCGCTCGCTCAACCTCGTTGAATCGCGCCAGGGCAGTGGTGTGTTTGTCAAGGAAGCGGGGATCGAGCCACTGGACCTGGACAGCCTGCACACTAGCAGCAAGAGCGCAGTAATACAGATCACCGAGCTGCGACGTGCGCTGGAATCCGAAGTGGCCGAGCTGGCGGCGCAGCGCCGCGACGAAGAAGATCTGCGCCGCATCCGAGAGGCCGTGGACACGCTGGCCGAGGCCGTGCGACAGGGCAGTGACGGCGTCAAGGAGGATGTGGCTTTCCATCACGCGATCGCACAGGCCGCGCGTAATCCGTTCCTGATTCGCACGCTGGACTACCTGGCCCAATTCCTGCACGACGCCACGCGCGTGACGCGTGCCAATGAGGCGCGGCGCACCGATTTCGCCCAGGCCGTTACCGAGGAGCACGACCGCATCGTGTGCGCCATCGAGGCCGGCGACCCCGCGGCCGCGCGGCAGGCGGCGGCCAGCCACATGCACAATGCGATTGCACGCATCCAGCAGGCCGATGCCAGCTTCTGGGACCAGGACGGCGAGCGGCTGGCGCGCGGAATCGTGAACGCGCCCTGAGCGCTGCCCCAGGCACAAACTGCAAGTAGCAAGCTATTCTCATAAAAAGTGAGCACTTATCGCTTGCTATATATTGATATCAGCTACAAAACAATCCAGGATTTAAACGCATCATGCGCTAACAGCTCTCATTTCTATACGAAAAGGGTTTACCCTATTTTTTACCAACGCCAAATTTGTATGATGACAATATAACAATCTCACCTGGTATAAATTTTCGTGCGGCCTGCCCGTATGTCCGACATGTCCACCATCGCCCTACTCGGCATTGCTGCTGCTAGCATTGCCCTGCTCCTGCTTCTCATCATCCGCTTCCAGGTGCATGCCTTCGTGGCGCTCATGCTGGTCAGCCTGCTCGTGGCCATGGTCACAGGCATTCCCGTCGGCGACATAATTCCCACGCTGATCGCCGGCATGGGTGGCACCCTGGGCTCGGTGGCCATTCTCGTGGCGTTGGGCGCCATGCTGGGCCGCATGATCGAGGTCTCGGGCGGCGCCAGCGCCCTGGCCAACCGCTTCACCCGGCTGCTGGGACCACGGCGCGTGCCGGCGGCGCTAACAGCTTCGGCCCTGGTACTGTCGATTCCCGTGTTCTTCGACGTGGGCTTCATCATTCTGATCCCCATCGTCTACGGCTTCTGCAAGGCCGCAGGTGTGAGTCCGGTCAAGTATGGCCTGCCAGTGGGCGGCATCATGCTGGCCGTCCACGTGGTCGTGCCCCCGCACCCCGGCATCGTAGGCGGCGCAGCCGTGCTGGGCGCCGATGTGGGCTGGATCACGCTGATCGGCCTGATGCTATGCATTCCGCTGGCCTTTCTGTCGCAGTTTGTCGCTGGCCGCCTCAACCGCCGCGAATTCACCATGCTGCCCGACACCGAGGCGCAGTTGCGCAGCTTCGGCAACAGCGGCGAGTCTGATGCGGGCCGCAAGCTGCCTAGCGTAGGAGCCATACTGGCCCTGATCCTGATCCCGCTGGGCCTGATCATGTTGGGCACCACGGGCGCGACCATGCTGCCCAAGGGCGACGCGCTACGCAGTCTGCTGTCCTTCACCGGCGCGCCCCTGTTCGCACTCATGGTTGCCATCGGCCTGGCCTTCGTGCTGCTGGTCCGCCCCCTGGGCTGGAGCCGCACGCGCACCAACGAGGTTATGGAATCCGCCCTGCCTGCGGCCGCCACCGTGATCCTGGTGACTGGCGCCGGCGGCGTGTTCGCCAAGGTGCTCACGGTCAGCGGCATAGGCACGGCGCTGTCGCGGGAACTGGCCGCCACCGGCCTGCCGCTCATCCTGCTGGCCTTCGTGATCTCGCTGGCCCTGCGCGCCGCGCAGGGCTCGGCTACCGTGGCCATCCTCACCACCTGCGGCCTGCTGGCCGAAAGCATCCAGTCGGGCGGCTACAGCGCCTTGCAGGTGGCCCTGCTCACCGTGGCCATAGGCTTCGGCGGCCTGGGCCTGTCGCACGTCAACGATTCCGGCTTCTGGATCGTGACCCGTTACCTGGGCCTGAGCGTGGCCGATGGCCTGCGCACCTGGACGGTGCTGACCACCGTGCTGGGCGTGGCGGGTTTCGCCATGACATGGCTGCTGTGGAGCCTCATCGCCTAAGCGCCGCAGCCCCTGATCCTCTCCCGCGCCGGCACGTCCGGCGTTTTCCGTCTTTCACTTCTATTGGGAACACCGTCATCATGAGCAACAAGAACGTAGGCGTCATCGGCCTAGGCGCAATGGGCCTGGGCATCGCCAAAACCCTGCGCAGCAATGGCTTTGCCGTACATGTCTGTGACGTGCGCCCCGGAGCTGCTGAGGAATTCGCCAAGGACGGCGGGGTGGCCTGCGTCTCACCTGCCGAAGTGGCTGCCGGGGTTTCCGTCGTGGTGTCTGTGGTGGTCAATGCGGCCCAGACCGAGGCCGTGCTGTTCGGCGAGCAAGGCGCCGCGGTCGCCATGCAGCCAGGCAGCACTTTCGTGATGTGCTCCACAGTGGATCCCAACCGGTCCATCGCCCTGGAAGCGCGCTTGGCTGACTTGGGCGTGCTCTACGTGGACGGCCCGATCTCGGGCGGCGCAGCCAAGGCTGCTAGCGGCCAGATGACCATGATGACCTCGGCCACGCCCGCCGCCTATGCGGCCGCAGGCCACGTGCTCGACGCCATGGCAGGCAAGGTCTACCGCCTGGGTGACAAGGCCGGCGCCGGCAGCAAGGTCAAGATCATCAACCAACTGCTGGCGGGCGTGCACATCGCCGCCGCCGCGGAGGCCATGGCCCTGGGCCTGCGTGAAGGCGTGGATGCGGCCGCCATCTACGACGTCATCACCCACAGCGCGGGCAACAGTTGGATGTTCGAGAACCGCATGGCCCATGTGCTGGCCGGCGACTACACGCCGCTGTCGGCCGTGGATATATTCGTCAAGGACCTGGGCCTGGTGCTTGACACCGCGAGGGCCACCAAGTTCCCCCTGCCGCTGGCTGCCACGGCGCACCAGATGTTCATGCAGGCCTCGACGGCCGGCTACGCCAAGGAAGACGACAGCGCCGTGATTAAGATCTTCCCCGGCATCACCCTGCCGCGCGCAGCCAACGAGGACCAAGCATGAAGACCACCGACCTCAAACTCGGCTGCATTGCCGACGATTTCACCGGTGCCACCGACCTGGCCAACAACTTGGTGCGCGCAGGCATGCGCGTGGTGCAGACCATAGGCGTGCCCAAGGGCCCGCTGGACACGGACGTCGATGCCGTCGTGGTGGCGCTCAAGTCGCGCACCATTGCCGCCGGCGAGGCCGTGGAGCAGTCGCTGGCCGCGCTGCGCTGGCTGCGCGCCCAGGGAGCACAGCAGATTTACTTCAAATACTGCTCCACCTTCGACAGCACGCAGGCCGGCAACATCGGCCCCGTGACGGATGCGCTGATGGATGCGCTCGCGGATGTGCAAGGCTCGGACTTCACCATCGCCACTCCAGCCTTCCCCGACAACAAGCGCACCGTGTTCAAAGGCTACCTGTTCGCGGGCGATGTGCTGCTCAATGAGAGCGGCATGCAGAACCACCCGCTCACGCCCATGACTGATCCCAACCTTGTGCGCGTGCTGCAGGCGCAGACGCGCCGCAAGGTGGGTCTGATCGACCACGCGGTGGTGGCCCGTGGTCAGGCTGCGATCCGCGAGCGCATCGCCCAGCTCAAGGCCGAAGGCGTGGGCATGGCCGTAGTGGACGCCGTTTCCAACAACGACCTGCTGCGCCTGGGTCCGGCCCTGGCCGATATGCCGCTGGTCACGGCCGGCTCGGGCGTGGCCATCGGCCTGCCCGCCAACTTCGGGCTCGCGCCCACCAGCCATGCCGCGGCCCTTCCCTCACCCGGCGGTCTGCAGGCCGTGGTCTCGGGCAGTTGCTCGGTGACCACCAATGCTCAGGTCGCACACTTCATCGCCAGGGGCCACCCGGCCCTTGCGCTGGACCCGCTGCAGATCGCCGCTGATGCGCAAGGGGGGCGGTCGGTTGCCGAGCAGGCCCTGGCCTGGGCGCGCGAACACATCGCCAGCGGCCCGGTGCTGGTCTATTCCACAGCCGAGCCCGCCGCCGTCAAGGCCATCCAGGAGCGACTCGGAGTGGAACATGCTGGTGCCCTGGTCGAGCAGACCATCGCCGCCGTGGCGCGCGGCCTGGTCGAGATAGGCGTGCGCCAGCTCATCGTGGCCGGCGGCGAGACCTCGGGCGCCTGCGTGCAGGCCATGGACATCGCACAACTGCGCATTGGAGGCCAGATCGATCCCGGCGTTCCCTGGTGCCATGCCCTCTCACCGGTTGCGCCGCAGGGTTTGCACTTCACGCTCAAGTCGGGCAACTTCGGCACCGAGGACTTCTTTACCAAAGCCTTTACGATGCTGAACGCATGAGCACGACCACGGACTTCATGAACGAGGATCAGGCCCGCGACGAAATCGTTCGAGTGGGCCGCTCGCTGTTCGAGCGCGGCTACGTACACGCCACGGCCGGCAACATCAGCGTGCGGCTGGCCGACGGCTTTCTAGTCACGCCCACTGACGCCTGCCTAGGCGCCCTTGCGCCAGAGCGCCTGGCCCGGTTGGACCAGGACGGCCGCCAGACTGGCGGCGACCGGGCCAGCAAGACCATTGCGCTGCACCGGCGTATCTACCGGGCCAGCAGCAGCACGGCCGCGCCTGCGCGCTGCGTGATCCACACGCACAGCACCCACCTCGTGGCCTGTTCGCTGCGCGCAGCGCCGGATCAGGCTGAGCTGCTGCCGCCCATTACGCCCTACTTCGTCATGAAGGTTGGCCATGTGCCTCACATCAGCTACCACCGCCCCGGCGCGGCTGAGGCCGCCGAGGACGTAGCACGCGCCATTGCGCAGTATGCGCAGGCCGGCCATCCCATACGCGCCGTGATGCTAGCGCGCCTGGGGCCCAATGTTTGGCACGACACGCCAGCCGCCGCCATGGCCCTGCTCGAGGAGCTGGAGGAAACCGCCCGTCTTTGCATGCTGGTGCCAGCCGCTTCTGTGAAGCCCCTCGATATGGCGCAGATCGACGAACTGCGCCTTACCTTCAACGCTTTCTGGTAACCCACCTTCCCAACGCCTATGCCACGCTTTGCCGCCAACCTGTCCATGCTCTACAACGACGTGGACTTCCTCGACCGCTTTGCTGCCGCTGCCCGTGACGGCTTTCAGGCCGTTGAGTACCTGTTCCCGTATGCATACACACCCACGCAGCTGGCCGCACTGCTTAAGCAGCACGAATTGCAGCAGGTGCTGTTCAATGCGCCTCCCGGCAACTGGGACGAGGGCGAGCGTGGCATAGCCTGTCTGCCGGGACGCGAAGCCGAATTCCGCACAGGCATCGACAAGGCTGTCGAATATGCGCGCGTCCTGAGCTGCCCGCGCATCCACGTGATGGCAGGTCGCGTGCCTTTGCGAGCCGACCCTGCGCATGTGCACTCAACCTATGTGGCCAATGTTCGCCACGCCGCTCGCCAGGCAGCACCCCACGGCATTCAGATCCTGCTTGAGCCCATCAACGGCCGCGACATGCCCGGCTTCTTCCTGAGTCGCCAGGACCAGGCCCACTCGCTGGTGGCCGAGATTAACGAGCCCAATGTTAAGGTGCAGATGGACCTGTACCACTGCCAGATCGTCGAAGGCGACCTGGCAATGAAGATCCGCGAGTATCTTCCAACAGGCAATGTCGGCCACTTCCAGATCGCTGGCGTCCCCGAGCGCCACGAGCCCGATGTGGGTGAGGTCAACCACACTTACCTGTTCCAGTTGCTCGACAGCATGGGCTGGGAAGGCTGGATTGGTTGCGAATACAAGCCTGCACGCGGAGCCGCTGTGCACGCCACCAGCGACGGGCTGGGTTGGTTGAAAACCTGGCTTTGAGCTCTATGCAGGCACCCCAAATTCCTCAAGGGCAGAACTGGCAGGTTCGCGATTTTGAGTTCAAGTGTGGCCAGACTATGCCCGAGCTGCGCCTTCACTACGCCACGCTGGGCAACCCTGATGGCGAGCCGGTGCTCCTGCTTCACGGTACCCTGCAGTCGGGCGCGGCCTTCTTCGGCCCTCAATTCGGCGGCGAGCTGTTTGGCCCCGGTCAGCCCCTCGATACCAGCCGCTACTTCCTGATTGCGCCCGACGCCATCGGCACCGGCCGCTCCTGCAAGCCATCCGACGGCCTGCGCACGCGCTTTCCACGCTACACCTATGGTGACATGGTTCGCGCACAGCACCGGCTGGTGACCGAGCACCTGGGCATTTGCCACCTGCGCTTAGTGCTTGGCAACTCCATGGGCGGGATGCACACATGGATGTGGGCCCAGCAGCACCCCGGTATGCTGGACATCGCTGTGCCTATGGCCTCGCTGCCCACGCCCATGTCGGGCCGCAACTGGATGCTGCGCCGCATGCTGTGCGAATCGATACGCCAGGACCCAGCGTGGAAGGGCGGGGACTACACCGAGCAACCGCCCAGTCTGCGTTTGGCAAGCACCTTTTTCGCGCTTGCCACAAATGGCGGTGACCTAGCGCTGCACTATCAGGCACCCACGCGCGCGCAAGCCGACGCCATCGTCTATGCGCGCCTGAACACACCGCTGCCGGCTGATGCCAACGATACGCTCTACCAATGGGAAGCCTCGGCCGACTATGACGCTTCAAGGCAGCTCGAATCGATACGCGCAAAGCTGCTAACCATCAACGCGGACGACGACGAACGCTACCCGCCCGCGTTGGGCCTACTGCAGCAGGCCATCGCCCGTGTGCCTCAGGGTCGGATGCTGCGTATCCCTGCCAGCGCCGACACAGCCGGCCATGGCACCACGGGGCAAGCTCGCTTCTGGAAGCATGAGCTTGCGCGGCTACTGAGTCAACAGTAGCCAACGCTACTTAGATGTTCCGTCCCAGAGTGAGAAGGTGCGGATGAAGGGCTTTGTTGCATAACTCCATTTGAGGTGACGCTTTCCCCAGCCCCAGACCTAGTTATGCAACGGCCTCACCGTCTGCGGCGTGCACACCTCGGTCAATCGATTGAGGATGGATGCACGAATATTGAGCTCGACGACTTGACGCTCAAACGTCCTGTCCATCACTTTCTCTCCCAGGCGTTCGAAGCAATTCATCTTGGTTTGCACCAAGCTGTAGCGGAGCAAACCGCTGCAGCGCTTCCAGATACTGCGCCCCACTCGCTTGCACGCCTTAACGGCCTCGTTGCGATGCGTAAAGGCCAACCCTTTACGCAGTCTTGCTCCTTTACGTGGTGGGATGATGAGGATGAGGATGGCACTGCGGCCGTGACATGCTTCACGCACATCCTGTGCCCCATATGCACCGTCGCCGGTGAAGCTGGCCGCCTCTTCAGGTATTGGATATTTGGCCAAGCAGCTCAGCCGCTACTGGCGAGTCACCCACCTCGTTAGTGGTCACGACGATGGCTCAAATCTGCAGTGTCTATGCATCTATACCCAGCCGCACCTTGCGCCACTGGCGACGGCGCCATGCTTCCTGGCTTTCCATTCACCTCCCCCCAAGAACTTGATGCTCATGGAGTCTGCGAGCAAATACAGGCCACTTCGGCTTGGACGGGAGTGCACCTGAACCTCCAACCCCTTCGGATGCTCAAATCACCTCGGGCCTTCAATGCTGTGCTGTACAACCTCCAGTTTATGGTGCGGCAAGCGCTGCTTGCTCCAGCTCGATTCACTCATCCGGTGGGGCCATCGCAGTTGAGTACAGGAGTTATGCAACAGCGCCCTGCCGTAGTGATACTGCACATCGTCTTCTTTCGGGGCGGCCGCGGCTCAACCATGAGCGGCAATTGAAGGCGCGCACCGCCAACAACCACTGTCACGAGGCGTTCAGCGCCGGACGGTCTGTTTCGCGAGGAAGGAGAACTTCAAAGCGGCCTGCGCACCCTGCTCAGCAGGGCTGCAAAAACAAAAATGCCTCACAAGAAAACCTGTGAGGCATTTTATAAACTGGGGTGGCTGATGGGACTCGAACCCACGACAACAGGAATCACAATCCTGGACTCTACCAACTGAGCTACAGCCACCGTAGAAGTCTCTATTCTACTTCAGAATTTGAGCTCTCCAATCAAATTTGAGAGCAACAAACACTGAACTAGCAACGATTCAAGGTAAAAACCTCTCATCAAGTAAAAACGCTCTGCGCTGCAGAGCGTTTTCAAAATTCTGGGGTGGCTGATGGGACTCGAACCCACGACAACAGGAATCACAATCCTGGACTCTACCAACTGAGCTACAGCCACCGTAGAAGCATCTATTGTAATGCATAAATCAGACCGCAAATAAACTCGCGCCTGATTTAAATGCCTTACTGAGGACGCGCAACCTTGATCTGGACCTTGAAGGTCTTCTTCAACTGTTCATAGTAGGCCATGACTTCAGCCATGGAAGACCACTGCGTGAACTGCGCCTTTTGCTGCTCCAGCACCTGAGCATCTTGCGCAGGACGCTGGGCAATGCGGTTGACCTTGATCACCGCGTAACCTGCATTGCCAAGATCGACACCCTCCCATGCAGGCAGGGCATTCGTGGGGGCGCGCAATGCGGCATCCAGCACTTCACGCGGCAGATCCCTGGCTTGATCGCGCCCCACCTCGACGGCCGCAGGCAGCTGGGCAGCTTCAGGCTTGGCCTTCCATTCGGCCATCTTGGCCTTACCTTCCTGCTTGGCCAGCTCTGCGGACTGATGCGCCACATATAGTTGCTTGAGCTTCTCACCCACTTCATCCATGGACTGAGTATGTGCAGGAGCATAGCTCAGCACACGGCCAGCCACCAGGTTGCTGGGAGCCAGCTCCACTGCGTCGGTATTGCGCTTGTTCTCCAGAGAATCTGCGGAGAACAGCGCCTCAAGGAAACGCTTGTTGGCCAGAGGACCTTGCGCACCAAGGGCTGGCTCACGCGTCACGTTCTCGACCTTGTGAATGCTCAGCTTGAACTTCTCGGCCACAGGCTTGAGGCTTTCGGACTGCTCGTAAACGGCGTTGGAGAAGGCTTCTGCCGCCTCTGCAAACTTGCGCTGAGCCTGTTGCTGCTTGAGGTCTGCTTCCAGCTTGGGACGCATTTCCTCGAACGAGGGGACCTTGGGCTGCTTGATGCCGGTCAGCTCGATGATGTGAAAGCCAAAGTCAGACTCGACCACATCGCTGATGTCGCCCTGCTTCATCTTGAAAACGGCTTCTTCAAATGGCTTGACCATGGCATCTCGGCCGAAGTAGCCCAGATCACCACCATTGGCAGCAGAGCCGGGGTCCTGCGAATTGGCCTTGGCCACCTGGGCAAAGCTCTTGGGATCCTTGCGCACCTGGGCCAGCAGTTGCTCTGCCTTGGCTTTGGCCTTTTCACGCTCTGCAGCTGGAAGATCCTTGGCCGCATTGATCAGGATGTGGCTGGCACGACGCTCTTCCGGGCCGGCAAGACGGGCCGCGTTTTCCTTGTAATAGGTGCGCAGATCATCTTCACTCAGGACAATGCTCTTCTCTACCGTCGCCACATCCAGTTGCACATATTCCACTGTGGCAGCCTCGGGCTGCTTGAACTGGCTGGTGTGCGATTCATAGAAGGCCTTGAGTTCGGCTTCCGTGGGCTGTACCTTGCCGACAAAAGCGCTGGCATCAAACCGGGCAACCTGAATTTCGCGGCGCTGATACAGAGCATCCATGGCCTGCTGCAGCTGTGCAGCAGTCGTGAAGCTGGTCGAAGACACGGAACCCAGTACCTGATTGAGAGCCAGTTCACGACGCAGATTGGCTTCAAACCCTTCGGGAGTCATGCCCTGCGAGCCCACCAGAGCCTTGTAGGCTTCGGCATCCAGCGAGCCATCGGGCTTTTGCAATGAGGCAATCGCGGGGATTTCACGCAAGGTGCGCACCAGCTGCGCATCGGGCGTTGTAAGGTGCATCTTGGTGGCAGCAGCCGCCAGCACGCGATCACGCACCAGCTTCTCCAACGTGGCATAGCGTGCCTCCGGAGAATCGAGCAACTTGGCATCCATGGACGGGTTCTGCGCACGCAGGCGATCACTTTCAGCCCGGTGAGCGTTGTCCCAGTCCTGCTGGGTGATGTCATGCCCATCCACGCGAGCCACAGTCTGGCTGGACTCGGTGAAGTAGTTCTGGTTGACCCCGACAAAAATGAAAGAGGGAATGATCAGCAAGAACAACAAGATCATCACGAACTTGGAATGCTTGCGGATGGATTCGAACATGGTCAATCTTTCTGCGGCAGCAAAAATAAAGGCGAACTTGCGTTCGCCTCATTAACAATGGTGAAAGCCGTGCGACCCGCTTGCGCCACCGACCGGGCCTCTACAGGGCACTGAT
>NZ_JBKFBC010000002.1:308767-318504 GCF_053345995.1 Comamonas sp. C24C | reverse complement strand
TGTTTTTCTGTGGTGGGTCCTGACGGTCTCGAACCGCCGACCTACTCCGTGTAAAGGAGCCGCTCTACCAACTGAGCTAAGGACCCACTGAAACTTGGTGTCAGTTCAGAGCATCTTTCAATGCTTTGCCCGGACGGAATTTAGGCACCTTGGCCGCCTTGATCTTGATGGAAGCGCCAGTACGGGGGTTACGACCGGTGCGAGCTGCACGCTTGCCAACAGCAAATGTGCCAAAACCAACAAGCGATACTGTACCACCTTTTTTCAGTGTTTTCTTCACTGCGTCGATCGTGGAATCCAGTGCACGCGCAGCTGCGGCCTTGGAAATATCGGCGTTGTTAGCGATGTGCTCAATCAGTTCGGTTTTATTCACAAGATGCCTCTCGAGAAATAAGTGAATGGAATGTCTCTGCGAACGCAAACCTTGCGCAGCAAGAAACCAGTCGCGATAAAGACGGAAGCCAGCCTATCAGTTTTTGCGTATGGGCAAGCCCACTTTTTCCTGAAGCCGCTGACATTTTTGACGCCAACTCGCGCTGCGCATTCCAGCGACAGAACCAGATTCTATGCGGTTTTTGAGCGGGTTCGGCCATCCACAGCGGCTTTTTTCAAGCTTCTTCCGTGTCGGCTTCACCAATTGACAACAATTGACAAAATCTGCAGTCCGATCAGGTCGCGCGATGCGCCGCGGCAGATCTTTTTTGCCGCTCCGAAAGCAACCCGCCAGACAGCAAAAAGCGCTTGATGAACAAGCGCTTTCAGAGAGGTTCGTTACGGACTTCAGAGCCTGGCACGAATTTCGGGCAATGCCTTTTGCAGGTAGTAGACCATGGACCAGACGGTCAACACTGCGGCAATCCAGATCAGCCACTGTCCCCATACGCCGGTATCGATCACTCCGAATGCCACTCCGTCATAGAGCAGAAAGGGAATGGCCACCATCTGGGCCATGGTCTTGGCCTTGCCGATCATGTGCACGGCCACGCTCTTGCTGGCGCCGATCTGGGCCATCCACTCACGCAGTGCCGAGATGGCAATCTCGCGTCCGATGATGATCAACGCTACAAACACGTCGGCGCGTTGCAGATGAACCAGCACCAGCAGCGAGGCACAGACCAGGAATTTGTCGGCAACGGGATCTAGAAAAGCACCGAATGCCGACGTCTGATTGAGCTTGCGGGCCAGATAGCCGTCAAACCAGTCGGTGGCGGCAAACACGACAAACATCACCGTGGCGATGAGGTTGCGGGTCGCCTGATCCAGCGGCGCGTAAAACACCCCCACGATGAGCGGAATCGCCACGATCCGCGTAAGGGTCAGCACAGTAGGGATGGTGAAGAACATGGGTGTCATTGTGTCACGAGCAGGCTGCGCCAGTGCGGATTCGCGCTCGCTCAGCCTGCATCAATGCAGCGCCTTGTAGATTTCTTCGGCCAGCGTTGCGGAAATGCCTTCCACCGTCATCAGATCGTCCACGCTGGCATCGGCCACGCCGCGCACGCCGCCAAAGCGCTGCAGCAATCGCGCCCGCTTCTTGGGCCCCACGCCCGCAATATCTTCCAGGCTGCTGCTGCCCGTGCGCACCTTGGCGCGGGCCGCGCGCATGCCGGTGATGGCGAAGCGGTGCGCCTCGTCGCGGATCTGCGCCACCAGCATCAGGGCCGCCGAGTCATGGCCCAGATAGACCTTGTCGCGCCCGTCGGCAAACACCAGCTCCTCCAGGCCGACCTTGCGGCCCTCGCCTTTTTCCACGCCCACGATGCGCGACAGATCGAGACCCAGCTCCGTGAAGACCTCGCGCGCCATGCTGACCTGGCCCTTGCCGCCGTCGACCAGCACCAGATCGGGCAGATGCGGCTGCTTGCCCGTCAGCTCGGCGCCGCCCGCCTCGCGCTGCGCCTCGGCCACGGGCTTGTAGCGCCGCGTGAGCACCTGGCGCATGGCCGCATAGTCGTCGCCGCCGGTGATGCCTTCGATATTGAAACGGCGGTAATCGCTGCTCTGCATCTTGTGGTGATGGAACACCACGCAGGAGGCCTTGGTGCTTTCGCCGCTGGTGTGCGAGATATCGAAACATTCGATGGTCAGCTCGTCGAGATTTTCGACCGGCAGGTCCAGTGCCTCGGCCAGAGCACGCGTGCGCGCCTGTTGCGAGCCCTCTTCGGCCAGCAGGCGGGCCAGCTGGATGTCGGCATTCTTCTGCGCCATCTCCAGCCAGATGCGGCGCTGCTCGCGCGGCTGCTGGACCACGGTGATGCGCACGCCGGTCTGCTCGGTCAGCAACTCCACCAGCCGCTTCTCCACGGGATGACTGACGATGAGCGTGGGCGGCACGGCCACGCCGACATAGTGCTGGGCGATAAAGGCCTCCAGCACCAGCTCCTCCACGGGTCGCGCCTCGGCTGCGGCATCCACCTCTTCCTCGCTGGAGTAGACCGATGCGGCATCGCCCAGATTCGCCGGGAAGTAAGGCCTGTCTCCCAGGTGGCGGCCGCCGCGCACCATGGCCAGGTTGACGCAGGCGCGGCCGCCCTGCACGCGTACGGCCAGGATGTCCACGTCCTTGTCGTCGGTGGTTTCGATCGCCTGCTGGTGCAGCACGCGCGACAGCGCCGTAAGCTGGTTGCGCACCTCGGCCGCCTGCTCGAACTCCAGCTTGTCGGAATGCGCCATCATGCGCGCTTCAAGCTGCTGCAACAGCTCGCTGGTTTCGCCGCGCAGCATGGCTTCGGCATTGCGCACATCCAGCGCATAGGCCTCGGGCGATATCAGATCCACGCAGGGGCCGGTGCAGCGCTTGATCTGATAGAGCAGACAGGGGCGGCTGCGGTTGGCAAACACCGTGTCTTCACAGGTGCGCAGCCTAAAGACTTTCTGCAGCAACTGTATGCTTTCCTTGACCGCCCAGGCACTGGGATAGGGGCCGAAGTAGCGGTGCTTCTTGTCCACGGCACCACGGTAGTAGGCAATGCGCGGAAACTCCTGAAACGCAGGTTCGTCCTCCTTGCCGTCACGATGGGCCACACCGGTGATCTTGAGATAGGGATAGCTTTTGTCGTCCCTGAACAGGATGTTGTACTTGGGGTACAGCGTCTTGATGAGGTTGTTTTCCAGCAGCAGTGCCTCGGCCTCGGAGCGCACCACCGTGGTCTCCAGCCGCACGATCTTGCTGACCATATGGCCTATGCGCGTGCCGCCATGCTCCTTCTGGAAATAGCTGGAAACGCGACGCTTGAGGTTGATGGCCTTGCCCACGTAGAGCAGGACACCGGCAGCATCGAAATAGCGATAGACGCCCGGCAATGGCGGCAGCGCGGCCACCTGGGCCAGCAGTTCGGCGGAATGCGTGGAAGACATGGGCGCTATTGTCTGCGCATGTGGACGAATCCGGCAGCAAGCGACTCAAACGACCGGGCAGCGTTCTGCATATCAATAAAAGGAGCTGCCAGCGTTTGATGAGATTGAATTTCAGATACTTTTCATTCTGAAATCCTTATCTATCAAGCGATAGCAGCTCCTTTTTTAGATCCAAGGGATTCGGGGCAATCCCTGCAACCTGCAGCTTACTCGGCTTCGATTCTGGACGACTTCACCACCTGCGCCCAGTTGCCGTATTCGGTCTTGACCAGGGCCGCCAGTTGCTGCGGGTTCATATAGTCTGCCGTGGCGCCCTGCTCTTCGGCCTTTTTCCTGAAGGCGGGGTCCTCGACCACCTTCTTGATATCGGCAGCCAGCTTGTCGATCACGGGCTGTGGCGTGGCCTTGGGCGCAAACACGGCAAACCAGGAGGTGGCGTTCACGCCCGGGTAGCCGGCTTCCGCCGTGGTGGGCACATTGGGCAGGCTGGGCAGGCGCTGCTTGCCCGTCACGGCCAGCACGCGCAGCTTGCCGCTTTGCACATGGGGCATGAAGGGAGGCGCGGTGCCGAAGGTCAGGTCCACCTGACCGCCCAGCAGGTCCTGCAGCGCCGGGCCCGTGCCCTTGTAGGGCACATGCACCATCTTCACGCCGGCCTGCTGCTCCAGCATGGCGCCCGTCACATGCTGCAGCGAGCCGTTGCCCGACGAGGCGTAGTTGAGCTTGCCGGGGTTGGCCTTGGTGTAGCTCACCAGCTCGGCCAGCGTCTTCACCGGCAGCTCGGAGCGCACCACGATGATCTGCGGAGCCGACAGCACATTGGCCACAGGGGCAAAGTCGCTTTGCTCCCAGCTTCTGGCCTTGGTCAGGTGCGGGGAGATGACGTGGTAGCCCGAGTACTGCATCAGCAGCGTATAGCCGTCGGCATCCGCACGCTTGACCAGATTGGCGGCGATGGCGCCGTTGCCGCCGCCCTTGTTGTCCACCACCACCGATTGCCCGATCACCGGCGCCAGCGCCTGCGCGGCCATGCGGCCGGCCAGATCGGTGGTACCGCCCGCGGCAGCGGGCACGATCATCAGCACGGTTTTGCTGGGATAGCTACCCTGGGCCATGGCCGGGGCGCTGGCAAGGCCGGTCACGGCAGCGGCCGCCGCGAGCAGAAAATGAAGGCGTTGACGTTGAACAGTCATGTTTGTCTCCTTGTTGGAATGTTGAACCGCACCAGCTCCTTCCCCCGAAAGAGCCGATGCAGCGGGGGCGAAAACAGTCTCAGGCTCTGGCCTGGGCGCGTTCCTTGATCTCGGCAAAATCCGCTGGCGGCTGGTGCAGGTCCCAGCGCGCACCGGCCTTGACGATCTGGCTGGGCGTCTCGTGGCCGATCAGTGCCGGCAGGCTGCGAGCAGCCGCCACAATCCGGGCCAGGTCTGTGCCTGTGTCATAGCCCATGAGTTGCAGCGCATGCACGATCTCTTCGGTGCAGGCATTGCCCGAGGCGCCCGGCGCATAGGGACAGCCGCCCAGGCCGCCAATCGAGGCGTCGAAGCGATCCGCCCCCGCAGCTATGGAGGCCAGCACATTGGCCAGCGCCATGCCGCGCGTGTTGTGGAAATGCAGGGTCAGGCCCAGCTGCGGCCAGCGCGCCTTGAAGGCCAGGACCATGGAATGCACCTGGTTGGGATAGGCCATGCCCGTGGTGTCGCACAGCGTGATGCCCTGCACGCCCAGATCGGCAAAGCGCTGCACCCAGTCCAGCACTTCGGCCTCGGCCACATCGCCTTCCATGGGGCAGCCAAAGCAGCAGGAAAGCGACACGTTGACGGGCGTTGCCGCCTGCTGCGCCGTCGCGATCACCTGCCTCAGCGCCTCGAAGGACTGGCTGCGCTGCATGCGCAGATTGCAGAGGTTGTGCGTCTCGCTGACCGACATCACCAGATTGAGTTCGTCGGTCTGCGCATCGATCGCACGCTCCGCGCCACGCACATTGGGCACCAGCGCCGTGTAGACCGTGCCCGGCCGGCGCGCGATCTCGCGCATCACGATCTCGCCGTCGCGCAGGGCCGGGATGGCCTTGGGCGAGACAAAGGCCGTGACTTCGATCTTGGACAGGCCCGCCTCGGACAGCGCATTGACCAGTGCGATCTTGTCCTCGGTGGGCACGAAGGCCTGCTCCATCTGCAGACCGTCGCGCGTGCCGACTTCGTTCATATGGATGCGGCGACCCGCACCGGTCCACACCTTCGTATTCAGGTCGGCAGCCATCATTGGACAATCCCCTTGGCGCGCAGCTGCGCGATCTGCTCGGCGCTCAGGCCGATCTCGGCCAGCACGGCATCGGTGTCGTCGCCCACATGGGGGGCGCTGCTGCGCACCGTGCCCGGCGTCAGCGAAAGCTTGGGCACCACGCCGGGCACCTGAAGCTCGAAACCATCGCGGGTGCGCTGGGTCAGAATCATCTCGCGCGCCTGGTAATGCGGATCTTCGGCAATATCCTTGGCCGTGTAGACCTTGCCGGCCGGCACGCGTGCCGCGCCCAGCTCGTCCATCACCGTCTGCACGCTGCGTGCCTGCGTCCAGGCGCCGATCGCGGCATCGATCTCGGCCACGCGCTGGACGCGGCCCGCGTTGTCGGCCAGATCGGGGGCATCGGCCAGATCCTGGCGGCCGATGGCCGTCATGAGCCGCTTGAAGATGGAGTCGCCATTGCCCGCCACCAGCACCCAGCCATCCTGGCAGGGGTAGGCATTCGAGGGCGCAATGCCCGGCAGCGCGCTGCCGGCGGCCTCGCGCACGGCTCCAAAGGCGCTGTACTCGGGGATCAGACTTTCCATGATGTTGAAGACAGCCTCATGCAGGGCCACGTCGATCACCTGGCCGGGACCGCCGTTCACCTTGCGGTGGTACAGAGCCATCATCACGCCGATCACGCCGTGCAGGGCCGCCAGCGTATCGCCTATCGACACGCCCACGCGTACCGGCACCCGACCCGGCTCGGCCGTCAGATGGCGCAGCCCGCCCATGGCTTCGCCGATCACGCCAAAACCCGGCAGGTCGCGATAGGGGCCGGTCTGACCGTAGCCGGAGATGCGCAGAATCACCAGGCCGGGGTTGATGGCGTGCAGCTCCTCGGGCGACATGCCCCAACCCTCCAGCGTGCCGGGGCGGAAGTTCTCGACCAGCACGTCGGCTTCGGCGATCAGCTGACGCGCCACGGCCTGCGCCTCCTGCTGGCGCAGATCGAGCGCGACCGAGCGCTTGTTACGCGACTGCACCTGCCACCAGACGGAGGTACCTTCCTTGATCAGGCGCCAGTTGCGCAGCGGATCGCCCGCACCGGGCGCCTCAATCTTGATGACATCGGCACCAAACTCGCCCAGGGTCTTGCCACAGAAGGGACCGGCAATCAGCTGGCCCATTTCCACCACTTTCACCCCTTCCAGCGCGCGCGGCGTGGCGGTCTGCGTTGCGGGGTCTTGGATATTCATCGTCGTCATCCGTTTGTCTCTCGATGGTTGTCTTGCTGTGCCGCTTTGCGTTGACCAACACCAAGCGAAACGGCTTTTCAATCATCTTGCCCTTGAAGATCAGTCCTGCAAAACGCTGAAATGCGAAGCTGCCATCGCATTTGGGCATAGCCAGGCGGGATAATGCAGTCCTCATGAAACTGGACCCAATCACCCTGCGCCTGTTTGTGGCCGTGATGGAGGAAAACGCCATCGCGCGTGCCGCAGCACGCGAGCACATCGCCCCCTCGGCCGCCAGCCGCCGCCTGGCCGAGCTGGAGGATCAGCTGCAGCTTGAGCTGTTCACACGCAGCAACCGGGGCAGCCAGCCCACGGCCGCCGCCTACGCCCTGCTGAACATGGCGCGTGGCGTGCTCAACGAGCTGGACGGCATCGCCACGCAGATGAAGGACTATGCCCAGGGCGGCGAACAAGGCCTGCGCGGCCATGTGCGGGTGATGGCCAATATTTCCAGCATCACCCAGTTTCTGCCTGCCCAGCTGCAGAGCTTTCTGAGCCGGCACCCATTGGTGGACGTGAGGCTGCAGGAGCGCGTAAGCACCGATATCGCGCGCGCCGTGGCCGACAACGAGGCCGACATCGGCCTGCTCAACAACGGCAGCTACGGCAGCAAGATCAGCCTGCGCCCCTATCGCCGGGATCGGCTGGCCGTGGTCATGCCCCAATCCCATCCGCTGGCCGGCGAGCACAGGCTGCGCCTGGAGCAGGTCATCGAGCATGATCTGATCGGCATGCATGCCGACAGCGCGCTCAACCACCTGATCACCCGCTCTGCCGCCGACCAGGGCCTGCAGCCGCGTTTGCGCATGAAGGTGACCGGCTATGACGCCCTGTGCCTGATGGTGGCCGCCGGCCTGGGCGTTGGCATTCTTCCCGAGGGCAGCGCCCATATCTACATGGGCGCCCTGCCCTTGCGCTGCATCCGCCTGGACGAAGTCTGGGCCGAGCGCCAGCTCATGCTCTGCGTACGCTCCCAGGACGCACTCTCGCCCGTCGCGCAATTGCTGGTCGAGCACCTGTGCCAGAGCGCATCAACCGATAAAGACTGAACCCATGCCCGATTTTTCACCCATGCCTTTGCCCGCCCCCGGGGCGCCCCATCCTTCGCTGTGCTGGGACATCTTCTGCCAGGTGATTGACAACTTCGGCGACGTGGGCGTGTGCTGGCGCACAGCCGCAGAGCTGACCGCCCGCGGCCAGCAGGTACGTTTGTGGATGGACGATGCCAGCGCCCTGCAATGGATGGCCCCCCTGCCCTGGCCGCCCGGCCTGAGCGTGCATGCCTGGCCCGCGCAAGCCGCGAACGTGCCGGCATCGATTGGCGATGTGGTCATCGAGGCCTTCGGCTGCGAGATTCCCGCGGCATTCGTGAGCGCCATTGCAGACAAGGCGTCGAAGAGCAATCCTGCGGTCTGGATCAATCTCGAATATCTCTCGGCCGAAGACTATGTGGAACGCTGCCATCGCCTGCCCTCACGCATCATGAGCGGCCCTGCTGCCGGGCTGACACGCTGGTTCTTCTACCCCGGCTTTACGGCAGCCACCGGCTCGCTGGTACGCGAGCAGAACCTGGCCCAGCGCCAGCAAGCCTTCATGGCCCAACGCGACTCGTGGCGCCGCGCAGAAGGCATTCAGCCTGGCGAATGCGCCGTCTCGCTGTTTTGCTACGAGCCCGCTGCTCTGCCCCAGTTGCTCGCCCAGCTCTCGGACAAGCAGGCGCTCAACGCCAGGCTGCTGGTCACCCCCGGGCGCGCCACGACTGCCGTGCAGGCGCTGCCCCAAGCGCAGCAGATGCAGCCGGTCTATCTGCCAGCCCGCCCTCAGGCCCGGTTCGACGAAATGCTCTGGGGCTGCGACCTGAATCTGGTGCGCGGCGAGGACTCGCTGGTCCGCGCACTCTGGGCGGGCCAGCCCATGGTCTGGCAGATCTACCCCCAGCATGACAACGCCCACCACGACAAGCTGAATGCCTTTCTCGACTGGCTCCAGGCCCCGGACAGCCTCAGGCGCTTTCACCACACCTGGAATGGCATGACCGCACCGCAAACATTGCCTTTGCTCACACGCGAAATGCTTGATGAATGTGCCGGCTGCATCAGGGCTGCGCGAGCCAGATTGATCGAACAAACCGAACTGATTGCACAGCTTCAAGCTTTTGTCGCCGAAAAAAGCTAAAATCCACGTTTTGCCTCTCTGAGGGCAGTCGCAGCCGGTATGCCGAGCGACCTTGCTTTCGGGGTCGCGCCCCGCCGCGGTACATGCGGCAGGCCCCGCCGCCGCACCTTTGATGCGTTGCTTTCTCCAGCGACCATTGCGAACAGCTTGCCTGCCGTGTAGAGCGGCTCCAACCTTTCAAACGCAAGCAAGCCATGAAAATCGCTCAAGAAATCCGCGCAGGCAATGTGATCATGTTCGGCAAGGACCCCATGATCGTTCTGAAGACCGAATACGCTCGTGGCGGCCGTGGCGCTGCTACCGTGCGCATGAAGCTCAAGAGCCTGATCGGCAACTTCGGCACGGAAAACGTGTTCAAGGCCGACGACAAGATCGACAACGTGATCCTGGACAAGAAGGATTGCACCTACTCCTACTTCGCCGACCCCATGTACGTGTGGATGGACGAAGAGTTCAACCAGTACGAAGTCGAAGCCGAAAACATGGCTGACGCACTGAACTACCTGGAAGACGGCATGACTGCCGAAGTGGTGTTCTATGACGGCAAGGCCATCTCCGTCGAACTGCCCACCACCATCGTGCGCGAAATCACCTGGACCGAACCCGCAGTCAAGGGCGATACCTCCGGCAAGGTTCTGAAGCCCGCCAAGATCGCTACCGGCTTCGAAGTGGCCGTGCCCC
>NZ_JBKFBC010000002.1:245330-308698 GCF_053345995.1 Comamonas sp. C24C | reverse complement strand
CCCAAGAAGACAAGATCGAAATCGACACCCGCACCGGCGAATACCGCAAGCGCGTGTAAGGTGGCTGCTGCTGCCGCAGCTGCTCCCCCCGCAAAAAGGCTTCCCTGTGGAAGCCTTTTTTCATTTCTGCCGCCGACAACGGGATTACGCCAGCACCGGCCTTGTGCCGCGACATGCAAAACCGCTTCAGTCTGTGCAAGACTTGGGGCAGTCCATCCATTTCCACTGCCAATGACGCACTCCCTGCCCTGGCTGCAGCCCGAACAAGAATTCCCTCCCATCGATCAGACCTGGGGCGAGCGGGATCCCATTCCCGGACTGCTGGCCGCCGGCAACACCCTGGATGCCGCCCGCCTTCGCACCGCTTACAGCCAGGGAATCTTCCCCTGGTTCAGCGAGGGCCAGCCCGTGCTCTGGTGGTCCCCCAATCCACGCATGGCTCTGCATCCTGAGGAGTTCCGACTGCACCGCAGCCTACGCAAGAGACTGCAGAAGTTTCGCGACGATCCTGGCTGCGAGATCCGCATCGACAGCGCTTTTGCCACGGTGATGCAGCATTGCGCCCAAACCCCCCGCGACGGACAGAACGGCACCTGGATCGTGCAGAGCATCATCGATGCCTACACCGAACTGCATCAGCAAGGCGCTGCACACAGCGTGGAAACCTGGATCGACGGCCAGCTCGTCGGCGGGCTTTACTGCGTGGCACTGGGCAGGGCGGTGTTTGGCGAATCCATGTTCGCGCTGCAGACGGATGCCTCCAAGATTGCACTGTCGGCACTGGTGGCCCTGTGCAGGGCTCATCAGGTGCCGCAGATCGACTGCCAGCAGGCCACGGCGCACCTTTCCTTCATGGGCGCACGAGAGATCACCAGAGCACAATTTGCCCGGACTGTTCAAGCCCAGTCGCAGCTGCCCGATATGCAGTGGCAATTCAGACCCATATACTGGGAGCAGTTGCTGAGCCATACTGAGGCTTGATGCACCGCATCTGCAGCCGAGTCCGATCATGACGCACCCGAACGACCTCCCGCTACATGCCCTGCAGTTCTACGCCACGGCGGCCTATCCCTGCAGCTATCTGCCGGGCAGGCTGGCACGCTCCCAGGTCGCCACGCCCAGCCATCTGATTCAGAACACCACCTACTCGGAACTGGTCACGCTGGGCTTTAGGCGCAGCGGCATGTTCACCTATCGCCCCTATTGCGACGGCTGCCAAGCCTGCGTTCCGCTGCGAATTCTTGCGCAGGAGTTCCGCCCCTGCCGCAGCCAGCGACGCGCCGCCAAACAGCACGGGCAACTGGTGGCCTCCATTCAGCGCCTGCACTATTCCGACGAGCACTACCAGCTCTACCTTCGCTACCAGCAGCATCGCCACAGTGGCGGCGGCATGGACAACGACAGCGTGGATCAGTACACGCAGTTTCTGCTGCAAAGCAGGGTCAACTCCCGATTGGTGGAGTTTCGCGAGCCCAGCGCAGACGGACAGCCCGGCACACTCAAGATGCTCTCCATTCTCGATGTGCTCGAAGACGGGCTCTCGGCCGTCTATACCTTCTACGCCCCGGAAGATCAGGCCAGCTACGGCACCTTCAATGTGCTGTGGCAGATCCAGCAGGCCAAGGCCATGAACCTGCCGTATGTCTATCTGGGCTACTGGATCTCCGAAAGCCAGAAGATGCGCTACAAGGCCAGCTTTTTGCCGCATGAGATCCGCCAGGGTGAGCTTTGGCGACGCGTAGACAGGCAAAGCATTGTGCGCTCGCAAATTGAAGAGTGATGCTGCCAAAAGCAGCACATGGATATATGAGCGGATGAGATGGTTGCGTGGCTGCAGCACCGCTAGAATGCCCTCATCCCGCAAAGCATCTCCAACGCATGAAAAAAGACGACCTCTCGGCCTCCGCAAAGCCCAGCGTCCAGGTTCTGGAACGCATGTTCACGTTGATCGACGTGCTGGCATCGCGTGAGGAAGCGGTTTCTTTGAAGGAGATCAGCGAACGCACGGGCCTGCATCCATCGACCACGCACCGCATCCTCAATGATCTTGCACTGGGCCGCTTTGTGGACCGCCCCGAATCGGGCAGCTACCGCCTGGGCATGCGTTTTCTGGAGCTGGGCAATCTGGTCAAGGCCCGCCTGAACGTGCGCGAAGTGGCGCTTTCGCCGATGCGCCAGCTCTACAAGCAGATTCAGCAGCCCATCAGCCTGTCCGTGCGTCAGGGCGACGAGATTGTCTATGTGGAGCGCGCCTACAGCGAGCGCTCCGGCATGCAGGTGGTACGCGCCATTGGCGGCCATGCTCCTTTGCATCTGACCTCCAACGGCAAGCTGTTTCTGGCGGCCGACGATTCCCAGCAGGTACGCGCCTACGCCATGCGCACCGGCCTGCCTGGCAAGACCCATTTCAGCATCACCCAGCTGGGCGACCTGGAACATGAGCTGGCCAAGGTGCGCCAATACGGTATTGCCCGCGACAACGAAGAGCTGGAACTGGGCGTGCGCTGCATGGCCGCCGGCATTTACGACGACCAGAACAAACTGATCGCCGGGCTGTCGATATCGGCGCCCGCTGACCGGCTTGACGAAAGCTGGGCTCCCAGGCTGCAGGCCACGGTGCAGGAAATTTCCGTGGCACTGGGCTTCAGCGGCACCCGCCCTGCCACCGCTCAGACCGCCCCCAATCCCTATAGCCGCAGCCAGCACAGCTGAATCTTCCCGCTCCAGCTGTCGCAGCATATTGCACAGCCGGCAAAAGACACGGCAAGCCACTGTGTTCGTGCCCCATAAAAAAAGCGCTACCGAGGTAGCGCTTTTTGACGGTGACAGGCTGGGTTTGCGCCAGCCTATCCCCTGATACGACTGGCAATCGTGTTGCTGGCCGTGGGACCCTTGCTTTCCATCCAGTGGCGCACGCGCTCGGCGTCGGCCAGACGGCTGAACTTGCCTGCCGAATCCAGGAACACCATGATCAGCTTGCGGCCGGCCACATGGGCCTGCATCACGAGGCAGCGTCCGGCTTCGGAGATATAGCCGGTCTTTTGCAGACCAATATCCCAGTTGTCGCTCTTGACCAGGCGGTTAGTATTGTTGAACTGCAGCGTGCGACGACCCACAGCCACTTCATAGCCGGGCGATGTGGAGTATTCGCGCATCAGCGGATCCGCATGGGCCACCGCCACCAGACGCGCCAGATCGCGTGCGCTGGACTGGTTGCTGCTGGACAGGCCGGTGGGCTCCACATAGCGCGTGTCCTTCATGCCCAGCTGTAGCGCCTTGGAGTTCATCAGCTGCACAAACTGCGCCAGACCGCCGGGATAGGTGCGTCCCAGGGCATGAGCAGCACGGTTCTCGCTGGACATCAGTGCCAGATGCATCATCTCGGCACGCGTCAAGGTGGTGCCGACACGCAGACGGGAGCTGCTGTGCTTTTCGGTATCCACATCGTCCTGCGTGATGGTGATCATCTCGTCCATGGGCAGACGGGCCTGGGAGATCAGCAGACCGGTCATGAGCTTGGTCAGCGAAGCAATCGGCAGCACGGCCTGATCGTTCTTGCTCAGCAGCACCTCATGCGTGTCCTGGTCGATCACATAAGCCACGCTGCTTTGCAGATCCAGAGGGTCCGAGACGGAGTGAAGACCCGCCATCTGCCCATAGGACAGGCGCGCGGGCTCGACTGCCGTGGCAGCTGCCGCAACCGCAACACCCGCAGCTCCAACCCTGGCCAGACGCTTCTTGCCGCCGGTCTTCTCTTCCCTCTCGGCCTTGGCTGCTACAACAGACTTGCCGCCCTTCTTGCTTGCAAGCTTGGCATCCGCCTTTTCAGGCTTGCCCTTGGCGACCTTTGCGCCTTTGGGCTGCGCTGCAGCACGAACCTTGCCAGCGGGCTCCTTGGCTGCCTTCTTGGTCGCAGCCGCAGCAGCCACGGGCTTTTTGGAGTCTTTTTTGGGCGCAGCGGCATGCGCTGCCGGAGCAGCCAGAGCGCAGCTCAACAGAGCCAAAGACACCACCTGGGTGAGTTTTGCAAGGCGAAATGGACGCAGCAGCTGCATGCGATACTCCAGACAACAAGGTGTAAGGATTTAATTCAATCAAAAAAGTTGTGCAGTGACAAGCACTTGCACAACCTTCTCGATAATCTGAGTGAAATTATAAATCCAGCAGTCAACCTTGTGCTGCAACAACTTCCTGATTGCTATGCAATTTGTTCAAAGCGCTCAGATAAGCCTTGGCCGATGCGACCACAATGTCGGGGTCAGCACCCACTCCGTTGACGACGCGACCACTGCGTTGCAGGCGCACCGTCACCTCGCCCTGACTCTCGGTTGAGCCGCTGATGGCATTGACGGAATACAGCACCATTTCGGCACCGCTCTTGACTTCGGACTCAATGGCCTTGAATGAGGCATCGACCGGACCATTACCCTCTGAGCTGGCCTTGATTTCCCGGCCTGCATTGCTGAAGACCACGCTGGCATGTGGGCGCTCACCTGTTTCACTCTGCTGGGCCAGTGAAATGAACTGGAACTGATTGTCCTGATGCTCCGCGCCTTCGGCATTCACCAGCGCCAGAATGTCCTCGTCAAAAATCTCGCTCTTGCGATCCGCGAGTTCCTTGAAGCGCGCGAAAGCCTGGTTGATGGCAGCTTCGCTGTCCAGCTCCACCCCCAGCTCCTGCAGGCGCTGCTTGAAGGCATTACGGCCACTGAGCTTGCCCAGCACGATCTTGTTGGCCGCCCAGCCCACATCCTCGGCACGCATGATTTCGTAGGTATCACGCGCCTTGAGCACGCCATCCTGATGAATGCCGGAGGCATGGGCAAAGGCATTGGCCCCGACCACCGCCTTGTTGGGCTGCACCACAAAGCCCGTGGTCTGGCTGACCAGGCGACTGGCGGCCACGATGTGCTGGGTGTCGATATTCACCTCCAGCCCGAAATAGTCCTTGCGCGTCTTGATGGCCATGACCACTTCTTCGAGTGAGCAGTTACCCGCGCGCTCGCCCAGACCGTTGATGGTGCACTCGATCTGCCGCGCGCCGCCGATCTTCACACCCGCCAGCGAGTTGGCAACCGCCATGCCCAGGTCGTTGTGGCAGTGCACGGACCAGACTGCCTTGTCGCTGTTGGGCACGCGCTCGCGCAAGTTGCGAATGAATTCGCCATAGAGTTCCGGAATCGCATAGCCCACGGTGTCGGGCACATTGATGGTGGTTGCGCCTTCCTTGATGACTGCCTCGATCACACGCGCCAGAAAATCGGGTTCGCTGCGGTAGCCGTCCTCCGCGCTGAACTCGATGTCTTCGATGAGATTGCGCCCGAAGCGCACCGCCTGCTTGGCCTGCTCCAGCACCTGCTCGGGTGTCATGCGCAGCTTTTTCTCCATGTGCAGCGGACTGGTGGCAATGAAGGTGTGAATGCGAGCGCGGTTGGCCCCCTTCAACGACTCGGCCGCACGCGCGATGTCGCGGTCGTTGGCCCGGGAGAGCGAGCAGACCGTGGAGTCCTTGATGGCACGTGCAATGGTCTGGATGGACTCGAAGTCTCCATTGGATGCTGCAGCAAACCCTGCCTCGATCACATCGACTTTCAGACGCTCCAGCTGACGGGCAATGCGCAGCTTTTCATCGCGCGTCATAGAAGCGCCGGGCGATTGCTCGCCGTCACGCAAGGTGGTGTCGAAAATAATGAGCTGATCGGACATGGTGGGGACTCTCTATGTGGTGGCGCCGGTAGGCGCCTGTTATGACTGGAGGATTGCCGACAAAAAAGCCGGTACGCTTTTGGCGACACCGGCTTTGAACCTTTTAAGCAGCTACCGCCTCTTCAACGACAGCGGTAACGCGCTGCACTCCTGAGATGATGGCGCGCAACGAGGCGGAAACGATATTGGCATCCACCCCTACGCCGTAGCAGACCTGAGCATCGTCCACGCGCAACTCCACATAGGCGATCGCCTTGGCATTCGCACCTTCGCCAATCGCATGCTCGGCATAGTTGAGCACACGCACGTTGCGACCGAGTTCAGCCGACAGCGCCTGCACGAAGGCATCAATGGGGCCCGTACCTTCGCCTTCCAGAAAAACCTTCTCTCCGGCGATTTCGATCTCGGACGTCATGTTAACCACACCATCGGCCTCGCTCAGGCGGTACTGCGGTGCCTTGACGGTGTTGACGCCATATTCGCGCTGGAACAGATCCCACAGATCCGCAGCCGACAATTCCTTGCCGCTGGCATCCATCTCGCGCTGCACGACCTGGCTGAACTCGATCTGCAGGCGGCGAGGCAGCTGAAGCCCGTACTCGCTCTCGAGCAGATAGGCAATGCCGCCCTTGCCCGACTGGCTGTTCACGCGAATCACTGCCTCATAGCTGCGACCCAGGTCCTTGGGATCGATGGGCAGATAAGGCATATCCCAGATATCGCCTTCCTTGTGGGCGGCGAAAGCCTTCTTGATGGCGTCCTGGTGAGAGCCGGAGAAGGAGGTGTAGACCAAGTCACCCACGTAAGGATGACGAGGATGCACGGGCAACTGGTTGCAATGCTCAACCGTTGCACGGATATCGTCGATGTCGGAGAAATCCAGGCCGGGGTTCACGCCCTGGATATACATATTGAGCGCCACGTTCACCACGTCCAGATTGCCGGTGCGCTCGCCGTTGCCGAACAGGCAGCCTTCCAGGCGATCCGCGCCGGCCATCAGGGACAGCTCGGCAGCCGCCGTTCCCGTGCCGCGGTCGTTGTGTGGGTGGACCGAGATCACCACGCTGTCGCGGCGCTTGATGTTGCGATGCGTCCACTCCACCATGTCGGCAAAGATATTGGGCGTCGAGTGCTCCACGGTGGTGGGCAGATTGATGATGCACTTGTTCTCGGGCGTGGGCTGCCAGACATCGGTGACGGCGTCGATCACGCGCTTGGAGAACTCCAGCTCGGTGTCCGAATACATTTCGGGCGAGTACTGAAAGGTCCATTTGGTCTGGGGGTGCTGTGCCGCAATGTCCTTGAACATCTGCGCATTGGTCACCGCCAATTCCACAATCTCGTCTTCACTCATGTTCAGCACCACACGGCGCATCACCGGAGCCGTGGCGTTGTACAGATGGACAATCGCGCGGGGCACGCCTTCGAGCGCTTCGAAAGTGCGGCGAATCAGATGCTCACGCGCCTGGGTCAGCACCTGCACGGTCACGTCATCGGGAATGCGGTTTTCCTCGATGAGCTTGCGCATGAAGTCGAACTCGATCTGCGAGGCCGAAGGAAAGCCGACTTCGATTTCCTTGAAACCGATCTTCACCAGTTGCTCGAACATGCGCACCTTGCGCTCGATGTCCATGGGCTCGATCAGGGCCTGGTTGCCGTCACGCAGATCCACGCTGCACCAGACCGGAGGCTTGGTGATGACCGCGTCGGGCCAGGTGCGATCGGTCAGACGCACGGGGGCGAAAGCGCGGTATTTGGTGGAAGGGTTTTGCAACATGGTGAGTCTCTTTAGTCGAAATTAGAGGAAATTGAACCCAGCTCCAGCGACGCCCAAAAGCAAAAACGGCCCGTCGCTGATGCTACGGGCCGCCAAGTAGGGTGTGTTTGTACGCGCGCGCTACTTTCTCTGCCCGTTGGACATTAGTAGTAGAGCTAGCGACAGGTTTTGCATGCGGCTCACTTTAACACAAGAAAAGTTGACAGGGCCAGGATTTTTTCGACGAAGGTTTCAATCGTCGTGCAGGCCGCGCTCGTCGGGCTCGTCCTTGGAGGTGGCGACGATGCTCACCTGCTCGCCCTTGGCACGGCGCCAGACATAGATCACATAGCCCGAGACCGAGTAGCCGACAAACACCAGGAACAGCATGGTTGCAGGCTCGATGCTGACCACGGCCATCAGCAGCGCCACCACCACCAGCGAGACAAAGGGCATGCTCTTGGCGCCGCCGATGTCCTTGAAGCTGTAATAGGGAATATTTGTGACCATGGTCAGACCCGCGAACAGCGTGATGGCGAACATGATCCAGGACAGATCGGCCCGATCCGTGGGATAGCCGCCAAACCAGGAAATCACATCGCCAAAGATGGGCACATCGCGATGGGAAACCATCAGCGCACTGGTCAGCCAGATAAAGCCGGCGACCAGGGCCGCAGCCGCGGGCGAAGGCATGCCCTGGAAATAGCGCTTGTCCACCACGGCCGTATTCACGTTGAAGCGGGCCAGGCGCAGCGCCGCGCAGGCGCAATACACAAAGGCGGCAATCCAGCCCCAGCGCCCCAGGGGACGCAAAGCCCATTCATAAGCAATCAGCGCGGGTGCAGCACCGAAGGACACCATGTCGGAGAGCGAATCCATCTGCTCGCCGAACGCGCTTTGCGTGTGCGTCATGCGCGCCACGCGACCGTCAAGACTGTCGAGCACCATGGCGCAGAAAACACCCACGGCCGCCAGCTCGAACTTGTTGTTCATGGCCATGACGATGGCGTAGAAACCGCCAAACAGCGCTGCCAGCGTGAACAGATTGGGCAGCACATAAATGCCTTTGCGCGGCTTGCGCGGCATTCCACTCAGATCGGCAGAATCATTGCTGTTTTGCATCAAACAGACCTCCAGTGCTTGCATGTCAAATGCATGCAGCTATTAAAACGATAGTATTTCAAGCACGGCCATCATGACCATGTCCCTGCCACCAGTGTACCCGCCACACAGATCGCCTCCGGAATGAAAAAAGGCCACCTCGAAGGTGGCCTCTTGCCCAAGCGAAGTCATCCGGCTCACGCCGAATGACTCTTGCCTGCATTAGTTGCGGGTCTGGTCAACCAGCTTGTTCTTGGAGATCCAGGGCATCATGGCGCGCAGCTGGCCGCCCACTTGCTCGATGGCGTGCTCGGCGTTCTGGCGACGACGTGCAGTCATCGATGGGTAGTTCAGGCGACCTTCGCTGATGAACATCTTGGCGTATTCACCGCTCTGGATGCGCTTGAGGGCGTTGCGCATGGCTTCGCGGGACTTGTCGTTGATGACTTCGGTGCCGGTCACGTACTCACCATACTCCGCGTTGTTGGAGATGGAGTAGTTCATGTTGGCGATGCCACCTTCATACATCAGGTCAACGATCAGCTTGAGCTCGTGCAGGCACTCGAAGTAGGCCATTTCGGGAGCGTAGCCAGCTTCGGTCAGGGTTTCGAAGCCCATCTTCACCAATTCAACGGCACCGCCGCACAGCACGGCCTGCTCGCCGAACAGGTCAGTCTCGGTTTCTTCCTTGAAATTGGTTTCGATGATGCCGCCCTTGCCGCCGCCGTTGGCGGAAGCGTAGGACAGGGCCACGTCACGGGCCTTGCCGGACACGTCCTGGTACACAGCGATCAGCGAAGGCACGCCGCCGCCCTTCAGGTATTCGGAGCGCACGGTGTGGCCAGGGCCCTTGGGGGCGACCATGATCACGTCCACGTCGGCACGAGGCACAACCTGGTTGTAATGCACATTGAAGCCGTGAGCAAACGCCAGCACAGCGCCAGCCTTGATGTTGGGAGCAACGTTGTTGTTGTAAACATCAGGGATGTTTTCGTCGGGCAACAACATCATGACCACATCAGCGGCCTTCACGGCTTCGTTGACTTCCATCACGGTCAGGCCGGCCTTGCCGACCTTGTCCCAGGAAGAGCCGCCCTTGCGCAGACCGACCACAACCTTCACGCCGCTGTCGTTCAGGTTTTGAGCATGTGCGTGGCCTTGGCTGCCGTAGCCGATGATGGCAACAGTCTTGCCCTTGATCAGGCTCAGGTCACAGTCCTTGTCGTAGAAAACTTTCATGATGGCTCCAGGTCTCTTATCTTGAGGGGGTTGAAAAGGTTTGTTCAGATTCAAATTGGGTGCAAACAGCCATTAGACACGCAGAATGCGTTCGCCACGACCAATACCCGAGGCGCCCGTGCGAACGGTTTCGAGGATGGCAGTGCGATCAATGGCTTGCAGGAAGGCGTCGTTCTTGGACTGGTCGCCGGTCAGCTCCACGGTGTAGCTCTTTTCGGTCACGTCGATGATGCGGCCGCGGAAGATGTCCGCCATGCGCTTCATTTCTTCACGTTCCTTGCCCACGGCACGCACCTTGACCATCATGAGCTCGCGCTCGGTGTAGGCACCTTCGGTCAGGTCCACCACTTTAACCACTTCAATCAGCCGGTTCAGGTGCTTGGTGATTTGCTCAATCACATCGTCCGAACCTGTGGTGAGGATGGTCATGCGCGACAACGAGGGATCCTCGGTTGGTGCGACAGTCAGGGATTCGATGTTGTAGCCACGGGCAGAAAACAGGCCCACGACGCGCGACAGTGCTCCAGGCTCGTTCTCGAGCAGCACGGCAATAATGTGTTTCATTGGGAGATTCCTCTTTTCGCCGCCCTCCCCTGACACCGGTAAGTGCCAGGCTCGGCGGACAATAGATTCGTCAAAAGATGCTATTTAAAATATAGCTGCCTGCGGTTGACATGTAAGCGTTTGAGGCCGATTTCACTAGAAAATCGGCGCCCTACGCATCACAGGTCGTCGGCGCCCAGCAGCATTTCCGTGATGCCACGGCCGGCCTGCACCATGGGGAACACGTTCTCGGTCGGATCAGTGCGGAAGTCCAGGAAGACGGTCTTGCTTTCCTCGCGCACGATACGGCGCGCTTCGCGCAGCGCGGCCTCGACATCGGCAGGCTTTTCGATCAGCAAACCGCGGTGGCCGAAGGCCTCGGCCAGCTTCACGAAGTCGGGCAGCGAATCCATATAGCTGCTCGAGTAGCGACCCGAGTATTCAATTTCCTGCCACTGACGCACCATGCCCAGAAAGCGGTTGTTCAGCGCGCAGATGACCACCGGGGTGTTGTACTGCTTGCAGGTGGCCAGCTCCTGGATGTTCATCTGGATCGAGCCTTCGCCCGTGATGCAGAAGACTTCGGAGTCGGGCTTGGCCAGCTTGATGCCCATGGCATAAGGCAGGCCCACGCCCATGGTGCCCAGACCGCCAGAGTTGATCCAGCGACGGGGTTCATCAAAGCGGTAATACTGCGCCGCCCACATCTGGTGCTGACCCACATCGGAGGTGATGTAGGCGTCGGCATCCTTGGTCATGTTCCACAGCGTGTCGACCACGTACTGGGGCTTGATGACTTCGGTATTGGACTTGTCGTAGCTCAGGCAGTCGCGGCTGCGCCAGCCTTCGATGGTGTTCCACCATTGACCCAGAGCTGCCTCATCGGGGCGCTGTGCCGACTCGCGCAGCATGGCGATCAGCTCGTTGAGCACATCCTTGACATCGCCCACGATGGGCACGTCCACCTTCACGCGCTTGGAGATGGAGGAAGGATCGATGTCGATATGGATGATCTTGCGCTCCACCGACATGAAATGCTTGGGATTGCCGATCACGCGGTCGTCAAAGCGAGCACCCACGGCCAGCAGCACATCGCAGTTCTGCATGGCATTGTTGGCTTCGATGGTGCCGTGCATGCCCAGCATGCCCAGGAACTTCTTGTCGCTGGCAGGATAGGCGCCCAGGCCCATCAGCGTATTCGTGACCGGGTAGCCCAGCATGTCCACCAGCTGGCGCAGCTCGTTGCAGGCATTGCCCAGAAGCACGCCGCCGCCGGTATAGATATAGGGACGCTTGGCCGTCAGCAACAGCTGCAAGGCCTTGCGAATCTGGCCCGCATGCCCCTTTTTGACGGGGTTGTACGAGCGCATTTCCACTTTTTCGGGATAGCCCGTGTACAGCGCCTTCTTGAAGGACACGTCCTTGGGAATATCCACCACCACAGGGCCGGGACGGCCGGTGCGGGCGATGTGGAAAGCCTTTTTCATGGTCTCGGCCAGCTCGCGCACGTCCTTGACCAGGAAGTTGTGCTTGACGATGGGACGCGTGATGCCCACGGTGTCGCACTCTTGAAACGCGTCGGTACCGATGTAATTGGTTGATGTCTGGCCCGCAATCACCACCATGGGGATGGAGTCGGTATAGGCGGTGGCAATGCCCGTCACCGCATTGGTCAGACCGGGGCCGGATGTCACCAGCGCCACGCCCACCTCGCCGGTGGCACGCGCAAAGCCGTCGGCAGCATGCACGGCCGCCTGCTCGTGGCGCACCAGCACATGCTGAATGCTGTCTTGCTTGTAGAGCGCGTCGTAGATATAGAGAACTGCCCCGCCAGGATAGCCCCACAGGTGCTTGACACCTTCAGCCTGAAGCGACTTGATGAGGATTTCGGAGCCCATCAGTTCCTGGGCGCCCTTGGGGGACGATGCGGCGGCTGCAGAGGCCAGCTCGGCTTTGGAGATTTCCATGATCAACCTTTGTGAATTTCTCTAACGAAAAACCTTCGGTGCCCTTAGCCTGAAGCCCTTGTGAGGCCGGTTTAGGACTTAAGACCACATGCCATGGACGTTTGTGTGTACGTCGGACCGTGATCCGTTTGCTTCTTTAAGTTGAAGATCATTATCGCACTGCAACAAGACCTTCAATTGCAGTACACAAAAAAACATCATCGAATGCGATAATCTGCGGCTTTCATCACCAAACAACTCCCGCTTTTTCCAGGGTTACTCTCTCTTGGCCACAGAACAAGAACTGTCTGCATTCCTCAAAGACGTTGAAAAGCGCGCCTTCAAACGCAGCGTTTTCCATGTCCGCGACGAGGAGGCCGCCCTGGATATCGTGCAGGACAGCATGCTCAAACTGGCCCAGCATTACGGGGACAAGCCCGCCAACGAGCTGCCCATGCTGTTCCAGCGCATCCTGTCGAACAGCACGCTGGACTGGTTTCGCCGCCAGAAGACCCAGAAAGCAGTCTTCACGCACTTCAGCGACCTGGAGTCCTCCGTAGACGCAGACAGCGACTTCGACTGGCTGGAAACCTATGCCACCAACAGCGGCGAATCGGCCTCCAGCAACGCCGAAAGCCTGACCGAACGCAAGCAGACCTTGCAAAGCATAGAAAAAGAGATACAGGAGCTGCCGGCGCGTCAACGCGAGGCCTTTCTCATGCGTTACTGGGAAGAGATGGATGTCGCGGAGACGGCTGCCGCCATGGGTTGTTCAGAAGGCAGCGTCAAAACCCATTGCTTCCGCGCCATCCAAACACTGAGCAAGGCACTCAAGGCCAAAGGAATCGAGTTATGAAAACCGTGCCCACCCTCCGGCAAGAACAGGCCGTCGACCGCATCGCCCGTCAGATCACTGCCCGACTGAGTGAGGGCGAAGCCTTGCTCCCCTATGAAGTCACCGAGCGTCTGCGCGCCTCGCGTGAGCAGGCAGTGTCCATACGCCGCCGCGAAGCGTCCGTGCTGCGCGTTCAGACCAGCAGCGCTGCATCGGCCCAGGGTAATACCCTGACACTGGGCAACCCCGACGAGGGCAATGGCTGGTGGCGCACCCTGGTCTCGGCGATTCCGGTTTTTGCACTCATTGCGGGCCTGGTGATCTACAACTCCGACACCGAACAAAGTATGCTGAGCGAAGTCACCGAGGTCGATACCGCCTTGCTGACCGACGATCTGCCTCCTGCCGCCTACTCTGACCCTGGCTTCATCCAGTACCTCAAGACCTCGGCCGCTACCCCATCAGAACACTAAACAGCCTGCCGCCCTGCATTGATGCCCACTGAGAAGCGCTCCCTCCTGAAACCCGAGAACACCGCCGCCGTCATGGCGGCGCTGTTGTTGGTGGCCTTGGGCTGGACGGGGTGGAATGTCGTGCAGCAAGTCAGGCTGGCACCCAGTTCCGTGCCGCCGGCCACGGTCGCTTCCTCCAGGTCCATGCATGCCGACCCCTCGACACGCCAGAGAGCTTCGGCCCAGGCCTCGGGTCCCCGCTGGGGCGAGCTCAGCAGCCACCAGCGCGAAATCCTGCAGCCCCTGGAAGAGCGCTGGGCCATGATAGGTTCGGTGCAGAAGCGCCGCTGGATTGCCCTGGCCGATGGCTTTGACAAACTGAGCGAGCGCGAACAGCAAAAGCTTCACGACCGCATGGAAGACTGGTCCGGCCTGAGCGCTGCCCAGCGCAATCAGGCACGCCTGAACTTCGCCATCACCAACAAGCTCGCGACAGACAAGCAGGCCCAGTGGGAGGCCTATCAGGCCCTGAGCGATGAGGAAAAGCGACTGCTGGCAGCCCGTGCCACCCCCAAGGTGGTGACCGCCGCACCCGCCATCAAGCCCGTGCCGACCAAGAAGCTGGCCCGCATTCCTGCGGCCACCGCCTCTCCCAATACGGTGCCCAATCTGCCCAAGATTCCGCCCGCGACCATTCACCACCCACCGCCACCCGTGCCTTCCACGCCAGCCATGGTGGAAACCCACCCGGTCCGCACGCCTTCGGTGATTGTGGAGACAGCACCCGTGGACATTCCACGCGCCACCCCCATCACCCTGCCGCCGCTGGATGCTCCAGGTCAAGACACGCACCAATGACAGTGTCGGTGCGGCAACCGAGCGCCAAGCCCGCTGACCTGAGCCCTACAATGCCCTCATGCAGCAAGACACCCCGGCAGCACCGTCATCCACTCCTGATTTCATAGCTCCAAGCCTGCGCCGCCGTATGGCTTGCTGGCTTTATGAAGGCATGCTTTTGTTTGGCGTGGTGTTTATCGCCGGCTATCTGTTCGGCACGCTGTCGCAGACGCGCAACGCACTCGACAACCGTCATCTGCTGCAGGCCTTCATGCTGGTGGTGCTGGGCATTTACTTTGTCTGGTTCTGGAGCAAGGGACAGACGCTGGCCATGAAGACTTGGCATATCCGCGTGGTCGACACCCAGGGTCGCCCCCTGACACAAACCCGTGCCCTGCTGCGCTACGCTGCCAGCTGGATGTGGTGGCTGCCGCCACTGGCCCTGCTCTACCCGCTGGGCCTGCCGCCACTGGAGGTACTGGTGCTACTCACGGGCTGGATTCTGAGCTGGGCGCTGCTGAGCCGTTTTCACCCCCGAAAGCAGTTCTGGCACGACGCCTGGGCCGGCACCCAGCTGATACATCAGGCCCCTGCACCCAAACGCATCCGCTGACCCGATCTTTTCATGAGCACCTCATCACCCGACCCCGTCAATCCGCAGAAAAGCCGTACCGGACTGTCCCGGGTGCTGCATGCCGGCGGCTATTCGCTGGCTGGCCTCAGGGCCGGCTGGCATGAAAAAGCCTTCCAGCAAGAAGCTGTCTGCGCATTTGTCATGATCCCGCTGGCACTCTGGCTGGGGCAAAGCTGGGAGCAGACAGCGCTGCTGGCCGGCAGCGTCATCCTGGTTCTCATTGTGGAACTGCTCAATACCAGCATAGAGGCTGCCATAGACCGTATCGGCCCCGAATGGCATGAGCTGTCCAAGAAAGCCAAGGACATGGGCAGCGCCGCTGTATTCCTGGCCCTGTGCCTGTGCGGCGCCGTCTGGGCTGCCGCTCTTTATCACCGTTTCATCGTATGACTCAACCCGCTTTTTCCATCTGCGTGTACTGCGGCTCACGCCCCGGCACCAACCCTCAATTCACCGAAATCGCCAAGGCCGTTGGCCAGTGGATAGGCTCGCGCGGCGGCCAGCTGGTCTATGGCGGCGGACGCAGCGGCCTGATGGGTGTGGTGGCCGAAGCCACGCGCGAAGCTGGCGGCCGTGTCGTCGGCATCATCCCTCAGGCACTGGTCGACAAGGAACTGGCGAACCAAGCCTGCGACGAGCTGCACATCGTCAAGAACATGCACGAACGCAAGGCCATGATGGCCGAGCGCAGCGATGCCTTCGTGGCCCTGCCCGGTGGCATCGGCACGTTTGAGGAGCTGTTCGAAGTCTGGACCTGGCGCCAGCTGGGCTACCACGACAAGCCCATCGGCATTCTCAATGTGGATGGCTATTACGACACCATGCTGCAGTTTCTGCAGTCCTGCGTGGGCAACGGCTTCATGGGCGAGTGGCAGATGGGACTGGTCGAAAGCAGCAGCGACACCCCGGCCCTGCTGCAAAATCTCGTCCAGAATGCTGGCAGCCAGCTGGACACGCCACCTCTGCGCTCCGTGATCTGAGCCCTGGACGGCATCCACCGGACTGCCGTCCTTCAGGCAAGCCACAGACCCGGCTCCGGGCCATGAAAAAAGCCAGACTCAGGGTCTGGCTTTTTGATTGGGGCACATGCCTGGGGCACATGACCGGAGCGCGGCAGCCCGCTCAGACAGCGGTATCGTCCAGCTCGCCCGTGCGGATGCGCACCACGCGCTCCACGGGAGTGATGAAGATCTTGCCATCGCCAATCTTGCCGGTGCGCGCGACATTGACGACGGCGTCCACGCAGCGATCCACGTCTTCGTCGCGCACCACCACTTCGATCTTCACCTTGGGCAGGAAATCGACCACATATTCGGCGCCACGGTAGAGCTCGGTATGGCCTTTCTGGCGGCCAAAACCCTTGACTTCGGTCACGGTCAGACCGTTCACCCCACACTCGGCCAGGGCCTCGCGCACTTCCTCGAGCTTGAAGGGCTTGATGACGGCGGTAATCATTTTCATGGGGCTAGTTCCTCAATGGATTGAAATCGGCAAAACACCGGAGCCAAAGACTCAGGCGCGAAATTTGTTGGTGATGGGATAGCGCCAGTCCTTGCCGAAGCTGCGCATCGTCAGGCGCGGACCGACCGGAGCCTGGCGGCGCTTGTACTCGTTGATTTGTATCAGACGCGTGACCCGTTCCACGTCCGCCGGCGCAAAACCCTCGGCGACGATGGAACTTATGCTCTCGTTGTTTTCCATGTAGCGGGACACGATGGCATCCAGCACCTCGTAGTCCGGCAGGCTGTCCTGATCCTTCTGATCGGGGCGCAGCTCGGCGCTGGGCGGGCGCGTGATGATGCGCTCGGGGATGGGGTCAAGCCCGGTGCCAAAGGGGTCGTTGGCATTGCGCCAGCGCGCCAGCGCAAACACCTCGGTCTTGAACACATCCTTGATGACCGCAAAGCCACCGGCCATGTCGCCGTACAGCGTGCAGTAGCCGGTGGACATCTCGCTCTTGTTGCCCGTGGTCAGCACGATGGAGCCAAACTTGTTGCTCATGGCCATCAGCAGGGTGCCGCGAATACGGGCCTGCAGATTTTCCTCGGTCGTGTCCTCGGCTCGCCCGGCAAACGTGCCGGCCAGCGCCGCCTTGAAGGCCTCGAACTGCGGCGCGATATCGATCTCTTCGTGCTGCACGCCCACGCGCTCGGACATTTCGCGCGCGTCCAGCCAGCTGATATCGGCCGTATAGGGCGAAGGCATCATGACCGTGCGCACCTTGTCCGCGCCGAGCGCATCCACGGCAATGGCCAACACCAGGGCCGAATCCATGCCGCCCGACAGGCCGATGAGCGCGCCCGGAAAGCGGTTCTTGCCCACATAGTCGCGCACGGACAGCACCAGCGCAGACCAGAGTGCCTGATGGTGGCCCGGCAGGGGCCTGACTTCGCCCATCAGCGTCACACTGCCATTGCCCGGGTGCGCAGCCACCATGGGCAAATCTTCCTCGAAGGCCGCCGCACGCGCCGCCACCTGGCCGTCGGCCTGCACCGCGAACGAGCAGCCGTCGAACACGACTTCATCCTGGCCACCCACCAGATGGGCATAGACCAGAGGAACCGCGTTTTCCACGGCGCGCTGTGCGATCACCGCCTCGCGCTCCAGGGGTTTGCCGCTATGGAATGGCGAGGCATTGATGACGAGCAGCAACTGGGCGCCTGCGGCCACGGCGGCACGGGCCGGGCCGGCATGCCAGGCGTCCTCGCAAATCAGCAGACCGATACGGATGCCGTCGAGTTCGAAGACGCAGCTTTCCTTACCGGCCGCAAAGTAGCGCTGTTCGTCAAACACGCCAAAATTGGGCAGCAACTGCTTGTAATAGTTCGCCACCAGCTGGCCGTCGCGCAGCACGCTGGCAGCGTTGAACAAAGTCCCGGCCTGCGCATCGCGCTGCGGGTGACCGATGACCAGGGCCAGCCCCGGCCATTGGCTGCTGGCCTGCTGCAGCTGCTTCAAGGCCTCGTCGCAGGCATCCAGAAAAGCCGGACGAAGATAAAGGTCTTCGGCCGCATAGCCACACAGGGCCAGCTCGGGCGTGAGCAGCAGGCGGGCACCGTTGGCATAAGCTTGTTCGGCAGCGGCAATGATTTTCTGGACATTGCCAGAGAGGTCTCCCACAACAAAATTGCGTTGGGCACAGCAGATGGAAAGCGTCATGAAATGCAAGCTAGGCGGTGAGGCCACCAGCCCCCGCGACAATCAGGGCATGGCCGAAAACAAGATTATCACTCGCGTGCTTGCCAGCGTGCAGCAGCTGGACGCACAAACCTGGAATGTGCTGCTGGCCTCTCAATCCACGCCCACGCCCTTCATGCGCCACGAATACCTGGCTGCCATGGAGCAAAGCGGCAGCGCCACGCCCGATACAGGCTGGATCGCCCGGGTCATCACCGTCTGGGACGGCGAGGAGCTGCTGGCGGCCTGCCCCCTCTATATCAAGACCCACTCCTACGGCGAATATGTGTTTGACTGGGCCTGGGCGCGTGCCTATCAGCAGCATGGCCTGCCTTACTACCCCAAGGGTTTGCTGGCCGTCCCCTTCACGCCCGTGCCCGGCTCCCGCCTGCTGGCACGCAGCCAGGCGCTGCGCGTGGCGTTGGTGCAGGCCGTGCAGGCCTGGGCCGCCGAGCAGCAGCTGTCATCGCTGCACCTGCTTTTCGGCGATGCCGACGATCTTGCCGCCTGCGCTGCGGCCGGCTGGATGCAGCGCAGCACGGTGCAGTTTCACTGGACGAACACGCCGCCGGCGCTACCCGCTGCGGGAGCCACTCTGCCTGTAGAGGCAGAGCCCGCCAGCCTGCAGGCCTGCGCGGGCACTGCGGCGACACCGTCCCGCTGGAAGGACTTCGACGACTTTCTGGGCTCGCTGAACCAGGAAAAGCGCAAGAAGATCCGCCAGGAGCGACGCAAGGTTCGCGAAGCCGGCGTGAGCTTCAGGGGCATCAAGGGCTGCGACATCGGTGAGGCGGACTGGTCCTTCTTCTACCGCTGCTATGAGCGCACCTACCTGGAGCATGGCAACCCGCCTTATCTGACACCAGAGTTCTTTGCCGCCATGGCCTCGGCCATGCCCGAAAACTGGGTGATGTTCATCGCCGAGCGCAACGGGCAACCGATCGCCTCAAGTTTGATAGCTATTACCGCTTTTCAGTCAATGATTTCAGCATCAAATCTATTGTTTTTTGAGGACAGTCAAGCGCAAGCTGCTATCAATAACAAGGTCGCCTATGGCCGCTACTGGGGTGCTCTGGAGCGGGTCGACAGCCTGCATTTCGAGGCATGCTACTACCAGCCCATCGAATGGTGCATTGCCAACGGCTTTGACCGTTTCGAAGGCGGCGCCCAGGGAGAGCACAAGATGGCCCGCGCCCTGCTGCCCGTGGAGACCCCCAGCGCCCACTGGGTGGCCCACCCGGCTTTTGCCGATGCCATCGAGCGCTTTTTGCAGCGCGAAGGCGAAGGCATGGCCCAGTATGTGGAAGAGCTGCAGTCCCATAGCCCGCTGCGCAAGGTCTGAAGGCGGATACAAAAAAGGCCGCTTTGCAGCGGCCTTGAATCCCGGGCCCTTGGAGACATTCAGAAGGTTTCCCAGTCATCCTCGTTCAGCGAGGACTTGGGGGCATTGCGGGCAGGCGCGGATTCGCTCGCCATGGACCCGCCCATCAAGGAGCGCGGAGCCGCCTGCCTGGGTGCCGGCTGGGCGGCCACACGACGGGCAGGCGCCTGGCGCGCTGGTGCGGCAGCAGCGGCCTTGACTGGCGCCGCGGTACGGGAGACAGTCTTTGGCGACTGATCGTAAGCCGCTGCGCCAGGCAGCTGAAACACTGCCACGGCCTGGACCAGATCCTGCGCCTGTTTGCGCAGCGCACCGGCGGCGGCGGCGCTTTCTTCGACCAGCGCCGCATTCTGCTGCGTCGTCTGATCCATCTGCGTCACCGCCTCGCCCACCTGGGCCACACCCTGGCTCTGCTCCTGGCTGGCGGCACTGATTTCGGTCATCAGATCCGTCACCCGGCTGATCGCGGACACGATATCGGCCATGGTGGCGCCGGCCTTGTCCACCAGTTGCGTGCCCTGCTCCACACGTTGCACGCTGGTGTTGATCAAGGCCTTGATTTCCTTGGCGGCTTCGGCGCTGCGCTGGGCCAGGGTACGCACCTCGCCCGCCACCACGGCAAAGCCACGGCCCTGCTCGCCGGCGCGCGCCGCTTCCACGGCCGCATTCAGCGCCAGGATATTGGTCTGGAAGGCGATGGAGTCGATGACGGTGATGATGTCGGCAATCTGCTGGCTGCTGTTGTTAATGCCTTTCATGGTCTCCACCACTTCGGCCACCACGGCTCCGCCCTGCGCTGCCACCTGGGAAGCGTTCACGGCCATCTGATTGGCGGCACGGGCGTTGTCGGCGTTCTGGCGCACGGTGGAGCCCAGCTGCTCCATGGAAGCCGCCGTCTCCTCCAGCGCACTGGCCTGCTCCTCGGTGCGGCTGGACAGATCGGCATTGCCCGAGGCAATCTGCGAACTGGCCGAGGCCACGCCTTCCGCGTTCTGGCGTACCGTGCGCACGGTCTGCACCAGACTGCTTTGCATGCGCTCCAGGGCGCCCAGCAGGCGACCGGTTTCATCCTCTCGCTCCACGCGAATGACGCCGCTCAGATCGCCATTGGCCACGCGGTCCGCGGCCTGTACCGCCTGCTCCAGCGGCGCACGGATGGAGCGCACCAGCCAGATGCCGGCGCCCAGGGCCACCAGCACCGCAATTGCTGCAGCCACGACCAGCAAGCTCACGGCGCGGTCGTAAACCTGCTCCGAAGCCAGCGTCTCGCTTCTTGCCACATCACTGTTGAACTTGATCAGCTTCTGCAAGGTCGCCGAAGACGCGTCGTAGAGCTTGAGAGACTCGCCCCCCAGCAATTGCTTGGCCTGCTCCTTGTCGCCGCTGCGCGAAACTTCAAACAACCGCTTGTTCAGCTCGACATAACGCTCCCGCTCGTGCAGGAACTGCGTGTAGAGCTCGCGCTCCTCGGCCGTGAGAATCAAAGGCTCGTAGAGCTTTTTGGCCTCGGCCAGATGTTTTTGCAGCTGATCGAACTGGGTTTCCACCTGAGCCATATAACCGGGCTCGTCATTATTGACATGCCGCAATTCGAGCAAGCGGGTGCGCGCCAGGTCGGTATTGAGGGTATTGATCACTTCCACACTGGGCAGGGCGTTGCCGGTGATGGTTTCGGCACTGGAGCGCATGGAGCTCAGCTGCAGCAAAGCCATGGCGACCACCACGACCAGCAACACGACCAGAATCCCGAATGTGCCGAGAATCCGCGTGGAGATTTTGATGCTTTTCATTGATTGCACCTCCCTCTATTACCAATTAGTTTTTTATAAATACTTCTGCTGAATCCAGGCCTGCGAAGCACACGAATTCACTTTTTTCTGCTCGATCGGAAAATATCTCTCTGAATGGCACACAAGAGATGAAATGAACCGGATACCGGCTTATATGTTTTCAATTGTTTCCAGTTTCATAATCCTTGCCTATCTTCAAGAGCCTACAAATACGTAGGCAACCACTTACATCACGCCATTAGTTACTATTAGTTACCAATGGCCGTGACTAGGGATTCTCGATGCCGCCACAAGTTACATAGCTTTGAAAAAGCACCAAGCCACCCTTCTTCTTGATCAATATCAAGACAGTTTGGAGAAAGCTTGTAAAAAAACCCCGACAGCTTTCGCTATCGGGGTTTTGAGACAAAGGTCATTGAAACCGGAAATCCTCAGAACTGCTCCCAGTCCTGGTCGCTTCCCAGAGCGGGCTGAGCCGCGGGAGCCGCCTTGACCTGCCCCTGGCCGGCCAACGCAGCGACTTGCGGGCCTGCGCTCTTTGCGGCCTTGGCAACTGTGGGTTCTGTCCGGTTGCGCAGAGCTGCCGTGGCAAAGCTCTGTGCCTGATTGCCAAGCTGAAAAATCGCCACCGAATCGACCAAGGCCTTGGCCTGGCGCTGCAGGGAGTCTGCCGCCGCAGCACTTTCCTCCACCAGGGCCGCGTTCTGCTGCGTGGCCTGATCCATCTGGGTGATGGCTTCGCCGACCTGGGCCACGCCCTGGCTCTGCTCGCTGCTGGCGGCGCTGATCTCGCCCATGATGTCCGTCACGCGGCCGATGGCCGTCACGATTTCGGCCATCGTGGCCCCGGCCTTGTCCACCAGTTGCGAGCCCTGCTCCACGCGCTCCACGCTGGCATGGATGAGCTGCTTGATCTCCTTGGCGGCTTCGGCACTGCGCTGGGCCAGCGTGCGAACCTCGCCCGCCACCACGGCAAAGCCACGGCCCTGCTCACCGGCACGCGCGGCCTCCACGGCTGCGTTCAGGGCCAGGATATTGGTCTGGAAGGCGATGGAGTCGATCACGCCGATGATGTCGGCAATCTGGCGGCTGCTGTCGTTGATGCCCTTCATGGTGTCCACCACCTGGGCCACCACGGCACCGCCGCGGCCCGCGACATCGGAGGCGTTCCTGGCCATCTGGTTGGCGCTCTGGGCGTTGTCGGCGTTCTGACGCACGGTCGAGCCCAACTGCTCCATGGATGCGGCCGTTTCCTCCAGAGCGCTGGCCTGGCTTTCGGTGCGCGATGAAAGATCGGCATTGCCCTGCGCGATTTCACTGGACGCCAGGGCCACGCCGTGGGCATTGCCACGCACATCCTGAACCACGGATGACAGCTGGCGACGCATGTCCTCCAGCGCGTTGAGCAGCAAGCCCATCTCGTCGCGGCGCTGGTTCTTCACCACCATGCCCAGCCTGCCGGCCGCCACGGCCTGCGCCAGCTCGACAGCCTTGGCCACGGGCGCAGTGATGGCGCGTGTCATCGCAATACCGACCACAGCGGCAAACAGCACCACCAGCGCCAGCGTGCCGAGCAGCCAGTAGCGGGCCAGCTCGAAACTGGATTTTTCGGCCTGCTGGGCCTGGGCCGCGTTCTCGAGCTGCAGCGTCATCAGCTTGCCCGTGCTTTCCGCCAGCTGGCTGAAGGCCTGCTCGGACAGCCCGGCAAAGAACAGGCCCAGTTCATCGGCCATGCCGGCCTGGCTGTCCACGGTGTTGTAGTCGCCGTCGCGCGCCCGCGCCAGCAATTGCTCGTGCAGTTTCAGGAAATTCGCCTTGTTGGCCTGATAGCCCTCATAGGCCTGGCGCAGCGGCTGGCTGGCAATCAGCTCATGGACCACCTTCTCCTGCTCGGCAATGGTCTTCAGGCGCTGCTGGATCTGCTGCTCGTAGCCTTCGATCTCGACCAGCGTGCGCGCGGTGGCGATGCCTGCCTCATGGCGGCGCAGCCGGTTGTACTCGGAGCGCATGGAAGCCGCGTTGTAGACGCTGGGAAGCGCCACCTCGGATACCTCGCGGCCCGCCGCATGAATGCTGGACAGTTGCAGCCAGGCCACCAGCCCCAGCAATGCAGACAACAGCACCAGCGCCGTGAAGCTGATGCCCAACTTGGTCCCCACGCGCCAGTCCGAAATCTTCCAACTCATGCGCATCCCCTCGTATATATCGATGCAGGCAATAAAAAACGCACCAAGCGAGGTCCGCCGGGTGCGTTTCAAATTGTATAGATGCAGATGGCGAGGCTTCTCTGCAAGTAAAGGTTAGAGACCCTTTACTAGTTTGGATCAGCCCTTGTAGTTGGCGATACCGTCCACGATTTCCTTGTGTGCCGCGTCCACGCCCTTCCAGCCCAGAACCTTGACCCACTTGCCCTTTTCCAGATCCTTGTAGTGCTCGAAGAAGTGGGCGATCTGCTGCAGGGTCAGCTCATGGATATCGCTGAGGTGGTTGATCTTGTCGTAGGAAGGCAGCAGCTTCTGTGTGGGAACAGCCAGAACCTTGCCGTCGACGCCGGACTCGTCTTCCATCTCCAGGATGCCGATGGCACGGCAGGGCACCACCACGCCGCTGGGCAGGGGGAAGGGAGTCATCACCAGCACGTCCACGGGGTCGCCGTCGCCAGACAGGGTCTGGGGCACATAGCCGTAATTCACGGGGTAGTGCATGGCGGTGCCCAGGAAACGATCCACGAACAGGCAGCCGGATTCCTTGTCCACTTCGTACTTCACGGGAGCCGAGTTGGCCGAGATTTCGATGACGACGTTGAAGACTTCAGGCGTCTTGGAGCCGGGGGTCACATTGTTCAGAGACATGATGGTTGGGAGAAGTAATACAAAAAGCCCGCCAGCGCCGACGAAGCATCGGCACCTGAGGGTCAGCCCGCGATTTTAGGCGCATGACCCTAACGCTGGCATTACATGTTTGAAAGCTGGGTCCGCAGCGCTGTATTACAGGCGACCGCAGTGGCTGGAATATCCATAAAAAAGACTATTTCCCCTTTACCAGACAATGCTTTTAGATCTCACAAACAGAGCATCATGCATTCACAGGCTGGCGACGTCGCACGGGGCCGCTGCGCTGTTCCACTGCCGCCTGCACCTCCTTGCGCAGCCCGAGCGCAAAGCCCAGTTCGGCCGCCACGAACAGCGGGCCAATCACCAGGCCCATCACATCGTCAAAAAATGCGGGCTTGCGTCCCTCCCAGTAGTGACCGACAAACTGGATCACCCACCCGAGCGCGAACAGGCCCAGCCCCCAGACCAGCCAGCTGCCCATGGGCTGCGCGGCAATGGGAGCAGCCAGCGCCAGCATGATGGCCAGCACCACGCTCATGAACAGGCCGTAGCGCCCGTCCAGCCGCCAGTAATACACCGCGGCGGCAAGCGCTGCCAGCAGGGCCAGCGAGATCGGCATACCACCCAGCGCACCCCATTGCAGCCTGGCCAACAGAATGACCACCGCCTGCATGATCATGGGCACGCCAATGTAGTGCGTGACGATATTGCGCGGGTCGCGGTGGTAGTCGGCGTAGTTGGACAGTTGATCGATTAGGGTTTTCATCGCTGTATCTCCTGGTCGCTTGTCAGAGCATGGTGGCGCAGCATCAACCTTGCCGTCTGTCATGCCACCGACACAAGCGCTAATACCCTCACCCAGGCCTGCACTGGCCTCCGTGCCCTCTGCACGCAAGCGCGGCAGCTTCGAGCATGTCAACTCCAATGACCTCTGGGCCATCGTGCAGGCCGGTCGCTGGTTCCGCTCGCTGCCGCCGGAATTGACCGCCCAGATGCAGCAACTGGCCCAGCCAAGGCTGCTGGCCGCCGGCGAATGGCTGTTTCGCCGCGGCGATGCCCCTTGCGGCCTGTATGCAGTGGCCAGGGGCTCGCTCAGCATCTCCGGCACGGCAGCGCTTCAGGAAAACACCCGCACGGCCTTGCTGACATTGATCGAGCCGCCGAGCTGGCTAGGCGAGATCGCCCTCTTCGACGGCGAGCCCCGCACCCACGACGCCTGCGCCAACACCGCCTGCGCCCTGCTGCATATCCCGATACCGCCGCTGCGCGAGTGGCTGGATGCCAATCCGCATTGCTGGCGCCACATGGCCCTGCTGCTGACCCACAAGCTACGTGCCAGCCTGATTGCCCTGGAGGAGCAGACCGTGCTGCCTGCACCGCAGCGCGTGATGTGCCGTCTGGTGCAGATGGCCATGGGCCACGAGCAATGGGCCGACCGCATGCGCACCCACCGCGAGCTGGCCGTCTCGCAGGAGCAGATCGCACGCATGCTTGGCCTGTCACGCCAGACCACCAACCAGATCCTGCAGGAGCTGCAGCAGGCCGGCTGGCTGCAACTGCGGCGCGGCAAGCTGGAAGTTCTGGACCTGGCCGCACTCAAGGCCGCAGCACTCACCGGGCAGATACCCGCGGGCAGCTAGACACTCGCCGCCTGGCTCGGAGTCGCCCCTCTGCCGCCCCGCTGTCCGCTTGGTGCTGGACAAGCCTGCTATCTCTTTGATAATGAAATCGGGTCTGGCGCACCAGACCCGGTTCAAGATCATCGCGGGCGATCCAGTCAGGTTCCGACATGCCGTCGTCGCCCGCCATAACAACGGATACCCCATGCCCCTGCCTCCCAGTGCCAGCCGCACGCCAGCCCCTATCCACATGCGCGACGTCAAATACCGGGGCTATGCCCGTGATGACGGCATGTGGGACGTGGAAGCCGAGCTGATCGACCAGAAAACCTATGACATCGAGTTGCACGGCCGCCGCAAAGTGCCGGCAGGCAAGCCGATTCACCATATGTGGATCCGCCTGACCATCGATGCCGACATGGTGGTGCACGGCATAGAGGCTGCCATGGACGACCATCCCCTGGGCCACTGCCCCCAGGCCACCAAGTCCATGCAGAAGATGGTGGGCTGCTGCATAGCCCGCGGCTGGCGCCGCGCGATTGCCGACAATCTGGGCGGGGTGGTGGGCTGCACGCATCTGCGCGAGTTGCTGTTCAATATGGCAACGCCCGCTTTTCACACCGTGCTCAACCAGTTCGGCACCAATGGCTCGGGCCTGCCACCACGCCACCTGGGCCAGTGTCTGGGCTGGGACTTCAACGGCCCCGGCGTGGCGGAGTTCTACCCCGAGTTCAAAGACTGGAAGCCGCAGGCTCAGCAGCAACCCAGGGAAACCACTACACAAGCCTGATCCACAACACCGACAAGCGCTAACAGCTATCAATTTTGATAGCCCACAACAAGCCCGCAGCCGGCCCGGACTTCGCTCTTGCGGCACAATCGAGTCCATGGCAGAACGTGTGATCCCCTTGGTCGATGAGCGTGCGGCATCCCGCAGCGCAATCGTCCCCAGCCCCCTGCAGGCCCCTACCGGGCTGCTGCAGGATCAATGGGGACGGCCCTTGCGCGACCTGCGCATCAGCGTCACCGACCGCTGCAACTTCCGCTGCAACTACTGCATGCCCAAGGAAGTTTTTGACAAGAACTACCAATATCTGCCCCACAGCTCGCTGCTGAGCTTCGAGGAAATTACGCGCCTGGCCAGATTGTTTGTCGCCCATGGCGTGCGCAAGCTGCGCCTGACCGGCGGCGAGCCGCTGCTGCGCAAGAACATCGAAGCCCTGATCGCCCAGCTGGCCCAGCTGCGCACGCCCGATGGCCAGCCGCTGGACCTGACACTGACCACCAACGCCTCGCTGCTGGCACGCAAGGCCCGCGCCCTGAAGGACGCCGGCCTGAACCGCGTGACCGTCAGCCTCGACGGGCTGGACGACGCAGTGTTCCGGCGCATGAACGATGTGGATTTTCCCGTGACCGATGTACTGGCCGGCATCGAGGCTGCGCAGGCCGCAGGTCTGTCGCACATCAAGGTCAACATGGTGGTCAAGCGCGGCACCAATGACGACCAGATCCTGCCCATGGCCCGCTATTTCCGCGGCACGGGAGTAACGCTGCGCTTCATCGAATATATGGACGTGGGTGCCACCAACGGCTGGCGCATGGACGAGGTACTGCCCTCGGACGAGGTGATAGCGCGTCTACGCGCCGAGCTGCCGCTGATCCCGCTGGCGCCCAGCGCCCCGGGCGAGACCGCCGTGCGTTGGGGCTATGCCGATGCCAGCGGACAATATGACCCGCAGCTGGGCGAGGTGGGTGTCATCAGCAGCGTGACCCACGCTTTCTGCGGCGACTGCAACCGCGCACGCCTGTCTACCGAGGGCCAGCTCTATCTGTGCCTGTTCGCCAGCCAGGGCTGGGACTTGCGCAGCCTGCTGCGCACCGGTGCCAGCGATGCCGAGATTGCTGCTGCCATTGCCCCCATCTGGCAACAGCGCGACGATCGCTACTCGCAGCTGCGCAGCGAGATGCCGCCCGATGTGGCGCCGGTGCGGCAAGGTCGGCGTATTGAGATGAGCTATATCGGTGGCTGACTCACGCATCACCGCTGAGCAGATCACCGGTTGCGTGCTGGCCGGGGGACGCGGCGCGCGCATGGGCGGCGTGGACAAGGGCCTGCAGCGCTTTCAAGGCTTGCCGCTGGCACTGCATGCATTGCAGCGCCTGGCCCCACAGGTCGGCCCCCTGCTCATCAATGCCAATCGAAATGCAGCGGCCTATGCCGCCCTGGGCCAGCCACTGGCTGCCGAGGTCTGCGCCGACAGCCTGCCCGACTACCCCGGCCCGTTGGCGGGCTTCATGGCCGGCCTCGCCCATTGCCGCACGCCATGGCTGCTTTGCGTGCCCTGCGATACGCCGCTGCTGCCCCTCGATCTGACGACGCGAATGCTGGCGTCGCGCGGCGATGCCGATATCGTCATCGCTCACGGCTGGGATACCGAGCACGCCAAGCCGGGCCAGCCGCCGCAGCTGCGCGCCCAGCCCGTGTTCTGCCTGCTGCGGGCCCAGCTCGCCTCCAGCCTGGAGCGCTTCATCACCGGCGGCGGCCGCAAGATAGACGCCTGGACCGGCCAGCATCGCAGCGCCCAGGCCCTATTTGACCGCCCAGGGGATGAGCAGGCCTTCAGCAACGCCAACACGCTGGCCCAGTTGCTTGATCTGGAGCAAATCGCCACCGAACGCCAATCCTGATTTATCGGCACGTCAAGCCAAAAGCGTAAAGTGCCACGCAGCCCCATGGCCGCATCCCGTCATGAGGTTTTTTATTTTTTGCCGTTATGACCGCGACTTTTCAACCTGCCGCTTCCACCAGCGCCCAGACGCTGACCACTGACCAGGTACTGCAACAGCTGCAGGCCCTGCTGCAGCCGCTTGGTGCGGTCGCCGAAGTGGAAACCGTCGCCCTGCCCGATGCTCTGGATCGTGTGCTGGCAGCCGATGTGATCTGTCCCGTCAACGTCCCTCCCCATGACAACAGCGCCATGGATGGCTATGCCTTCGCCGGCAGCGAACTGGAGCAGGCACGGCCCGGCCAGCCACTGATGCTGCGTGTGGTGGGGACTGCTCTGGCCGGAGGGCCGTGGCAAGGCCGGCTTGGCGCTGGCCAATGCGTGAAGATCATGACGGGTGCGGTCATGCCTGTGGGCGCAGACACGGTAGTAGCCCATGAGCAGGCCAGCGCTGACCAGGAATGCATTCAATTTGACGGCCATGCCATGCGCGCAGGGGCCAATCGTCGCCTGCGCGGCGAAGACCTGGAGCAAGGCTCCGTGGCGCTGCAGGCCGGCCAGCGTCTCACACCAGCCGCTCTGGGCCTGCTGGCCAGCCTGGGACTGGGCCAGGTCAACGTACAGCGCAGGCTCAGCGTGGCTTACTTTTCCACCGGCGACGAGCTGCTGAGCCCCGGCGCCGAGCCGCGCGAGGGCGCCATCTACGACAGCAACCGCTTCAGCCTGCAGGCGCTGCTGCGCCGTCTGGGGGCCCATGTGCTGGACCTGGGAGCCGTGCCCGATGAGCCAACCGCCCTGGAAGAGCGCCTGCGCGAAGCAGCCACCCTGGCCGATGTGGTACTGACCAGTGGCGGCATCAGTACCGGCGAGGCCGATCACACCCGCGCGATGCTGCAGCGCCTGGGCACCGTGCAGTTCTGGCGTGTGGCCATGCGCCCCGGTCGACCACTGGCGGTGGGTCTGCTAGCTCCCGCAGGCGGAATCTCCTTGACCAGATCGGCAGGCATCCCGATCAAGACAAGCGCAGGCGTCTCCCACAGTCAGGGCAATACACCACCCACCCAACGCCCGGCGGTGCTGCTGGGGCTGCCCGGCAACCCGGTGGCCGCCATGGTGAGCTTTCTCATGTTTGTGCGTCCGGCCCTGGCCATGCTGGCAGGCGAACGCGACGCCCCCGTGCCATTGCTGCAGGCAATCAGCGGCGAGCGCCTGCGCAAACGCCCGGGCCGTACCGAGTATCTGCGCGGCGTGCTCGAACTCAATGAGAAGGGCCAGGCCGCCGTGCGCACCACGGGCCCGCAAGGCTCGGGCGTGCTCAGCTCCATGGTCGCAGCCGACTGCATCATCGTGCTGGACGATGCGCGCGGCGATGTCCAGCCCGGAGAATCCGTCAACATCCTGCTGCTGCAGGGTCTGATCTGAAGACAGACTTGCCGTCTGATCCTCGACCCTCGATCCATTCTGGGAAATATTTCATGCCATACCAAGCCACCCACTGGGCCACAGAACCCACAAGGCAGGCCATCGATGCGCTCAAGGGCGCGAACTTGCTGGAATTCGGCACCCCCTGGTGCGGGCACTGCCAGCGCGCTCAGCCGCTGCTGCAGTCCGCGCTGGCTGGCCAGCCGGAAGTGGCGCACATCAAGGTGGAAGACGGCCCCGGCCGGCCGCTGGGGCGCAGCTATCGCGTCAAGCTCTGGCCCACGCTGATTTTTCTGCGTGACGGCAAGGAGGTGGCGCGCATCGTCCGCCCCGAGTCCGAGCAGCAGATCCAAGAAGCACTGGCGCAGATCACGAACTGAGCCAGCGCAACTGGCCCGGCTGCCTGGCTCAGCCCTTCTTGAGCGCCAGCTCCACGCCCTTGTTGGCCAGCGCATCGGCGCGCTCATTGCCAGGGTCCCCGGCATGGCCCTTGACCCAGCGCCAGTCGATACGGTGACCGCTGCCCTGCACCAGCGCGTCCAGCTGCTTCCAGAGTTCGACATTCTTGACTGGCTCCTTGGAAGCGGTGACCCAGCCCTTGGCCTTCCAGCCCTGTATCCACTCGGTAATGCCTTTGCGCACGTACTGGCTGTCCAGATACAGCACTACATCGCAGGGACGCTTGAGCGCGGACAGCGCCTCGATCACGGCCTTGAGCTCCATGCGGTTATTGGTGGTTCCCAGTTCACCACCGAAGAGCTCCTTCTGCGCCGATCCGGCCTGCAGCAATGCGCCCCAGCCTCCAGGCCCGGGATTGCCCTTGCAGGCGCCATCGGTATAGATCACAACTTGATTCAATTTTCTTCCTTGTTACGCCAGAACATGTCCGGCGGCTGCTTCTGGGTCACGGGCGCCTTCATGCCGGTCGGCACGCTGCTCTTGCGCCAGCTCGGGCTCATCAGACGCATGCCCTGCACGCGCTTGACGGCCACCACGCAATAGACGCCCCCCATCACCGGCCAGCAGCGGTGGCCCAGGCCTTCCATGAACTGCCAGCGGCTCAGCCACTTCTCACTTTGAGTGGCAGGACGATAACAGCCAAATTGCACGGCTTCGATCTCGAAGCTCAGCAATCGCAGCCAATCGCGCAAACGCCAGTAGCCCACGCCCAGGCTCAGGTCCGGCAAATAGCCCGCGCTGCGCTCCACCCTACGCTGCAGACCCAGCAGACTGGAGGGATTCAGCCCGCTGATCACCAGCCGACCTTCCGGCACCAGCACGCGCGCAGCCTCGCGCAGCGCGGCATGCGGGTCGTTCGAAGCCTCCAGCGTATGCGGCATCAGCAGCAGGTCAAGACTGGCCTCGGCAAAAGGCAGGGCTTCCGGAGCGGTCCTGAGCGCCGGCATCAACGGGGCAAAATTCTGCGTTTCATCGGCGGGCGGCTGCACCTGCGACACTCCGGCCGCCGCCGCTTGCGCTACAGTGCCTGCTTTTGCATCCGGAACGGGATCGAGGCCCTCCAGCGCCAGCCAGCGATGGGGCATGCGGTTGCCGCGCAGGCCTTGCAGCTGCGGCAAGCCCAGTTGCAAGGCGTGGTAGCCAAAGATATCGGCCACCGCCTCGTCAAAGCGCTGCTGCTCCCATTCCAGGAGGTAGTGCCCTAGGGCTGAATCCGTCCAGTGATGCATCTCTATAATTTTGCAGCTCATGAACCTGTTGCCCATTCCCGCTTTTTCCGACAACTACATCTGGATGCTCCACGATGCGGAACACGCCGTGGTCGTCGATCCGGGTCAGGCCGAGCCTGTGCTGAGCACGTTGGCACAGCGGGGTCTGAAACTGCTGGGCATTTTAGTCACCCATCATCATGCCGACCATGTGGGCGGCATCGATGCCATTCGCGCGGCCACCGGCGCCCCCGTCTGGGGCCCTGCCTACGAGTCCCTGCCCGAGCCCGTCACGCGCGTGCAGGGCGGCGACAGCGTCGAGCTGCTCGGCGGCCCCTGGCAAGTCATCGATGTGCCCGGACACACCAGCGGTCATATTGCCTTCTTCAGCACCCGGGCGCAAAGCCAGCCCCTGCTGTTCTGCGGCGACACGCTGTTCTCGGGCGGCTGCGGCCGCCTTTTCGAAGGCACGGCAGCACAGATGCAGGCCTCGCTGGACGCACTGGCCGGCCTGCCCGGCAACACGCTGGTGTGCTGCGCACATGAGTACACAATTTCCAACCTGCGATTTGCGCAGGCCGTGGAACCAAACAATCCAGAACTGGCTCAGTATCTGGAACATTGCCAGCAACTGCGCAAGAGCGGGCAGCCGACGCTGCCCTCCACATTGCAGACCGAGCTGGCCATCAACCCGTTCATGCGAAGCCGCGCTGCCGATGTGATCGCAGCCGCCGTGCACCATGATCCTCAAACCAGGCCCGAGGACCCCGCCAGCGTGCTGGCCACCCTGCGCCAATGGAAAAACGTTTTCTGATGAAGCTGCTATCCACCCTGCTGCTGACAAGCGCACTGATATTGACCGGCTGCGCCACCACCAGCAGCGTCGACCCCATGTATCCGAACGGCCCGCTCAAACCCCTGGGCCAGGGCAAAGTCGGCAGCTCCGAAGTCGCTGAACTGGAAGCCACTGGCGACCTCTGGGTTCGCATCCGCAAGGGCTTTGCCATGCCCAACCTGGAGCAGGATCTCGTCCAGAACCAGGAGCAGTGGTATGCCACCCGCCCCGACTATATCCAGCGCATGACGGAGCGATCGAGCAAGTATCTGTTCCACATCGTCGAGGAGCTGGAGCGCCGCAACATGCCGACAGAGCTGGCGCTGTTGCCGTTCATCGAAAGCGCCTTCAACCCTCAGGCGGTCTCCAGCGCCAAGGCCGCCGGCATGTGGCAGTTCATGCCGGCCACCGGTACCTATTTCGACCTCAAGCAGAATGTCTTCCGCGACGATCGCCGCGATGTGTTGGCCTCGACCCGCGCCGCGCTCGACTATCTGCAAAAGCTCTACAACATGTTCGGCGACTGGCATCTGGCGCTGGCCGCCTATAACTGGGGCGAGGGAAGCGTGGGCCGCGCCATAAAGCGCAATGAGAAGCTAGGCCAGCCTGCGGGCTACCTCGATCTGCAGATGCCGGCCGAAACCCGCAACTACGTACCCAAGCTGCAAGCCGTCAAGAACATCGTGGCCGAGCCCGAGAAGTTCAACACCGAGCTTCCCATCATCGAAAACCACCCCTATTTCCAGGCCGTGGATCTGCCGCACGACATCGATGTGGAGCTGGTGGCCAAGCTGGCCGATGTCAGCGTCAATGACTTCAAGGCGCTCAACCCCAGCTTTCACAAGCCGGTGATCTTTGCGCGTGCCACGCCGCAGGTGCTGCTGCCCTGGGACAATGCCAAGGTCTTCCGCCGCAATCTGCAGGCCTATAGCGAAGGCCAGTTTGCCAGCTGGACGGTATGGACCGTGCCCACCACCATCACCGTGGCCGAAGCCGCCCAGCGCGCAGGCCTGGGCGAAGCCGATCTGCGCGCCATCAACAACATCCCGCCGCGCATGCTGATCAAGGCCGGCTCGACCCTGATGGTGCCGCGCGATGCCAATGTCAAGACCGATGTGCCCGGCCATGTGGCAGACAACGGCCAGATCTCCTTCGCCCCTGAAGTCGTGACCGTGCGCACCACGGTCAAGGCGCGCAAGCGCGATACCCTGGTCAGCGTGGCCAGCCGCTATGGCATCAGCGTCTCCAACCTCGCGGACTGGAACGACCTCAAGTCGACGGCATCCCTGCGCCCCGGCCAGTCGCTGATTGCCTACCTGCCAAGCCGCGCAGCCCGCAGCGCACGCGCCGAAAGCAATGACAGCTCGGCCCGCAACACCCGTGGCAGCAGCAAGGTGGCAGCCGCCAGCAAGAACGCCAGAAGCAGCAGTGCGCCCGCTCCCCGTGGCGGCAAGAGCGAACCCAAGGCTCGCGGCGGTACACCTGCCAAGAAGCGCAAATAAGCCTCACCACCCACAAAAAAGCCCGCTGTTCGCAGAACCAGCGGGCTTTTCTATTTCTGCTCTTTCAAAAAAGATAGCAAAAAACGCTTTATGGATAGGCGATTAAAGCCAATTCAAGCAATATTTTTAGCGCCTGTCCACCAGCGCGTGGGCAATCGTGCCCAGATCCACATATTCAAGTTCGCTGCCTATGGGTACGCCGCGCGCCAGCCGCGTGACCAGGATGCCACGCGACTTGAGCGCCTCGCTGATGGCATGGGCCGTGGCCTCGCCCTCGGCCGTGAAGCTGGTGGCCAGAATCACCTCCTGCACCACGCCGTCACAGGCACGCTCCAGCAACTGCTTCATGCCGATTTCCTTGGGGCCCACGCCATCAAGCGGCGACAGCCGCCCCATCAGCACGTAGTAGTAGCCCTGATAGGCCCCCGTGCGCTCCATGGCAGCCAGATCGGCCGGTGCCTCGACCACGCACAGCCGCGCGCCATCGCGCCCGGCGTCATCACAGATGCTGCAAATGGCGCCTTCGGTAAACGTGTGGCAGCGCTCGCAGTGATGCACCGAGTTCACCGCAGAGTCCAGCGCCCGCGCCAGTTGCAGCGCCCCGGCCTGGTCGCGCTGCAGCAGATGAAACGCCATGCGCTGTGCCGACTTGATGCCCACGCCCGGCAGCCGGCGCAAGGCCTCGATCAAGGCATCCAGAGATTGCACATCAGACACGGGTTTGTCCTTTCAGTCACCAGAAAAAAGGCGATCTGCCACTGCGCAGATCGCCATTCACTCCCCTGCACACCCCGGCCTGGGACAGCAAGCAGGAGCCGCGTCGCGGCATCGCAGCCATCCCTTGGCCGGGGAAGCGGCACGGCCGCTCAGGGGGAAATCCCTCAGAAGGGGAACTTCATCCCGCCGGGCAGGCCGGGCATACCGGCAGTGATCTTGCCCATCTTCTCGTTGGAGGTCTCTTCGGCCTTGCGCACAGCCGCGTTGAAGGCGGCAGCCACCAGGTCTTCCAGCATGTCCTTGTCTTCGGCCAACAGGCTGGGGTCGATGGTGATGCGCTTGACGTCATGCTTGCAGGTCATCACGACCTTGACCAGACCGGCACCGGATTCGCCTTCGACTTCGATATTGCCCAGCTCATCCTGAGCCTTCTTCAGGTTGTCCTGCATGGCCTGAGCTTGCTTCATCAAACCGGCGAGTTGTCCTTTGTTGAACATGAGAATTCCTTCTTTTGTTGAAACGCCTTATTCAGGCTGAATAGATATGGGCTTGATGCTACCGGGCACGATTTTCGCGCCAAAGTCTCGCATCAAGGTTTGCACCTGCGGATTGCTTTTGACAATGTCCTCGGCCAGCAACTGGCTGGCTTGTCTTTCCAGGGCCAGTCGGCGGGCAGGACTGTCCGTCACCGGCCCTTGCTCGACCTGCAATTGTCGCGCATGACCGGCCGCTTCCAGCGCAGCGCGCAAACGATCACGTGTGCCAGCCTGATTGAGCGAGCTGGACTCCACACGCAATCGCCACAGATCGCCTTCACGACCCAGCAGTTGCGACTGCAGCGCCAGCTGCCGCGCCACGGCCACCACGGCTTCGCTCTGCAGCAATTGCTGCACCACGTCAAACCACAGATCGCCCTCAGGGGTACGTTCCACGGGGGCTGCATCCTGGGCCGTGCTGGCATAACCGCCACTTGCGCTCTGCGCTGTCGGTTCGTCCGACTCCATGGGCGGCATGGCATGCAGGGGCTGGCCGACATCCAGTTCGGCATCATCGCCCCAGCGCCCATCATCAGCCCAACCCTCATCGGGCATGCCTGCCCAGGCCGCTTCGCCGGCATCCTGCTCTTCGGGAGCATCGGCCTCGGCGCTCTCGGACGCATCGTCGGCAGGCATCTGGCCTGCCTCGGCAGCGGCCTCCTGATTCGCAGCAGCCATGTTTCGCTGAACCACAGCAGGCTCCGGCGTCACCACAAGAGCTGGCGACCGGGTCGGCTCCGGGGCTGCCTGCATCACCGGCCTTGCAACGGAATACGCAACTGAATCAGAGCGATCAGCAACCGCTTGAATCTGCTCTGGCTCGGCCATTGCGGCAACTGACGCAGGCTCTTGCGCTGGTGCCGACTCCGGTGCGGGCTCCGGTACGGCTTGCACAACAGGCTGCGGCACAGACGGCAAGGACTGGACCTCGGTCGCTGGCGCCTCCTTCGCCACCGGCTGTGAAGCCGGAGGCTGCTGAATCGGAGCCGGAGCCTGGACAACAGGCCGGCTAGGCCTCAGCGCCGGAGTTTTTTTTTCAGCCGTGCCGGCTTCGGCATTTTCCGGCTTGAAGGCCAGCAGCCGCAGCAGTGCCATGGTGAGCGCCGCATATTCATCCGGGGCCAGTCCCAGCTCGACGCGTCCGTGCAGACAGATGCTGTAGAGCAGCTGCGTCTCGTCGCGTGGCATCAGACAGGCCAGTCGGTCTACTTCGGCAGCCTCCGGGTCACTGGCATCCAGCGGCATGTCGGGCACGGCCTGCAACACGGCCATGCGCTGCAGAACAGCGCACATTTCCTCCAGTGTCGATGCAGCAGACAGACCGTTGTGGCGCAGCTCTTCGGAGACTTCAACCACCGCGCGCCCGTGCCCCTGCGCCAGGGCATCGATCAGGCGAAAGACATGGCTTCGATCCACGCTGCCCAGCATCTGGCGCACCGTCGCCTCCTGCAGCTGCCCGCTGCCAAAGGCAATCGCCTGGTCGGTCAGGCTCAGCGCATCGCGCATGGAGCCGCGCGCGGCGCGCGACAGCAATCGCAGCGCCTGAGGTTCTGCCGGGACGCTTTCCTTGTCGAGCACATGGGTCAGGTGCTCCAGAACCGTTTCGGGCGCCATCGGGCGCAGATTGAACTGCAGGCAGCGCGAGAGCACGGTGACCGGTACTTTCTGCGGATCGGTCGTGGCCAACACGAACTTCAGATACTCCGGAGGCTCCTCCAGCGTCTTGAGCATGGCGTTGAACGCCGTGTTCGTCAGCATGTGCACCTCGTCGATCATGAAGACCTTGAAGCGCCCCTGCACCGGTTTGTACACCGCCTGCTCCAGCAGGCTCTGCACCTCATCCACGCCGCGGTTGGATGCAGCATCCAGCTCGGTGTAGTCGGGGAAACGACCGCTATCGATTTCAGTGCATGCTGCGCATACCCCGCAAGGGGTTGCAGTGATTCCACCATTGCCATCCAGGCCCTGGCAATTCAGCGACTTGGCCAGAATGCGCGACACCGTGGTCTTGCCCACGCCCCGTGTGCCCGTGAACAGATAGGCGTGATGCAGGCGCTGCTGGGTCAACGCATTGGTCAGAGCCTGAACCACGTGCTCCTGCCCCACCATTTCAGTGAAGGTACGGGGCCGGTATTTGCGAGCAAGCACTAAATAAGACATAGCCTCTGATTCTACGGGGCCGGGACATGCCAACAAGCCTGCTCCTGGAATCTCATTTCACAGCTCGCGGAACTGTGTCGGATTTGCATCTATAATCGAGAGTGACGGGCCTCCTCGCATGGGGAAGCAGCCAACCGGGTCAGGTGGGGAACCAAGCAGCCCTAACTGTGGATACAGTGCCGAGATCAGGCTCGTCACCTTTCGATGGAAACCTCTTTACAGACAAGAGGCTGTCTTCCGAGAAAGGCCATTCTTCACCATGAACAACACCATGCTGCGGCGCTTTGCCCAGAATAAGTGTTTCGCATCGACGCCCCATGCCTGGGGAGGCGGCACCGTTCAAAGCCGAACCTGAGTCCGCCATTGCGTCGAGGTCTTCCGCAGGCCTCCGGCAGACAAAAGCGGCAACCAAGCAATCGGATGCAAAAAAGGCCGCAATTGCGACCTTTCTATTTTTACCGGATTGACATGGCGCCGTGCAGGGACGCCATGGAAGCTCAAACCGGAACGCCCACCAGATCATGTCCCTGCGTGCCCACAATGCGCACGCTGATCAGCTCGCCCACCTTGTAGGTCTTGCTGGCCTTTTCGGGCGGCTGGATGTGAACCACACCGTCAATCTCGGGAGCATCGGCATAGGTGCGGCCCACACCGCCCTTTTTGCCCAGACTGACGGCCTTGTCCACCAACACCTTCATGACCTGGCCCACGCGGCGCTGCAGACGCTGGGTGGAGACTTCCTCGGCGACCTCCATGAAGCGCGCACGGCGCGCCTCGCGGATCTCTTCGGGCAGCATGCCGGGAAGTTCGTTGGCGGTGGCGCCTTCGACGGGGCTGTAGGCAAAGCAGCCGGCACGGTCGATCTCGGCTTCGCGAATGAAGTTAAGCAGATGCTCAAACTCTTCTTCGGTCTCGCCGGGAAAACCGGCAATGAAGGTGGAACGAATCACCAGCTCGGGGCAGATCTTGCGCCACTCGCGAATACGGTCCAGGTTCTTTTCGCCCGACGCGGGTCGCTTCATGCGCTTGAGCACATCGGGATGGCTGTGCTGCAGGGGCACGTCCAAGTAGGGCAGGATCTTGCCTTCGGCCATCAGGGGCAAGACCGCATCCACGGTGGGATAGGGATAGACATAGTGCAGACGCACCCAGGCGCCGTGCTGCTGTGCCAGCTTGCCCAGCTCGTCGGCGAGTTCCAGCATGCGGGTCTTGACCGGCTTGCCGTCCCAGAAGCCGGTGCGGTACTTCACATCCACGCCATAGGCCGAGGTATCCTGGCTGATCACCAGCAGTTCCTTGACGCCTCCTTCGAACAGCGCCTTGGCCTCCTTGAGCACATCGCCGATCGGACGCGAGACCAGATCGCCGCGCATGCTGGGGATGATGCAGAAAGTGCAGCGGTGGTTGCAGCCTTCAGAAATCTTCAGATATGCGTAGTGCTTGGGTGTGAGCTTGATGCCCGCGTCGCCAAAGCTGCCAGGCACCAGATCCACGAACGGATCGTGCGGCTTGGGCAGGTGGGTGTGCACGGCGTCCATCACCTCCTGGGTGGCATGGGGGCCGGTGACGGCCAGCACACTGGGGTGTACTTCAGCCACCATGCTGGAGCCGCCTTCCTTGCCAGCCTTAGCGCCCAGGCAGCCGGTCACGATCACCTTGCCGTTGGCAGCCAGAGCCTCGCCAATGGTGTCCAGGCTTTCCTTGACGGCATCGTCGATGAAGCCGCAGGTATTGACGATGACCAGGTCAGCGCCTTCAAATGTCTTGGAGGTCTGGTAACCCTCGGCGCTGAGCTGCGTGAGAATCAGCTCGCTATCAGTCAAGGCCTTGGGGCAGCCCAGCGAAACAAAGCCTACCTTGGGGATAGCGGTTTGCGTGGGGCTATCGGAGTCGATTGATTTCATTTGATTTTTCCAGCAGCGCAGCGTCTACGCGCCAAGCAGCAATTTTATTTCAACGGCCAGATCAGCAGACTCGACTCTGTGGCTCGAGCCCGCTGCGCGCACGATGAGAAAACCGGTAAACGAAAAAGGCGCTACAGTTTCCATGGCTGTAGCGCCTGTATTCTGGTGGGTCCTGCGAGATGCATACTCGCGACCAACAAATCAAAAGCCCGTGTCTCCGTCAAACATCGACGCGGGCCCAAACAGGTCAATCTATCTATTTTACCAGCTACGCATCCGGGCTGCTCACGCCCTCCTGGTCTTTATCCCCACAGCTCAGGTATGAGGTGGTGGCCCGGTCCCATCGAGACCCCAAAGCTCGCTGACTGAAGTGGAGACGAAAAAGTTGCATAGATCACGCTGACTGAAAATAGGACCTGCGCCCCCTCCAGCCCAGACCTCTCAGACTCCCGAAAGCGCTGGCCGATCAGATTGAATATTCTTCGACGATCAACCATCCCATGCTCCCTACACCATCATTGATGATGTCCAGGTGGTTGCCGCCCTCGTACACACGAATGTTCTGCCCCACGAAAGCTCTGGGCACAACACGCTCGATATTGCACAGTGCCAGCTTGATTTGCTCACCCAGCGCGGAAAGCGACTTCTGGGAGTAGTCAATGTCTATGGCCTCGGCCAGCAGCCCGTAAACAACCCTCCTTTTCCCCTCCTCAGGAAAAGCGAGCACTTTGGTGTGCAAGAGCTCCGCATTGGAAAATTTGCGGCCAGTGAGTTTTTCGAAAACTTCAATGCTTGGCAAAGCGCCCTCCCCATGCAATGTGACCAAATGCAACAAGCATAGTCGAACGTGTTTACAGGGGTCAACTGTCGGCTGCGGGTCGCAGGCCCTGCCCACTACTCCAACCCGCCGCGCCCGTCACAGCAGCCTTCTCGGACGCGCTGCAAGGCCCTCCGCAACGTTCACCTCGGACTTGTCAAACGGCTGTCAAAGAATCAAAACGCCTTTGAAAACCCGATGCGATAGCGGGAGCAACTATGGAAATTGACCCAACACCATGAATACGATGGTCACGATCGACCGATGAAAATGCTTTTGCATGGGAGCTGTCAAAACAGCTTCCCGATCAATTCTGGTCGCTGGCCTTCTTCAGGTCATCCACGATTGATGCAAAAAAAACTCATACAGAGTGTGAGCGCCACGAACGCGAAACTGACGAGCAGCCATTTCATAGTTGCACCTCTGTGATTTACATTTTTTAACAGCATGAATGCACCAGTTGATAACGCTGAATAGATGTTTACGCTAGGCCTGTACAGGCCAGGCAGGCTTCATCGCACCAAGGCCTCAGAAACTCCCCTGGCCTCGCCAAGAAGGGCATGAGGTGGAGTCAATACGGCTCAATGCAGGTGCACTGGGCCAGTTGATCCGGCAAGCCACTGGCAAATTCATCGGCACTCAGACGGTGTAGCAGTCGATGCAGCCGTCGCTGCCTGTCAGTGCAGTGAAAACACAGCCGCTGCATCAATCTCAAGCGGCCTGGAAAGCAGATACCCTTGAGCACAATCCACCCCAAGCCTCTGAAGCATTTCCAGCTCTTCCGGTCGCTCAACGCCCTCGGCAATCACGAGGCTTCCGATTTCATGCGCGAAACTGATGAGGCCTCTGGCCAGCGCACGCCGCTTCTCGTCGGTGTCGATCGAGTGGGTAAGACTCATATCCAGCTTGATGATTTCCGGCTCGAGATTGAGGATGTGCCGCATGCTGGAATAGCCCGCGCCGGCATCGTCAACCGCCAGTTTCGCGCCCCGGCCACGATAGGGCTCCAGTCCAACGGCAAGTGCCTTGTAATCCTTGACCGCTGCATGCTCGGTAATCTCCAGGACCAGGCGGGAGAGATCATCGATGCCATCCAGCAGTTGGTGGAACTTGCTGCTCAGCAGCAATTGTGGCGAGCAGTTGACGCTGACGCTGCTGCTGGCAGGCAATCGCTGCAGCGCAGGAAGTGCCTTGGCAATCGCGCACAACTCCAGATCAACGCCAAGCCCTGCCTTGTCTGCCACGTCGAACCAGTAATCCGGCGTATGTCTGGGCTCGACATCAAAACGCGAAAGGCTCTCAAAGCCGCAGATGGCCTTGTCGCGCAGACTGCAGATCGGCTGGAACACCATTCTCGGATCGCCGTGCGCCAAAGCGGAACGCACTTCGCCAACCAGCTGTGCCTTGATCCGCTCCTCTGCGGCCTGCTCTTCGATGCGGTCAGCCAGGATCTCGGCGAATGCCCGTAGCAACTGCATGTCACGCTCGCCCAGCGTGGGGTTCGGGAGAAAGCTGAAGCAGCAAAGCGTGCCGTAGACATGCCCGTCCGTGAGCCGGACCGGAACACTCAGATGGGAGCCGATTGGAATGGCATGGGTTGCAGAAATCTGCTGAGCAGCCGGCACACTACTGGTGTCCGGAATGCATTCAGGCAACTCGCCGTGGACCACCTTCAGGCAATACCCCTCCTGCATGGGAATGCTCTGACCTTGATATAGCGGTCCGCCCGAAACACTGTCCAAATGCTTGAGCACCCGGTCAGCGGCTCCGAAGTGCGAGACAAAGGCGATATCCATTCCAAGGTGCTTGCGAACCGCACGAAGTATGCGATCAACACCTTCGGCGCACACACCAGATCTCATCAAGTGATTGAGATGGCGATTTCCTTCAAGCTCCAGATCGTTCATCTGCATGCCCCCTCTTACATACAGTCGACTCACATGACTTTTGTCACTTTTTAATACAAAACAGCATTCGATGTGAAGCGATAAGCCTCGATGCGCAGCCAGTTTCTCAGCAGCGAGCGTGGAAAAAATGTCAATCAACCCGGCAAATTCCGCAATCTGCCTCGATTTCAGCCACCGCTACAACCACGCTTTTCCACCAAACCGGGCCTGATCACCTTGTCAGGTGGCATTGACCAAACGCCCATCTCCAGGTCTCTTCATCACACCGCAACGGACAGCAATCGAACTGGAGTCACGTCCAACTTCGCATGATGCATTTACGGGTAGAAAGTCTGGGCCGAACCAATGACTGCATCAAGATCGACGGACTTTACAAAATTATGTTTCAGTTTGATACAAATAGCCCGATAACCAGTTAATTACTGTTTGGGTTCGAGGAGAGATCAATGAGACGGTGCATCATCAAAGTGGCAGGAGCCTATTACACGGCCCTCTTCCCCAGCACATGCGCCGCTCTTGAAGACGCAATGAAGCGCTTTCCCGGTGCCACCACGATCAGCGTCAGAGCAGCATCTCTCACGCTCAACCACTCGTTACTGCACTAAACATGGCTCGCATGGATCTCGTAAAGCCTTGTCCACCCCAGCGAGCGCGCATATGGCGCCCCCCGCCGGCCACTCCAGCTCGTCCATGAGAGAACTTTCTGAGCGCTCCGCTGCTGCGCAGATGGCTCTGCACATGAAGGTACTACTGTGCGACCACCTGCACGCGGCTCAGGTCAACCCCAAGTGAGCTGGCTTTTTCAAGCAGGCGCCTGAATTGCTGCTCGGGAAGGGTCTTGCTGCGCGACAGCAGCCAGAAATAATCCAGGCTTCCGCCTATCACCATGGCCGTCTGATATTCGTCATCCAGGCTCACCACGTTGTAGCCGCCATAAAAAGGACCAAAGAAGGAAACCTTGAGCGCTGCCACACCGGGGTCGCCCAGAAAGCGTGCCCTGCCCTGGGCCTGCCGCCACTCCTGCTTCGCCGAGTCATAGCCCCGGTTGATGACGGTCACAGTCCCATCTTCGTTGAGACTGTATTGCGCGGAGACTTGGCTGAGTCCTTTTTCAAAACGGTGCTCTATCCGCGCAAGCTCGTACCAGGTGCCCGTATAGCGCTTGACATCAAAGCCACTCACAGGCTGCAAGCCTTGAGGGACCGAGACAGCACAGCCCCAGAATGCAGAGACAACTCCCGCCGCAACCGCCGTCAAAGCGGCACAGCGAATCAGCGAACTTCTCGAAAAACGCATGGTTGCTCCTGAAGTTGAAAGCCTCATTCAACCATTCATGCTCCTGCCCGCCATGCAAAGCGGGCTTTCCCGATTCCGGCGGAATCAAGCTGGAAGACAGCTCCGTTAGCAGCTTTGATGCGCGAGCAAAGGCCGTGTCATTTCCTGTTGGCCACCCAGGAAGACACTCAGGCGAACATATGTCTCCTGCTGCAACTATCCACATCTACCCTAGAAATACTTGATGTAGTCGTGATTCCAACGCAATTCGAGCGAACCATCGGTCACCCTGCGAATTCGCTGGACGCGCCATCGCGGCAGCTGTACCGTCGTCTTTTGGTTCAGCAACTTGATTGAAGGCCGCCTGCCCCATGAGCAAATCCAAAGAGTCCACCGTCCATCACATCGTGGATGCAAAGCAGTGGGAACTCAATCGCGAAAAAGAGCGCATCACCTATCCTGCCAACCATGCCGGCCCGATTCAGATGGACTGGCGCAAGCGCGAGAACTACTCGGCCACCGACCTGAACTACCGCGGGAGAAGTAAAACCCCGTAGCAGCAGATCCGGCCCGAACTGCAGCACAAACCCTGTCACAGCCGAAGCAAGCGGGGGCCCGTTTTGGGGAATGAACAAATGGCGACGCACACTGCAAGCTTGGGCCTACTCCCCCGATTCAATGATCCCGAGTGGAAGTACTGCAGGCCACTTCCTAAAGCCGGCAACACACTGAGGAAAAAGCCCTTGGACCCGAAAGAGCAGTGAGCCCAGACACCAATTCTGATTGGCATTGGATTGCTTCCGCCATAGCCCATTGACTGCGCAGGTCCTGCAAGGCGCTGCTTCGTTGGTTGCCAAAAAAGCCCGCACACATGCCAAGAAAAAGCAGCTTGAATCTGATTCCCGCTACTTAATTGATAGCAAAAGAAAAAGGCCCCGTATTGCTACGGGGCCTTGTTATCTTTGGTGGGTCCTGCGAGATTCGAACTCGCGACCAACGGATTAAAAGTCCGCTGCTCTACCGACTGAGCTAAAGACCCTGCCACACCTCAAAAGCAGTAGTTGCCTAATCAGTGGAATAACGTTATTGTAATCTATTTTTTTCCGGCCCGCTGCCGAAAACGCGAATTAGTTGGTTCAGTTCACGATTAGTTCGACTGCCGGGCCAATTGATCGAGCACCCAGCCTGCAGCGCACTGACCAAAGGTTGCCGTCACGGCCACGACCGAGCCGTAGCCATGGCAGTTGAGACTGCCATCACCGCCCTCGATGGAGCAAGACGCATCGGGAGGAGCTACCGCCTCCCGGCTGAACACGCAGGTCACGCCCATGCGCTTGCCATCCTTGGGAGCGCCATGCTGCTTGCGCAGTCGGTACCGCAGCTGCGACAGAAGCGGATCATGAGTCGTCGCACTGAGGTCGGCAATATCCACCAGATGGGCCATGCGCTTTCCGCCCGCAGCGCCGACGGAGATGAAGCACTGCCGGGTCTTGCGCGCATGCGCAGCCATTTCGGCCTTGGCCTTGATCTGATCGCAGGCATCGATCACCGCATCGGCACCGGCCGGCAAGAGCTGCAGCCAGTTGTCCGAATCGACAAACTCGTCAATGCAATTGACCACGCAAGCCGGATTGATCTCGGCGATGCGATCACGCATGGCCTCAATCTTGGCCTGACCCACCGTGCTGGTCAGCGCATGGATCTGGCGATTGATATTGGACTCGGCGACATGGTCCATATCGATCAGGGTCAGGCGGCTCACACCGCTGCGCGCCAGGGCCTCGGCCGTCCACGAGCCGACTCCGCCGACACCGACCACCACCACATGGGCGGCACGAATCCGGGCCGCGCCCAGCACGCCGTAGAGGCGCTCCAGACCGCCAAAGCGGCGCTGCACATCTGCTTCTTCCATAGAAAAAACAGCGCCGGATGGGGGCGCTGTTTCCGCTTGAGGCTGTGAATATCCGGCCATTACTTGAGCGTCGCCAGCTTGGACTTGGCAATCCCTGCGGCTTCCGAATTCGGATAGGCCTGCAGCAGCTCTTCCAGGGTCTTGCGCGCCGCCTTGGTGTCCTTGAGTTCCACCTGACAGTTGGCGATGGACAAGGCCGCTTCGGGCGAGCGGGCATGCATGGGAGCCGTGGTCATGACCGAGCGGAAATTGGCGATGGCGTTCTTATAGTCGCGCGTGGCGTACTGCGAGTTGCCCAGCCAGAAGCGCACCGACGGCGTATAGCCGCTCTTGGGCCACTGGCGCAGAAAAGCGGCAAACGCCTGACCGGCCTCGGGGAACTTGCCCGAACGGAACATGCCCAGAGCCTGCTCGAAGTCCTGTTGCTCGTTGCGATCGGCAGTGAATTCCACACCGTCCACGGTCACGCTGACAGGTTCGAACTGGCGCAGACGCTCGTCAAAGCCTTTGGCCAGATCTTTCTGACCGCGCTGCAACTCGGCAGCGTCGCGTGTCAGCTGCTCGTTCTGACCGCGCAGCTTGGCCTGGTCGGACTTGAGCGACTCGATCTGCGACTGCAGATCCAGCAGGCTGCGACGGGTTTGCTCCTGCGATTGCTGCAGGCTGTCAACGCGCTGGCGCAGTTCGATGATGGCGCGGCGCGCCTCGTCATCACCAAACAGGGCTGCATGGGCGCTGATGGCGGAGCCGGCCAGCAGGCCGGCCACCACCAGGCGAGGCAGCGTTGCGTGACGGAGAGTCAACAAGGCCTGCTTCATCATTAACGGTAGTTGATTTCAACGCGACGGTTCTGGGCGTAAGCGTCTTCGCTATGGCCTTCGGCAGCGGGCTTTTCCTTGCCGTAGCTCACCGCTTCAACCTGAGCGTCGTTGACACCCAGCAGACCCAGGGAGCGGCGCACGGCTTCGGCACGCTTCTGGCCCAGAGCCAGGTTGTATTCACGACCGCCGCGCTCGTCGGTATGGCCTTCCAGCTGCACCTTGGCCGCAGGATTGGCCTTGATGAACTTGGCATGGGCTTCGATCTGAGGCTGTGCATCGGCCTTGACAGAGTAGCTGTCAAAGTCGAAATACACGATGCGGCTGACGCCCTGAGGGCCGGCCTTGGAGGCGGCAGAACCGGTCAGGTCCACACCGGACACGCCGCTCTGGCCCTGGCCGCTTGCGCCGGCACCCTGGCTCGACAGCGAGCCGTCAACAGGCTTGTCGTCGAGCTTGACGCCCGAGCTGCAACCAGCGACCAGAGCGGTCACAGCCAAAGCCAAAGAAAGACGTTTGATAGTCAACATGAGATTTCTCCGAACAGTCCACAACGGACTTCATCACTAGAAAGAAAGAGGGAACGCAAACTTCAGATCAGTGTTTCTGGAACGGGCCCCAGTCGGGCTCGCGTATGTCACCGCCCTGCCCTGCAAGGCGCGCCTTGATCTTGCCGTCCAGGGTGGTGGTCATGAGTGCTTCGCGGCCGCCCTGGATGGTGGCGTAAACAATCAGACGGCTGTTGGGCGCAAAACTCGGGCTCTCGTCCGCCGTGGTGTCCGTGACGGAGTTCACGGTGCCTGTCGCCAGATCCATGACCTGCAGCTTGAAGCCACCGCCCACGCGGGAGACATAGGCCAGCCATTTGCCGTCGGGGCTGATGGCGGGCGAGATGTTGTAGGTGCCGCTGAAGGTCACGCGCTCGGCACTGCCGCCCGAGGACGAGACCTTGTAAACCTGAGGGGCGCCGCCACGGTCGCTGACGAAATAGATGGTGCGGCCATCGCTGGAGAAGCAGGGCTCCGTATCGATGCCGCTGCTTTGCATGAGGCGGCGCGGCTCGCCGCCCTGGGCGCTGAGCAGATACAGCTGCGAGCCGCCATCGCGGCTCAGTGTCACGGCCAGACGGCTGCCGTCGGGCGACCAGGCCGGAGCGCTGTTGGAGCCGCGGAAATTGGCCAGCAGACGACGGTGGCCGCTGGCCACGTCGTGCACATAGACCACGGGCTTGCGTGACTCGAAGGACACATAGGCCAGCTGGGTGCCGTTGGGCGCCCAGGCGGGGGAAATGATGGGCTCGGGGCTGGACAGCGCCGACTGGGCATTCTCACCGTCGGCATCGGCAATCCACAGGCGGTATTGGGCGCCGGCCTTGGTCACATAGGCAATGCGGGTGGAGAAAATGCCTTTCTCGCCCGTGAGCTTTTCGTAGATGTAGTCGGCAATGCGGTGCGCCACCAGACGCAGGTCGCCGGTGGTCACGGCAAAGCCCTGACCACCCAGATCCTGGCCCTTGACCACATCCCAGAGGCGGAAGCGCACATCCCAGCGGCCATCGGCCAGGCGGGTGATGCTGCCGGTGGCCAGCGAATCGGCACCCTTCTGGCGCCACTGCGCCACGTCGGGACGCGAGGTCTCGTCCAGCGCGACGCCGGAAGCGTCCACGCCGCGGAACTGGCCACTGCGCTCCAGGTCGGCCTGGATGATGGCGGAAATCTTCTGCGGGGCCGAACCTTCCCCCTTGAACGGGGCGATTGCGATCGGCAGCTGTGTCAGGCCCACGCCTGTTACCTCAACCCTGAACTGGGCCAGTGCCGGAAGGGCCGGCGTGGCGGCTAGCGTTGCCAGCATGGCTCTACGGGAAGCGCGCGGCCCTGCCGCCCAGGTTGTCAGGGATGGAAGTCGGTCAATAGTCATTGGCAGCCATCAAAATTTCCGGAATTGCCCGGTACAAACACAAGCGCGAATGTTACACACACTGACGGATTCCTGATGTAAGAACGTGCTCAGTAGGGTGATCAAACGCAAGTGCCACAAAATTTTCAGATCGGGAGCATGCCAGAGTCTGCATGTCTGCAGAGACAAGCCCCGGACCAATTCTGCCGCAGGCTTGCGCTTTATATTCAAACAGGCATAGTTGGTTACAACTTCATCCCAAATTTCATCTATTGAGATCCGTGCGGACTCCAAAAGCACAAGCCCTAAAATCACGCGCTTATGCAAGCCACACCGTCCCCATCGCCGAGCGAGACCGCCAAGGCCGCTCCCGCTCCAGCTGTCCCCGCCCATCCATCCGATCTGCCGCTGATGCAGCGCCTCAAGCGCCTGACGCCTTATTTCTCGGGCCAGCGCTGGGCCTGGGGTCTGGCCATTTTTGCCACGCTGGTGGGTGCGGCGACCGAGCCTGCCATGCCGGCGCTGCTCAAGCCCTTGCTCGACAGCGGTTTCACGGCAGGGTCGCTGCCGCTGTGGACGGTGCCCGTGTTTCTGATCGGCCTGTTCGTGATTCGCGGCCTGGCCCAGTTCACGGGGCAGTACGCGCTGGCACGCATTACCAATGACGGCATGCTGGGTCTGCGCCAGAAACTCTTCGAGCGCCTGCTGGCCGCCGACATGAGCCTGTTTTCCAGGCAATCGGCATCGGCGCTGTCCAACACCATCGTCTACGAGGTGCAGACCGGTGCCCAGCAACTGGTGCAGGCGATGATGAGCATCTCTCGCGACGGCTTCACGCTGATCGCCCTGCTCGGCTATCTGATCTATCTGAACTGGCAGCTCACGCTGATCGTGGCCTTCATGGTGCCCGGCGTGGCCTGGGTCATGAAGACGCTGTCGCGCCGCCTGTACCGCATCACCAAGTCCAGTCAGACGGCCACCGACGAACTGGCCTATGTGGTGGAGGAGAACGTTCTGGCCCACCGCATGGTGCGCCTGCATGGCGCACAGGCTTCGCAGCAGTCGCGTTTTGGCGAGCTGAGCCGCCAGCTGCGCGGCCTGAACACCAAGGCCACCATCGCCTCGGCCGCCATGACGCCGCTGACCCAGGTGCTGGCGGCGATTGCGCTGTCGGTGATTCTCTGCATCGCCCTGTGGCAAAGCCGCGAAGGTGGCGCCGCCATCGGCTCGGCCAGCGTGCAGGATGTGACCGTGGGCGGCTTTGCCGCCTTCATCTCGGCCATGCTGATGCTGATTGCGCCCATTCGCCGCATGGCCGATGTGGCCAACCCCATCACGCGTGGCGTGGCCGCACTGGAGCGTGGCCTGGCCCTGCTCGAAGGCTCCACCGACGAGCAAGGCGGCAGTTTCAAGCCCTCCGCCAAGGTCAGCGGCGCACTGCAGCTGAGCGATGTGAGCGTGCAGTTCGGCCCGGACAAGGCTCCGGCCCTCTCGCACCTGAGCCTGGACGTCAAGGCCGGCGAAGTCGTGGCCCTGGTCGGCCCGTCCGGCGCCGGCAAGACCACGCTGGTCAATCTGCTGCCCCGCTTTTTCTCGCCCACCAGCGGCCAGATCCTGCTGGAAGGCGTTCCCGTGGCCGACTGGGACCTGAACACGCTGCGCCAGCAGTTCGCCATGGTCAGCCAGGACGTGGTCATGCTCAACGACAGCGTCGCGGCCAATGTGGCTCTGGGCAGGGATATTGACGAAACCCGCGTTTGGTCCGCTCTGGAGGCCGCCAATCTGGGCGACTTCGTGCGCAATCTGCCCCAGGGCCTGCACACCCTGGTGGGCCACAATGCCAGCCAGTTCTCAGGCGGCCAGCGCCAGCGCCTGGCCATTGCCCGCGCGCTCTACAAGGACGCGCCGATTCTGATCCTGGACGAAGCCACTTCGGCACTGGACAACGAGTCCGAGCGACTGGTCCAGCAGGCGCTGAACCGACTGATGCAGGGCCGCACCACGCTGGTGATTGCCCACCGCCTGTCCACCATCGAGCATGCGGACCGCGTGGTCGTCATGGAGCGCGGCCAGATTGCCGAGCAAGGCTCGCATGAACAACTGATGGAACTGGGCGGCCTCTACGCCCGCCTGCACAACCAGGTGCGCAGCTCGACCCCTGGCGAGCCTCAAATTTAAGAGCTGCTACCGCATATAAATAAAGGACTTCAGAGTCAAATGGCCCTGAAGTCCTTTTTCATTGGGCGCTAGAAGCTATCAAAATAGCTAGCCCGGTACTGAACCCGTCCGCTACCAGCTCCCGCGCGGGGGCTGGGTACGGCGCTCATGCTGCAGCGCCTTGCCCAGCAGATCGACCATGTACTGCCGATCCACCAGCCTGGCGAAGTCCGCTGCCGTCATATTGCGCTGGTTGCGCAGCGTGACGTCCGCTCCCTCCTGCAGCAGCAGCCTGACCACGGCTTCGCTGCTGTACTGGGCGGCCAGCATCAGCGGCGTGCTTCCGTTCGGCGATGCAGCATCGATATAGGCGCTTTCTTCGAGCAGCAGCTTGATGATCTCCAGCGTCTGCGGCGTATCGGCGGAGGCCGCATAGTGCAGCGGCGCCCAGCCCTCTCGATTCACGTCGGCGCCGCGCTTGATCAGCTCGCGCACGATATCGAGGTGGCCCTTGATGCAGGCCATCATCAGCGGCGTCTCGTTCTGGCGTGAGGCCAGATTGACATCGATGCGCGGAGCCTTGAGCAGCACGTCAAAGACCTTGAGCGAGTCCTGATGCAAAGCCGCCACCAGCCCCGGCCGCCCGCGCGAGTCCAGGGTGTTGGCGTTGAAGCCGCGAAAGATCAGATTCACCATGGCACTGGAGTTGTCGCTGACCAGCGCCCGCGAATAGTCCTCGTAGTCATTGGCCAGGGCCAGCCCTGGCAGGCCCGCCACCCCGACGACAGCAGCCCCCGCCCAGCGCAGGCTCTGGCGGCGGTTCAATGACGATGCAATCGATGGGGCAGCAAAAAGACTCATGCACTCGCTCCAGAGTTCACGGACAAGGTCACGCCCTTGAACAGGCGGTCAAAGTTGGCACTGGTGGCAGCAGCCACCTCCTCGATGGAAATGCCGCGCACCTCGGCAATCTGCCTGGCCACAAAAGGCACGTAGGAAGGATTATTGGTCTTGCCTCGGTAGGGCACGGGCGCGAGATAGGGACTGTCGGTTTCTATCAACAGCCGGTCCAGCGGCACGAAGGCCGCCACATCGCGCAGATGCTGGGCATTCTTGAAGGTCACGATGCCCGACAGGGAGATGTAGTAACCCATGTCCAGACCGGCACGGGCCACTTCGGCGGTTTCGGTGAAACAGTGAAAGACACCGCCGGCCTGGGTGCCGGAATCGGCCTCGCCGCACTCGCGCAAAATGCCCAGGGTGTCGTCGGAGCTGCTGCGGGTGTGGATGACCAGCGGCTTTTGCGTGATCTGCGCGGCCTTGATATGCGTGCGAAAACGCTCGCGCTGCCATTCCAGATCGGCAATCGTGCGACCGCCCTTGCGGTCTTCCATGCCGTAGTAATCGAGCCCGGTCTCGCCGATCGCCACCACGCGCGGCAGCGCGGCGCGCTCCACCAGATCCTGCACGCTGGGCTCGGTCATGTCTTCGGTATCGGGGTGCACGCCCACGGTGGCCCAGAAATTGTCATAGTCCAGCGCCAGCTGGTGCACCTCGGGAAACTCTTCCATCGTCGTGCTGATGCACAGCGCGCGCGTGACCTTGGCGGCAGCCATGGCCTCGCGGATCTGCGCGATATTGGCGCTCAGCTCGGGGAAATTCAGGTGGCAGTGGGAATCGGTAAACATAGAAATTGGACCGCCCCTGAGCGGCTGCGCCGCTTCCCCCCGGGGGACGACGCCATCGCTGCGAGACGGCTCTTGCTCGGCGCCTCTGGTGTGAGAGCGCGCCAGTATTAAAAATCACACGACTTACGCAAAACAGGTTTAGGCAAGCTGACTGCCGCAGAAGACAGGCTGTAGTTGAGTTCTTGTTTGCGTAAGTCCTAAATCAGATTGTCTGGGTCGGCTTCTCGGAGCTCAGGGCCGTGCCCAGAATCTGCTCGATCTTGGCCTTGAGCTCGGCAGACTTGGCATCCTTGGGAAACTGGATGCCCACACCCTGGGTCCGGTTGCCGGAAGCACGCTCCGGCGTCACCCAGGCCACCCGGCCCGCGACCGGATAGCGCTGCGGATCGTCGGGCAAGGTGAGCAGAACATAGACATCATCGCCCAAACGATAGTCACGCTGCGTGGGCACAAAAATCCCCCCTTCGGCGAACAACGGAATATAGGCGGCATACAGTGCCGCCTTTTCCTTGATCGCCAGCTGCATCACGCTGGGACGAGGGGTGGTAGTTGCGTTCATAGTGGGTAGCGGAATTCTTGTGGCAGCCGGGCGGCGGTAGTGGCGAGGTTAACACCCGGGAATATTTTGACCAAACCGTGCTTCATGACCTAGCGCACGGCTCTTGCGGCTTTGCCCGAGATCAGCACCGCCCGCGCCCTGGAGGCCAGAGCCTCCATCATCAGCCCGGCGTTGAAGGGGTGATCGGCCGTGCGCGCCGCCTGCACCAGCTCGCGCGACCATTCGGCCAGCAGCGCCATGGGCAGCGGCTTGCCCGGCAGATCGGCAGGCGAGAAATAGCGGGGCTCGCCGCCACCGGCCAGCGCCATCAGGTCGTGGCAGATTTTCTGCAGCGCCTGCACGGCATCCACCGGCGCAAAAGCCGCCAGCGCCGCCACATCCCCCTTGGCCAGCTGCCTTGGCAATTGGGCCCAGGCAGCGGCCTTGCCCGCGTCCGCCGCCATGCGCAGCGCATCGCCGGGTCGACCGCCGGCAGCCTGCAGGGCCGCTGCGGCATCCGGTTCGTTCAAACCTTGCGCCTGCAGCCACTGCGCGGCCTCGGCCGCCACAGGCCAGGTCATGGTGTGCGTCAGGCAGCGGCTGCGAATGGTGGGCAGCAACTGGTGCGCGGCCTCGCTGGCCAGCACGAAGCGGGTGTCTCCGGGCGGCTCCTCCAGCGTCTTGAGCAGGGCGTTGGCGGTAATCGCATTCATTTGCTCGGCCGGGTAGACCAGCACGGCCTTGCCGCGTCCGCGCGCGCTGGTGCGCTGGCAGAACTCCACGGCATCGCGCATGGCTTCCACGCGAATTTCCTTGCTGGGCTTGCGCTTTTTGTCGTCGATGTCGGCCTGGGCCTTTTCCGGCAGCGGCCAGCCCAGCTCCATCATCTGCACCTCGGGCATGAGCACGCACAGATCGGCATGGGCACGCACATCTATGGCATGGCAGCTGGCGCAGTGCCCACAAGCACCTTGCGCAGACGGCTGCTCGCAGAGCCAGGCGCGCACCAGCGACAGGCCCAGTGCGTACTGGCCCAGACCCGAAGGCCCTTGCAGCAGCCAGGCATGACCACGCTGGGCCAGCAAGCGGCCACGCTGTGCGGCGATCCAGGGCGCTTCGAGATCGGGTGCACTCATGGCTTGCTACCCACCATGATGGCCAGCCAGCCCTTGCGCACCACGGCCTGGATGATCTGCTGCCACACGGCATGGCGGCTGGCATGGGCGTCGATGCGCACAAAGCGCTGAGGCGCCGTCCGGGCGCGCTCGGCATAGCCTTGGGCCACTCGGGCAAAGAACTCGCCGGGCTGGGCTTCGAAGCGGTCGGGAACACGGGCCGTGGCCAGGCGCTCGGCCGCCACTTCGGCGGGCAGGTCAAACCAGAGCGTCATGTCGGGCTCGCGCATGAAATCCGGGGCCTGCCCTGCCTGCAGCGCCGTGCCGCTCTGCGCCATGCGCTCCAGAACCGACAGCTGCTCCCAGCTGAAGCCACGGCCCGCGCCCTGGTAGGCGAACGTGGCATCGGTAAAGCGGTCGCTGATGACCACCTCGCCGCGCGCCAGCGCCGGCTCTATGACCTGCACCAGATGGTCGCGCCGGGCCGCGAAGGCGATCAGCGCCTCGGTCAGCGGGTCCATGGCGTCATGCAGCATCAGGGCGCGCAGCTTTTCGGCCAGCGGCGTGCCACCGGGCTCGCGCGTGAGCGTGACCACTCGGCCCTGATCGCGAAAAGCCTGGGCCAGTGCCTCGATATGCGAGGACTTGCCCGCACCGTCGATGCCCTCAAAACTGATGAACAGACCCTTGGGTAAAGCTGTACTCACTGATATTTCCTCTAGTGCAGCGCATGGCGACACCAGTTGTTTGATTCGACACAGGGCACAGGCCATGACCTGCCGCCCTCAAGGATTGCTTACTGACCGCGCTGGTAGCGGTTGACGGCCCTATTGTGCTCGTCCAGCGAGGCGCTGAAATGGCTGGTGCCATCGCCCCTGGCCACGAAGTACAGCGCCTTGGTCTGATCGGGCTGCACTGCCGCCATCAGCGCCGCCTTGCCGGGCATGGCGATCGGCGTGACGGGCAGGCCTGCACGGGTATAGGTGTTCCAGGGCGTGTCCTCCAGCAGATCGCGCTTGCGCAGGTTGCCGTCAAAGCTGGCCCCCACGCCGTAGATCACCGAAGGATCGGTCTGCAGGCGCATGCCTATGCGCAGGCGGTTGGAGAAAACGCCGGCAATCTGCGCCCGGTCTGCAGCGCGGCCGGTTTCCTTTTCCACGATGCTGGCCAGGGTCAGGGCTTCATCGGCAGATTTGAGCGGGGTATTGGCCGCCCGCATGGCCCAGGCATCGGCCAGACGGCGATCCATGGCGTGCAGTGCACGGCGCAGCACGGCCATGTCCGAGCTGCCCTTGGCATAGGTGTAGGTGTCGGGGAAGAAACGGCCTTCGGGCGGCACGCCCACCCGGCCCAGGGCCGTCATCACGGCTTCGTCGCTGAGCCCTGCGCTGTCTTGCTTGAGGAATTCCTCACGCGCCAGCGCCGCTCGCACCTGGCGCCAGTTCCAGCCTTCGACAAGAGTCAGCGCACGCAGGCTTTCCTCGCCGCGCGCCAGCTTTTGCAACAGCACATAAGGTGTGAGACCGGTGCTCAGTTCGTAGTTGCCGGCCTTGATGGCGCGGTCCTTGCCCGAGAAGCGAAACCACGCATAGAGCAGACGCGCATCGGTTTGCACCCCAGCCTTGACCACGTTCTGCGCCACGCCGCGCGGCGTGGTGCCGGGCTCGATCTCCAGCTCCAGATTGGGTTCGGACAGCTGCAGCGGCTGGTTCAGCCACCACCAGGCGCCGCCTGCCGCCAGGGCAGCCAGCAGCAGCAAAAATATCAGTGCTCGAATAAGGGCACGCACAAGCTAGATCCATCAGTACACAGAGCGACGATCATAATTCAGCCATGACCCAGCCCAAGACGCTGCCCCTGAACGGCATTACCCCCATTTCCCACTTTGGTGTCATCCGCGCCGTTGGCGCCGACGCAGCCAGCTTTCTCCATGGCCAGTTGAGCAACGATTTCGCGCTGCTCAAGTTCGATCAGGCCCGCCTCGCAGCCTTTTGCACGGCCAAGGGCCGCATGCTGGCCAGCTTCATCGGCTTCAGGCGCAGCGCTGACGAAATTGTGCTGATCTGTGACCGCAGCCTGCTGGCTCCCACGCTCAAGCGCCTATCCATGTTTGTGCTGCGCGCCCAGTGCAAGCTCAGCGATGCGACGGCTGACTTTGCTCTTTACGGACTGACCGGCCAGGCCGCCGAGAACTATGCGGGCGCGGCAGCCGCACCCTGGACTCTGAGCCAGCAAGGCGATGCCCATGTGCTGGCGCTCTACCCCGCTGCAGGCAACCAGCGTGCGCTGTGGATCGGCCCTGCGGGTCAGGCCCCCGAAGGACAGCTGCTGAGCGAAGATCTCTGGCAATGGTCCGAAGTCCGAAGCGGCGTGGCCACGCTGTCGGCCCCGGTGGTGGATGCCTTCGTGCCCCAGATGCTGAACTACGAATCCCTGGGCGGCGTCAACTTCAAGAAGGGCTGCTACCCCGGCCAGGAAGTGGTGGCCCGCAGCCAGTTCCGCGGCACACTCAAGCGCCGCGCCTATCTGGTTCATGCCGAGCAGGCTCTGAGCGTGGGCCAGGAAGTCTTCAGCGCCGAAGACCTGGAGCAGGCAACCGGCACCGTGGTCCAGGCAGCAGCAACTCCGCAAGGCGGCTGGGATGCCATCGTTTCCATGCAGATTGCCTCCTCCACCCGCGACGATCTGTTTGCCCATGCGGCGCTGGCCGAAGGCCAGAGCGCCGATGCAGGCAAGGGCATTGCGCTTCAGGTCCTGCCCCTGCCCTACGAGCTGCTGACGGATATCTAAGCGTCCTCGGGCCCGCAGTGCCGCTGACCCGGCATTGCCAGCCAGGCCACCGCTACACTTCGGCGCATGAGCAACTCTTCCCCGGACTACCGCCACCGCTGGCTGCTGGCCCTGGCCTGGGGGCTGCTCTGCGCCTTGATCCTGGCCCTGCAGTGGTGGCAGGCTCATGCCCGCCAGGAGCAGGAGCAGTTGCAGCTGACCCAGACCGTACAACGCCAGATGCTGGAGAAGGTGGCCCAGCACAAGGCCCACCTTACCGCCCTGACTGCCGTGGCACCGCTGGATGCAGCCAAGGAGTCATCGGCTCTGCAGCATATTGCGCAGTCGGTGCAGACCATTTACCCGCGCGTCCAGGAAATCCAGCTGGTCACTGCTGCCACGCCCGCCTCCGGCAGCTGCCGGGACCCGGCCGTGGTGCAGACTGCCGCTCCGCTGGCACCGCGAGCCAGCGCCAGCCTGCCTGACGCCCTGCACCCGGGTCATTATCTTTTTCTCAAAAAGATAGCAGACCCCGAAGGCTGGCTTTGCGTTCGCATTGATTCCTCTCACTTGCTGGATGACAAGGTCCTGCCCGATGACAGCGGGCTGCGCATACGCCTTCATGACCACACCTTGCTGGAGCCCGCTGCACAGCTGCAGCAAAGCCACAAATTTGGCGAATTCACACTCGCCGGCTATGACCAGCCTCTGCAGGTGCAACTGCTCAGCCGCCCCCGCAGTCTGGTGAGCTGGAGCATGGTGCTGATCAGTACCCTGATCAGCACCATGCTGGTCGGTGCAGCTCATCTGATCTGGCAAAGCCGCCAGCAGGCCAGACGCCACCAGCGGCGCGCCCAGCTGCTGGCCAATGAAGCACAGCTGGCCCATGCCTCGCGCGTCAACGGCATGGGAGAGATGGCCTCGGGCATCGCACATGAGCTGGCCCAGCCCGTCACCGCCCTGCTCAGCCAGAGCCAGGCCGCATTGCGCGCCCACGAACTGGGCAAGACCGAACTGCTGGCGACGGCCCTGCAGGCCAATGTGCGCGAGGCCAGGCGCGCAGGCGCCATCCTGGAGCGCATGCGCAGCTATGTGAGCAATGCCCCAAGCCAGCCGCAAAGGCTGGATCTGGCCCAGGTCGTCGATCAGGCCCTGCTGCTGCTGGAAGGCCCGGCACGCCAGGCCAAGGTGGCGCTGCGCTGGCAGGCACCGCTGCAGCCCTGCAGCGCCTGGGCCGACCCGGTGGCGCTGGAGCAGGTGCTGCACAATCTGGTGCGCAATGCGCTCGATGCGCTTGGCCAGGCGCAGGATGCGCAAGCCGCCATCGCCATCACGCTGGAGCAAAGCGGTGGCGAGGCCCTGCTCGTGGTGCAGGACAACGGCCCGGGCATGACTGCGGCCACGGCAGAGCGCATCTTCGAGCCGTTTTTCACCACCAAGTCCGACGGCATGGGGCTGGGCCTGCCGCTGTGCGCCACCTTGATGGAGCGCATGGGCGGCCGTCTGGAATATGTGCCCGGCCCGCATGGCGCCCGCTTTGTCATGCATCTGCCGCTGGATGGAACCGATTTGCCCGCATGATTTATCTGATCGATGATGACCCGTCGGTGCGCAATGCTCTGCATCTGCTGCTGCAGACCTATGAGCTGCCCGTGACCTGCTTTGAATCTCCCGCCGACTGCCTGGCCCATCTGGACCGCAGCCAGCCCGGCATCCTGATCACCGACCTGCGCATGCCCATGATGTCGGGCCTGCAGCTACACGAACAGCTCATGGCACAGGGCGTGGACTGGCCCACGATCGTGATCACCGGCCACGGCGATCTGCATGCCTGCCGCCGTGCCTTCAAGGCGGGGGTCACCGACTTTCTGACCAAGCCCATCGAAGAGCAGACCCTGCTGCAGGCCATCGAGTCGGCGCAGGCACGGCTTGACCAGCAGGCCGAGCGCAACGAAGCCCGCCAAAGCCTGCGCGGCCTGACCGAGCGCGAGCGCGAGGTGCTGGAGCTGATCACCAAGGGCCTGGGCAGCAAGGAGATCGCAGCGGCGCTCGATATATCGGTGCGTACCGTGGACACACACCGCGCCAGGCTGGCCGAAAAGCTGGGTACTGGCTCGGTCGCAGAACAGACAAGACTGCTGCTGACTGCAGCCTTGTAAGCGGCCAGACTCGGTAGGATTACCGATGGCCATCCGTTGCCTTGCGAATGGGCGCCGAAAGCAGCCCTTCTTAAAGTTCTGTCATCGCTTGTTCACCCCAATCCACAAGGAGCTTTGACATGAACCAACGCCTGCGCAACATCGCCTTCTGCACCCTGACCCTGGCCGCCGCCGCCGCTTCCGCAGCCACCGTTTCCACCCGTAGCATCGCCAGCGCCACTGCCTTGCAGCTGGCCCAGCAGACCGTGGCGGCCTGCAGCGCCGACGGCTACAACGTCAGCGCCTCGGTGCTGGACCGCTCGGGAGTGCTGCTGGCCATGGTGCGTGCCGACGGCGCCGGCCCTCATACCGTCGAAGCCTCGCGCGCCAAGGCCTTCACCTCGGCGTCGTCGCGCAACCCCACCAGCGGCATCGCCAAGGCCATTCAGTCCAATCCCGATGCAGCCGGCATGGCAAATATCCCCGGCTTCCTGGTACTGGGCGGCGGCGTGCCCCTGAAGATCGGCAATGAAACCATTGGTGCCATTGGTGTGGCCGGTGCGCCTGGCGGCCATCTGGACGAAGCCTGCGCCCAGAAGGCCATCACCGCGCTGAAGGATCAGTTGCAGTAATGCCCCCAGCACGCAGATGAGAACGAAAAGAGTTCGAGCCTGCGTGCGACAAGGCCTGCGAAGCAGGCCGCCGCAGAGCGCTCCCGCCAGCGGGTTGCGCTCTCCTTCAGCCGCTCGGCTACCTCTGTCCCTGGCCTCGCCCGATCGAGTTCAGAACACCCCGTAGCGATAAGCCACATAGGCAGCGGCCGCCACCCCGATCAGACAGAGGACGGTCATGATTCTTGCCATGGACGCTCCTTTGCATCAAGCATCAAATCGGGCTTGAACACTTGCAGATAAAGCGTTTCAAGCTATCAAAACAGATGTATCAAAGCACTCTGCGCATCGTGATGTGGGGAATACCGGCCTCCTCATAAGGCTCGCCTACCGGCGTAAAGCCTGCGCGCAGATAGAAGACTTCGGCATGGCGCTGCGCGTGCAGCACGATTTCCTTGTCGCCGCGATCGCGCGCCGCATCCATCAGGCTCTCGAGCACCATACGCCCCCAGCGACCGCCGCGCACGCTGCGATCCACGGCCATGCGGCCGATACGCCCCACGCCCGGCGCATCGCTGACCAGCCTGCCCGTGGCCACGGGCTGGTTCAGGCCATTGAACAGCACCACATGACGCGCCACGGGGTCGAGCTCGTCAATCTCGATCTCGCGCGGTACGCCCTGCTCGCGCACAAACACGGCCAGGCGCAGGCGCTCGGCGTCGCGCCCCAGGTCGTTCCAGCTGCCCGAGCGCAGCGTGACGACCTCCTGCCCTGCTTCATAGGCCGTGAGCAGATCCCGCATGGCCTGAGGCACGGGCCTGGGGGTCTGCGTCGCCGCATCGGCAAAGACATAGATCAGCTCCACGGTGTTGAGCAGCTCCATGCCGCGGAAGATGCCTGCCTCGAACTGCAGCGAGGTGTTGCCCTGTTTGACGCAGCGGATGCCGACATCCAGCACATCGCCCAAAGTGGCCGAGCCGTGATAGACCGTGCTGGCCTTTTTTACAAAGAGCTCGCCGCCCAGCGATGCAAAGCCGGCCTCATAGGGGATGGCCAGCTGGCGCCAGTAGTTGGTGATGGCCACATCGGCATACATCAGATAGTGGGCATTGAAAACAATCTTCTGCGCGTCCACCTCGGCCCAGCGCACCTCGATACGCGTAAAGCTGCGAAAGTCCTGTCGATTCATAGTTCTTACTCTGGTTTCAATTCAATCCAAACGCGCCGCGCAAGGCTTGCGCCATGTCCCGGTGCGCCTGACGCGCCTCGGCAATCACGCGCCCCATCTTGACGAACTCATGGGTCACGCCCTTGTAGATTTCCAGATCCACGGCCACGCCCGCCATGCGCAACTTGTCAGCATATTCCACGCCTTCGTCCACCAGGGGGTCGCACTCTGCCAGACCTATCCAGGCAGGTGCGACATCGTCGACATCGGGTGCCAGCAAAGGAGCGAAGCGCCAATCCTCGCGGTCCTGGCGCCTGGCGATATATTGCGCAAAAAACCAGGTGATGGAAGCCTCTTCAAGCACCAGTCCATGGGCAAAGCGGCGATGGGAGTCGGTGTCCTGGTGCGCCGTGGTGCCGGGATAGATCAGCAGTTGCAAGGCCAGCTTGAGGCCGGTGTTGCGTGCTTCGATGGCACAGGCTGCCGCCAGCGTACCGCCGGCGCTGTCGCCACCGACAGCCAGGCGGCTGCCGTCCGCCCCCAGGTTTTGCGCATGGGCTGCCAGCCACTGCAGCGCGTCCCAGGCATCGTCATGTGCGACGGGAAACCGGAACTGCGGCGCCAGGCGATAGTCCAGCGACACGACCATACAACCCGCCAGATACGCGAGCTGACGGCAAAGCGCATCATGCGTGGCCACGCTGCCTACGGTAAAGCCGCCGCCGTGCAGATACAGCAGCACAGGCAGGCCCGCGGCGGGGGCTTCATCGCGACTCACAGGCGCATAGAGGCGGGCCGGCAGCTGCGCGCCGTCGCGTGCAGGAATTTGCAGCTCCTCCACACGAGGCAAGGCCTGCTTGGGGATTTCAAGCACGCCGGCGCCAGCCTCATAGGCCGCTTTGGCAGCTTCCGCGCCGAGCTCGTGCATGGGAGTGCGCGCGGCCCGCTCCATGCGACGCAGCACATCGCGCATGGATGGTGTCAGACTGGCTGGCAAAGCCGCAGAAGAATCGGACATGATCACGACGGTAAAAAAACACAGGATGGCATTGTGCGTTGCAACTCCGAAGTCTGCAGGCCAATGCTGACAATTGTTCGGAATCGATACCGTCGCAGACGTTCCAGGGAGCCTGCCCATGCTGGCGGCAGGCTCAAGGCATCGGCCAAGGTGGGCAACATCGCATCGCGGCTGATAGTTCGCGGCAGCGGTTCATCGCTGAACCAACTGGCTGCGGCAGCTGTTCAATGCGCCAAGGATTCCGCCCAGAAGTCCGAACCAGTGCGCCTGGGTGACGATATAGCCACCGATCAATTTCTGTTCGCGCAGATCGGGGCCGACCCAGGACTGCCAGGCCAGCCAGCCCATGACAAGCAGCAGCACGGTGGCGGCCGCGGGATCCCGGTGAAGCAGGACCTGCGGCAGGAGCATCCAGACAATCAGTCCGTAGAGCAGGCCCGACATGCCGACATAGTCGCTCACCTGAGGCGAGGTGGACCACAACAGCAAAGAGACCAGAACGGCCAGATAGCCCATGCAGGCAAGCAGACGCCTTGCCGTCCAGCTGGCATCCGCGAAAGAGCAGCACAGCAGCAAGCCGCAGGCATTGATTGCGGCGTGAGCCCAGCTCAGGTGCACCCAGTGTGCCGACAGCAGCCTCCACCATTGCCCATCGGCAAGTGCCGCTGTCTCATAGCGCAGCAGTCCTCGCCATGCAGCAGGCAGGGCCTGCAGCAACGCCATCAGCATGCACATCAGCAGCGCACACTGCCTCGGTGAGAGAGCTACCGGGCCGGACTTCATGCCTGGGGCTCGGGCCTGAGCCACAGCCAGATCTGCACGCAGGCCATGACTGCCACCACCGACGCGCTCAGCCACGGGTTCTCGGCGACATGAAAGATCAGCGCAGAGCTGAACACCATGCTGGCACTGGCCATCCATTTGACGCGACGGCTTACCTGCCCGCCATCATCCCAGTTTCGCAACATCGGGCCGAACAGGGAGTGGGCATACAGCCAGCCGTGAAGCCTGGGCGAGCTGCGTACCGCCGCCCAGGCGGCCATCAGGATAAACACGGTCGTAGGCATGCCGGGCACCACGGCACCAATCAGGCCCAATATCACGCAAAGAACAGCGAAGACCGTCAAAAGACAACGCAGGGGCAGGGAAAGGCGCTTATGCAATGCTTCCGGCCTTGGGGTCGGGAAGTCGGCGGATGAGGATGGTTCTGTCATGGATCAGGGAGGCGGAGAGCGCACGATACTCCATGCGATATCGCCGCCGCGATTTCCTATCAGGTTCAATATATTGGCCAGCGCCGCGTCCTGTCCGGGTTCGGCCCCGGCCAGTCCTTGAAAGCGCCACCGACCCGCAAGCTGCTGGCCTTTTCCGCTCAGTTGCAGCGCACCTTGCAGCGTCTGCAGCTCAAAGACCGGACCCGCGTCTGCGCGCTGAGCGGCAAGTGCCATGCGATAGCTGCCCAGCGGGCGCAGTGTGGAGAGCCGGGAAGACAGCGACAAGGCCTTCAACTCCAGACGCCCCTGCATGGAGTCAGTCTCCATGCTCTCGGGCCATTGAAGAAAGGACGAGGACAGCTGAAGCTGGCCGTCCAGGCCCAGCGTGTTCCAGGGAGTCCCCAGGCCCGCAAGCAGCTGGGCCGGCAGCTGCCAGTCCAGCCCTGACAGCTGAAACACCCGTTTCAAGGGCAGCCAGCGCAGCTGCGCCGCTTGTCGCTGACAGCAAGCATGCTCAACAGCGACGCCAACACCCCAGTCCTGCAGGCGCAGGCCCTGCGCCTCGCTGCTGCGGGCCGGATGCAGTCTCCAGCTCAACCGCCCCGGCAAGGCTTGCGCATCATGGCTTCCCGCTCCGCCCGCCAGCATCAGCACTGCGGACCCCTTCCAGACCGAGCCACGCACGTCCTGCAGCGCGATGCGCTGGCCGCTCGCCATGGCGACCTGGGCCGCAAGCCAGTGTGCGGGAAAAAAGGCTAGCAAGCACAGCGCGCCGCCGAGCAGCCCTCCGGCCATGGCCCAGCGCCATGGCGAGCCGACCGTTGGAGGCCTTGAGTGGCCGCTTCTGCGCCAATGCGTTCCAGCTACCACGGTACGCAACAGTGTTCAGGCATCGATGGCTGCAGGCTGCGGAAAATAGCGCTCCAGCAAGCTGCCAAAGCGGTCATAGGCAGCATTGGCACCGGCAATCACCTTGTCCTGGATTGCGGCATCGCCGAGCGCCGGCGC